>JACQVH010000146.1 GCA_016209895.1 Candidatus Hydrogenedentota bacterium | reverse complement strand
CCGCTGAATCGCCTCGCGCAAATCGCGGTTGGTCGCGGCTACGACGCGGACATCTACCTTGATCGTCTCCGTTCCGCCGACGCGCTCGAACTCGCCTTCCTGCAACACTCGCAGCAGCTTGGTCTGAATGCCGGGCTCAATCTCGCCGACCTCGTCGAGAAACAGGGTGCCGAGATGGGCTCGTTCAAAACGCCCGACCCGACGCGCGACCGCGCCCGTAAACGCTCCTCTTTCATGGCCGAATAGTTCGCTTTCGAGGATACCCGGCGCGAGCGCGGCGCAGTTCAGCGCGACAAACGCTTGCTGACGGCGCGGGCTCGCCTCGTGAATCGCTCGGGCCACCAATTCTTTTCCCGTGCCGGTGGGACCCGTGATCAGCACGGAACTCTTGCTAGGCGCGATCTTGGCGACCATCTTGAGGAGTTGCTTGCTGTGGCGACTCTCGCCAACCAACAGCGCCGACACCGGCAGCGCTGCCTCCGTTCGGACTGGCGGTGACGGCGATTTGCCTTGAAGCGCCTTCTCGACCTTCAACTCGATCTCAGCCAGCTTGAACGGCTTCGCAATAAAATCGTAAGCGCCCAGGCGCATGGCCTCAACCGCGCTCTCCATGGTCCCGTAGGCCGTGATCACGATGACTTCCGTGTCGAGAGCGCCTTGCTTGACCGCGCGCAGCACCGCCAGCCCGTCTCGCCCCGGCATCTTGAGGTCGGTGATGACCACGTCAAACGGCCGAGACTCGATGTGCTTCACGGCTTCGTCGCCGTTCGCGGCGGTCGTTACATCAAACCCCCGGTCCTTAAAAGCGGCCACCAGCAAGCGCCGCATGCTTTCCTTATCGTCCGCGACCAGCATTTGTCGCGGCCGGACCTCCGACGATTCCACTCCGTCTTACCTCGCATTGCAAACCGGGTCTGGTTTCAATGTACCACCCACTAACCAAAGCGTCAAACCCGGATTTCTTCTCGTCCCCACTCTTCCTTGCGGTCCTTGTTGTCCTTCCCCTCCTTTGGTTACCATCCACGCATGTTGAAATCCGTCAAGCCCGTCATCAGGTTTCTGCTGATTGCCCTCGGGCTGTTCCTCGTCCTCTTCGCGCTCGCCGGACTACTCCTCATGATGCAGGCCGATGCCGTGCTCAAGGCGCGCGTCGAGCACACGCTCAGCCGCGTTTACGGTACCAAATGCAGCGTGGCGCGGCTTGAAATCCGGCCCTGGACTGGCCAATTCATTGCCCACAACGTCGAAATTGCCAATCCTGCACCCTTCCCGGAAGGAACGGCCGTGCGCCTTGGACACGTCTCGGTTCATTGTGACCTGCTTACGTTGCTCTCAGCGACTCCCACCGTCTCGGAGGCGCGCGTTTCCGACGCCACCGTCGCCTTGCGGTACCAAGTCGGGTCCGGGACGAATCTCCTTACGCTGGCGAGACGCGCTGACGAACTTGCCGGCGCGGACTCTTCAACCCCGCTACGTCGTGCGCGCCGTAAATGGTTGATCAAGGACTTGCGGTGCGAGAACACCACAGTCAATCTCAGCACCAATCTAATTCCAATGTCTTCGCTCGAACTCGAGGTGGCGCCTTTCACCGTGAATAACGTAGGAGACCACCGCGCCCTGACCACCGCGCAAATTGGCGCAATCTTTATCCGGAACCTACTCAACGAGACTGTGAGTGTGAAAGGCCTGCTCCGCCCCATTGTCGAGGCCCTACGCAATGAAACGGACAGCGCGCCCACACAAGACGCTTCACTCAAACCGATCGAAGAGCACCCCTGAACCGGTCGCGCCGCCAATTGGGTCATGACTGTGAATCACGGAGGTTCTCCTTCTGCAGCACTACTCGCCGCGACAATAGTGGAGCCACACTGCGGCAGCACTTTGCTCATATTGGGTGCGCGCGGAAACCGGTTGCAGAACTACCACACCGGAATCGGGAAACCCGCCGTGCAGATACGGCAGCTTAACTTTTCCTAACGGGGTGTCCAGCGGTTCGGAACCTCTGTCCTTGGAGAAACGCAATGCTGCGGGCAACACAACAACATTTTCCTGCCAAGGTTCCCCGAAGAATAAGGGATTCTTTGCCTCATGCACCCCCAATAGCCAAGGCCCGCACCAAAGCGCCGCTTCAATCGGTTCACGACCCATGCTCCCCAACTCGATGCTTTCCCCATCGCGGCCCATGAGACGCGTCGCAAGTGCGAAGTCTACGCTCAGGATGTCTCCCTTTTCCCATCGGCGCGAGGCCGTCTGATATCCCTCGCGGATGTGCAGAGGCTCGACACAGCCGTTGATTCGCGCATTCACTTCGCTTGCCCACGGCGGGACTCGCAATGAAATCGAGAACTCCGACAACGGCGCATTCTCGACTCGAATCTCGTACATCAGTCCTGACTCGATAGTGTGGCCCTCCATCCGTGCGTGAAAATCGCCCGCCCGGCATTCGCCATCCAGGAACAACTCCACCTTCATTCCGTGTTCATCGCACGTGACCATCGAGTCGAGCACATCCCGAAACGCGCGCAGGCCGTGCATGGTACAGTACCACCACGCCCGGCCCGTGCCCAGTAAGGGTGCAAAGCCTTCTCGGCACAGCAAGTGATGCCCGAAGTCCCCAGTCCTGAATTGATTGCCGAAGAAGTGGTTGAACAGACATCGTTCCGCGAATTCAAGATATTGGGCATTCCGCGTCGCGTGCCAGAGTTGGAGGCTCAGCCGCAGGAAATCCGCTTCCGAACAGCCTTCGTCGCGATTGCCTTTTCCGCCAAAGTACCCCGCGACGCCGCCGAAGATCACCAGATCGGGTGAATTGACCAGAGCATGGTAGGCTCGTTCCACGTGCAGCTCCAGTCCGCCGGCCCGACGCGGCCACAAGCCGAGTGCGACCATCAGGAGGGCCAGTCCCAAAAGCTTCCCCATATCTCCACTTTCCTTCTCGTCCGTAAGTCAGGGCCGTAGGAGTCGTTGCCTGCGTTGTTCTACAGCTTGATGATCACATGATCCTTGTGCAGGCGCCAGGCCACAGCATAGCAGGCCAGGTAGAACGTTGCGAAGCCGAGCACGGCAACCAGAGGTCCGCTGTCCTCGGGCACGAGAAACGAGCCATGCATGTCGCCCAAGGCTTGTTGGACCGCATAAACAACCAGCGCGTTCATTCCCAACTCCGATAGGTGAGGGATGCGCCAGCGCTTCACGTCACAAACGTAATAGAAAGGAAGATACATAAAGAAACACAGTCCCGCCGAGAATAGCGGATATGGGGCCGTCATGCCGCGCTGACTAAACGGCCACGCTTCTTTGACTCCGGGCCATTCGACCTTCAACGCCCAGCCGGCCACGCATAGCGCGAGACCCCAGCCCACGGTATGCCCGACGATGCGGCGTCTTTCTCCGGACGCGATTAGGTCGTACGCGATCGTTCCGAAAAGTAATATTGCCGCCCAACTGAGGGGACCGAGCGGGCCGCCGTCAATGCTCTTGTCCATGGTCCACTGACCGTAACCGGTGGTCATGTACACTAATTGAAATAGGGCGAGATACAGTACCGCCGCGGTGCTCCGAACCACGGTCCCGCGTGTCATGAAAGGCAAGGCCAAGATTCCCGCGAAGCCGATATCCACCAGAGCGTCCCACCAGTAGCGCCAATTGTCCAACGCGGGTCCATAGAGCACGATACCCACCAGAATGAGCGCCAGGTACCGGCGTAGCACGGCCCCATACGAGCGGCCCAGACCGCCGTCATTTATGCGCCGCAGCCGCGAGAGCCGAAATCCCATGCCGACGACAAACATGAAAAGGGGCGCAATCGTATCGGCGTAACTCATGCCGTAATGATGGTGCTTGAACTGCCACGGCATCGAGTCGAAATCTCCCAGGTAATTTACCAAGATCATTCCCAAGACGGCGTATCCCCGATACTGATCAATGGACATAATCCGTCGGGATTCCGTTTTCGCGAACGTGTCTACTCGGGGACGGACGGCATCCTGGCCGACTACGGGCGTGGCAACTGCGGTCATGATTTCCTCCCGGCAATTTCGAAATAGCGTGGGCACATGGCACTTGCATCAATACTATACCCCAGTATATACTTGGGAGCGCGTCGAAGCAAGGAGTACATGCCATGTCGCACACGGTGCGCGACAAAACGAAATTGCTCTACCGCGTTCACCGCATTCAGGGGCAATTGGATGGACTCGAAAAGCGCCTGATTGAAGAGAAAGATGCTTACGGCACGCTTCAGTTAGCGGTGGCCTGCCGCGGCGCATTAAATGCGCTCATATTCTCTATCATCGAGGGCCACATCCGGCATCACGTGGTGAATCCCGACGTCAATCCGACGAGTGAGCAGTCGCGGTCGGCCCAACAGCTTATTGATGTCATTCGGACCTATCTGAAGTGAGTGTTCCCGAACACAGTCATCACCACGACGACGCGCACGGTCACACGCACGGCGTAATTGATCCGACCATCGCGTCCACCGATCGCGGCATCTGGGCAATCAAGTGGGCCTTTGTCGCACTGTTCGTGACCGCGTGCGTGCAGGTGTTAATCGTCTATCTGTCGGGGAGCGTAGCGCTTCTTGCCGACACCATCCACAATTTCGGCGACGCCGCCACCGCCATCCCGCTCTGGATCGCGTTTTTGTTCGCGCGACTAAAGCCCAGCAAACGCTTCCCTTACGGTCTGGGCCGAGTCGAGGACCTCGCCGGAGCCGTCATTGTGATGATCATCCTGTTCAGCGCGTTGGTTGCGGCCTACGAAGCGATTGACCGATTCATCCACCCGCGCACCGTCGAGTACCTCTGGGCCGTGGCCGCGGCCTCTGTGGTCGGCTTCCTAGGCAACGAAGCCGTAGCCGTCTTCCGCATCAAGGTAGGGCGCGAAATTAATAGCGTGGCCCTCATTGCGGATGGCTACCATGCCCGGGTGGACGGATGGACCAGTCTGGCGGTACTGTTCGGCGCGCTGGGTGTGTGGTTCGGGTTCCCGAAGGCCGACCCGCTCGTGGGTCTCGGCATCTCCATCGCAATCTTGGGGATCGTGTGGCAGTCCGCCAAAGCGGTATTCACCCGGTCGTTGGACGGCGTGGAGCCGGAAGTTATTGACGAAATCGTGCACGCCGCGAGTCACGTCGAAGGCGTCGCGGCGGTGATGGACGTGAAGGCCCGCTGGCTCGGCCACCATCTCCGCGCCGAGGTCGGCATCGAAGTCGCTCCTAACCTACACATCCCTCAAGCCCAGGCCATTGCCCAGGAAGTTGAACACGAATTGCACCATCACCTGAGCTATCTCACGAAGGCCACCATCTATTTCGCGGAACCGCCCCGTTCCTAGTCCGCGACGCAGCCCAGCGGAGTCGCGTCGGCGCGCTGGACGTATCGCCTCGCATCGGCTAAGATGAAACCTCTGGCAGGGCGAGGGCTGACCGTTCAACCCTCCATGTTCAGGTACGTTCAACACAAGATTCGAGCGGAAGGAGCGCCGAGGGATGGTGACGAAAAGAGCAATTTGGTGCAGTGCGATGGTGATGAGCATGATACTCTCCGCAACCGTGGCGGCAGCCGAAGCCGATACGGAAGGCTGGATCACATTATTCAACGGCAACGACTTCACCGGTTGGCAGCACGGCCGACAGCCTGGCGCCGAAGTGAAATGGACGATCGAAGACGGGGCGATGACCAACGTCGCCCACGGCCACGACATTGCCACTGTGGACCAATTCCAAGACTTCGAACTCTCGATCGAATGGAAGACGGTGCCCAAGGGCAACAGCGGCGTCTATCTCCGGGGCCGCATCGAGGTCCAAGTCCTCGATAGCTACGGCGTCGAGAAACCGGACACCGGTGACAACAGCGGTATTTACGGCCAGTTCGCGCCCAAGGTCAACGCGTCCAAACCCGTCGGTGAATGGAACCTGTTGGAAGCCAAGATCGTCGGGGACGAAGTTACCGTGAAGCTCAACGGACAAGTGGTCCACGACAAACAGAAGCTGACCGACGTCACCGGCGGCGCAGTGCCCGGCAAGCTGACCGACGCCGGCCCGCTACTGCTCCAGGGTGACCACGGCAAAGTCTGGTACCGCACTATCAAGCTTCGCCCCATCAAAGCGGAAGCTACAAGCAAGCCGGCGGGCGCGAAGAAGAAAGACGAATAGAAGTCTGAAGTGTGAAGTCTGAAGTGTGAAACCGTAGCGCCCGGCCAGTGAACCTACCAGTAGCGGACACTTCGGGCGCTGCGGTTGCTTTCGTCCTTGCCGAGAATTCTATCTCAAGAACACCGTCCTCAGCCCCACCGTTGCGTATTCGGCATTTGGGATTTCGTATTACTCGTCACTCGGTACTTTCTTTTATGAACCCATGATACAGGCCCATGTAGTACGGCAGTAGGAATACCGTGCCATCCGCGAGGGACTGGCCATTCCCGCCGACCCGCAGCGACCAGGGGTCGTGGTTGTAATGGTTGAAGAAGCGTTCATCCACCGGAATGACATAGCCGTCCACCCGGAACGCTTTGCGGCTTCTTTCGCCGGCATACGCCTCAATTTCCGAGTACTTAGGTAGATGGACCAGGTCAATGCGCCTGCTGTTGTCGTGGCCCCAATTCAACCGGTCGAGCGAGAACCGCTTCAATTCTTCGACCGAACGGACGATCGGTCCCGAGCTATCCCGGCCCAGCCGGTAGGAACCGAATGCGTTGGAAAACTGCTGCCCGCTAACCACCGAAGCGTACACGAAATTGAAGAACGCGTTGGCTTCGGGCTCCTCCAAATACCAGTAGCGGTAAAGGGAGA
Organism: Candidatus Hydrogenedentota bacterium; assembly: GCA_016209895.1. Classification (GTDB taxonomy): domain Bacteria; phylum Hydrogenedentota; class Hydrogenedentia; order Hydrogenedentales; family SLHB01; genus JACQVH01. The sequence continues at coordinate 4,585 of JACQVH010000146.1, read as the reverse complement.
AGGCATACTGACCCCGCAGTTCCAGGCTCTTCTCGTACTTCAGCAGGTTGTAGTAGCTCATAAACGCCATTTCGTCGTCGGACTGGTTGCCGGAGCCAATCCCGTTGTGGATTTTCGCCACGAGCAGGTTCTGCGCATAGTGGTGTTCGTTAATGAGCAGATCGGCGGCCTGCCGATACTTCGGGTCCCCCGTAATATGTTCCGCCGTCGCCAGATACGCGAGGATGCTCAGCGAGTTCAGCCCGCGCTCGACGTTCCAGGACGGGTCGCCATTCAGCGCCTTCGGGCTGTACACCGCCCAGCGCGTCGGCAGGCCATCATGGTCCACCAGGCAGAAGTCGTGGTCCACCATGTTGTCCGTAAGCGCGCGCACATGTTCGCGCACCCGCGTCTTCTCTTCTTCCGTTTCCGCCACTAAATCATAGTAAAGGCCGTAGAAGAAATAGTGGCCGTCCAATTCGTCCGAGCTCGTGTCCGTTTTCCAATACCACTGGCCGTCGGCGCTCTTCGGCCAACGCGGTACGATCACCTTCCATTTCTTGTCCCGCTCCTGATTCCGACGGTCGCGTTCGGGTGTAGCCTGCTCATTGGGGTCGGGACCGCTGGTCGGGAGAATGCTCCGCGCCACGAAACCTTTGGGCGCCGGATTCGAACCGCCTTGCGTCACCTCGCCGAGAAAATGCAGGGCTTCGAACGCCTTCTTCGCGCGTTCCTTAGCTTTGGGGTCTTTTGTGGCCCCGTAGGCGAAACACTCGCTCGCGCCGTACATGCCGGTCCATAGCCCGTCATTGTCGCTGTCATGCTGGGTCCACTTGCTTTTGTCGCCGGGTCTTTCTAGGGACACCTCGAGCACGTACTCGTACGGCGTGCGGCGGTGGCGCGCGTCAATCTCGTCCTCGTAAAACTTGGCTTTTTGGGCAAGGGTCATCGGCTCGAACCGAATGACGCCAACGCCCTTCTTCGTCGCGAACCACGCGCTCCCGTCCGGGCCCACCGCCACGTCGCGCACGTCGTCGTCCGGCAACCACCGCAGCCCCTGGCGATACACCCAGCGCGTGCCGTCGTAGCGGACCGCCCCCATATGCGTTCCGAACCACACCACGCCGGCCGGCCCGGTGGCTACGGAAGTAAAGTCGCCGTAGGGCAGACCGTCGTGACCGGTAAACAATTCCCACGTTTCGCCGTCCAGACACGCCACCCCTTGCGGCATCGCTACCCAGAGTCGGCTTTTTTCATCATACGCCACGCCGCGCGCGTCACAGGAATTCCAGCACTTCTCCTGCTGTCGCGGATTGACCGCCTTCCAGTCCGCTCCGGTTCCGTCATTGGCGAAGACGCCCGCCGCCGCCGCCACCGCGAACGATTTGCCGTCCGCGGTCGTCGCAAAATCGCGGATTGATTTATCCGCGCCAAGCAAATCGTCCAATTCATTTGAGGCGTTCATCGCGCCGACGTCGCTGGTCACATAAAATCCGGAATCCGCTCCGAGAAACAAAGCTCCCCTCGGTACCGCTATGCATCTCACACTGGCGGCATCGGCAATGGACCCGTGCAGCGGCGTGTGTTTTCGTCCCATCGAAGGTCCCACTCCGCTGATACCGCTCAGGCCCCCGTCTTCCAGGAAATGGACGCCACCCCTGGGATCGGTCGTCACCAGGTACACCGCCGTATCCGGCACCAGCACCGACCAATTGCCGTTCGAGAAGCCTGCCAGGCCCTTTGCCGTCGCGGCATACACCGTACCATCCGCTCCCACCGCCACCGCATTCACCTCGTCCGACGGCAGCCCCTCGGCTGTCGTGTAGAAGGTTCGCACTTCCTGACCGAATTTCCCGACTGCGATGGCCGCTTCATCCGAACCCTGTTGGGCGTATCCCGACGTGGTAATACATACCGACGCCATTACCAGTCCAACTGTGACAAAAGACTTCATGACGTTTCCCTTCCTCTCCGTAACGGTAACAATCCTCGCCAGTCTATCGGTAGGCACACCCCTTTGTGACGAGCTCCGCCCCTTCCCGAGACATTCAATGAATGACGCTCGCCCACCGCGGACGGGGCTTTACGTTACACTTATTTGCGTCTTTACGATCTGCAATGTCAAGCGTGTATCCGGAAACCCTGCGCGCTGCTCGTCACTCGGTACTTTCCTTGATGAACCCGTGATACAACCCCATGTAGTACGGCAACAGAAACACCGTGCCGTCGGCGAGTGACTGGCCGTTTCCACCTTCACGCAGCGACCAGGGGTCGTAGTTGTAATGATTGAAGAACTGCTCGTCCACCGGGATGACGTAGCCGTCGGCGCGAAAGGCCTTTCGATTGCGCTCTCCGGCGAACACCTCGACGGCCGAGTACCTCGGCAAATATACGAGGTCAACGCGCTTGCTGTTGTCGTGTCCCCAATCGAGCCGGTCCAGAGGAAACTGCTTCAGCACTTCGACGGAACGGGCAAGCTCGCCCGAACTCTCCCGGCCCAACCGGTATGAACCGAAGGCGGTCGAGAACTGCTGCCCAGCAACCACGGATGCGTACACGAAATTGAAAAAGGGATTGGCTTCCGGTTCTTCCAGCGACCAGTAGCGATACAGTGAATAGGCATACGGACCGCGCAAGTCCGGATTCGTTTCGTATGTGAGCAGGTTGTAGTAGCTCATGAAAGCCATTTCATCATCGGACTGGTTGCCGGACCCGATCCCGTTTTGGATTTTGGGCACCATTATGTTTTGCGCATAGTGGTGCTGGCGGATCAGAAGGTCTGCCGCTTGCCGGTACTTGGGGTCGCCGGTGATATGTTCCGTCGTGACCAGATACGAAATGATGCTCAACGAGTTCAACCCGCGCCCGCCGGCCCAGGTCGGGTCTTCATTCAGCGCTTTGGGACTGTACACCGCCCAGCGGGTCGGCTTGCCGTCGTGGTCCACGAGGCAGAAATCGTGTTCCACAATGTTATCGGTGAGCGCACGCACGTGGTCGCGAACGCGCACCTTTTCCTCTTCCGTCTCCGCTACCAAGTCGTAGTATCGGGCGTAGAAGAAATAGTGACCGTCCAATTCATCGGAACTCGTGTCCGTTTTCCAGTACCATTTTCCGTCCGCACTGGTCGGCCAGCGCGGGACGATCACCTTCCACTTCTTATCCCGCTCCTGATTCCGACGGTCGCGTTCGGGTGAGTCGTGCAGATTCGGGTCGGGACCGCTGGTGGGAAGGATGCTTCGCGCCACGAAACCCTTGGGTGCCGGATTCGATCCGCCTTGCGTCACCTCGCCGAGAAAATGCAGGGCATCGAACGCCTTCTTGGCGCGTTCCTTAGCCTTGGGGTCTCTTGTGGCCGCGTAGGCGAAACACTCGCCCGCGCCGTACATGCTGGTCCACAGCCCGTCATTGTCGCTGTCGTGCTGCGTCCACTTGCTCTTGTCACCGGGCCTTTCGAGAGACACATCGAGTACGTACTCATACGGCGTGCGGCGGTGCCTCAGATCAATCTCGTCTTCATAAAACTGAGCCTTACCCGCTAAGGTCACCGGTACCAATTGAATGACTCCCACGCCCTTCTTCGTCGCGAACCACGCGCTCCCGTCCGGCCCCACCGCGACGTCGCGCACGTCGTCGTCCGGCAACCAGCGTAAACCCTGCCGATAGGCCCAACGCGTGCCGTCGTAGCGGACCGCACCCAGATGCGTGCCAAACCACACCACGCCGCCCGGCCCGGTGGCTACGGAAGTAAAGTCGCTGTAAGGTAGCCCCTCGCGGCCCGTGAACAGTTTCCACGTCTCGCCGTCCAGACATGCCACCCCCTGCGGTGTTGCCACCCAGAGTCGGCCTCTTTCGTCATACGCCGCGCCACGCGCATCCGAAGGATACCAACTTCTTTCCCGCTCGTGCGGAAACACCGCCTTCCATCCCTGTTTGGCATTGAGGAACACACCGGCGGCCGCGGCCACCGACGCGTTGCCGTTTGCCGATATCGCGATGTCTCGGATTGACCTGTCCGAACCGAGCAGACCATCCAGTTCACTCGAAGGGTTCATCGCGCCCACATCGCTCGCCGTGTAGAATCCGGAATCCGCGCCGAGTAATAGGGCGCCCTCCGGGACCACGATACATTTCACCTGCGCAGCGTTCGAGATCGACGCATGCAGCGGCGTATGTTTTCGTCCCATGGAAGGTCCGACTCCGCCGGTGCCGCTCATGCCGCCATCTTCCAGAAAATGCACGCCGCCTTTGGGATCGGTCGTCACCAGGTACACCGCCGCATCTGCCACCAGCACCGACCATTTGCCATTCGTAAATACGGCTAATCCTTTTGCCGTAGCGGCGTAGACCGCGCCGTCTGTTCCGACGGCCACCGCATTCACCTCGTCCGACGGCAACCCGTCCGCCGTCGTGTAGAAGGTTCGCACTTCCTGACCAAACTTGCCCACCGTGACTGTGGCCTTCTCGGGTGCCTGCTCCTGTGCCCAAACGGCCCCCGCCACGCACATCACTACCCATACCACGCAGTTCCTCATGACATACCCCTTTCGCCGAGTCCCTCCCCGCCCGAAGGGAGGGTGGTTGTCCCTGTTGTCCTTGTTGTCCTTGT
>JACQVH010000145.1 GCA_016209895.1 Candidatus Hydrogenedentota bacterium | reverse complement strand
TAGTGGCATCGGCATCTTGCCGATGAATCGCGGGCGGGAAGCCCGCGATCCTCTTCACCCATAGGGTGAGTCCTTTTCGTCCCTTAAGTCGCTTGTGTCCCTTTGCTTAGCTCGTTTCTCCCGAGGCCAACTGCCGTTTCGAGGATCATCGCCGAATTTCGGGAGAAAAAGTCCCGTAAAGGTGCTCGTCCCGATCGAACCGGGCCTCGAGGTCTTCGACACCTACGAGTCTGCCGCACGCGCCAAGTAGCCGTGGCTCACTCGACACGCCCTCACGCATGACAAAGCTCAGGGTCGCGAAAAGAGGGGAGGCTGCTGTGGAGCTTTGTATCGCTTCCCCTCTATCTCTTCGCCAAGCCTCCGCGGCGGTCTCAGGGATCGGTAGGTGAAGGGAAGAGTTCCATGGTCGTGCCGAACGGATCGCGCTTAAGCGGTGGCGCGCTGACAAAAGATTCATTCCTTAATCTGCGCGCGCCGTCAGCTTCAATCGCTGGTTAGGCGGCGGCCGCGGAATGGCCGATGCCACGCGTCAACTGAACCGCGACATACACCGCCAAAGCGAGCAGGAGCGGCGCGGTGGCAACCCCGGGCGTATAGCCCCCCTGCCGCAGGGTCCAAAGGGGGTGCCCAATGCCGTTGATCAGCTGTACCGCCACCCAACCCCAGGCGAGCGGAACGGCGGAAGGCCAGCCGCGACGGACTGGCCAAAGGAAACACCAAAGCCCAAATGCTACCAGCGACACATTGATAACAAGGAAGCCGAGTCTCAGGTCCTGCGAGATCAGACCGGTCAGAAACCGGGCGGGCGGGAACGATTCCCAAAGCCGTCCGACATATTCCTCCACCGAGTGCGCCGCTTGGGCGAGGACGAGCGCGCCGAACGCGCACTGGAATCGTGTCATGAGCAGCCGCCTAACGACCCAGCTCAGCTGCCCGGCCCGCCTCGGGGAGCCTTGAAGTCCCCAAAAGCAACATGGCGGGCCGGGTCATCTGTAGCGGATGGTTCGGCGGCCTCCCACGGCCGTCGGGCCAATGGACTTCCCCGCGCGGGACCGGCGACCAGCCGCATCACTCCGTGCCCCACGACCCCCGCCAGGACGTAGCTCGCCGAGATAGCCAGGACGGGCGCCACCCCCGGCGCGAAGCTGCCCCACTCCGGGAACCGCTCAACGAAGCCTTTGTCCCGGATCGGGCCCATGACCGCCGCGACGACCGCGAGCACGGCCAGCCCCCGCCCGCCGAACCGGCGTGCGACCCGCCAAGTAATGAGGAAGACGAACGAGCACAGGACGGCGTTGATCCCCAGGGCCGTTAGAAAGTTCGGCTCCCAGGGGATCGCGAAACGCCACCACCCGACATGCTCGCCGAGGGGGACGATAGGCAGCCCCACCACAAACATGGTCGCCGCGCCGGCCAGGGCACCCGCGATGCGCCGCGCAGTCGCGCGCGTCAGGACGGCGACGACGACCAAGACGACCAGGTACAAGCCGTTAAACAGGTGAAGCTGCTGGGCGGTTATCATGCATCTCCTCCACCCGCCGAACGTGAGTCTCAGCCGCGCCCGGCTTCGGGCGTCGGCTGGAAATTATTGTTCGGCTTTCTCGTCACGCGATCATCCGAACGAGGAGTTGACGAAGATACTGGACTCCTGATTCCTCATCCGTGGGAAAGAGAATACCCGTCATGCCGAGTTCCACCGCGCAGCTAACGTTGCTGAACCGGTCGTCAACAAAGACACATTCTGCCTCCTTAAGACCCAACCGCTGGACTGCCTTCTTGAACATCCGCTTGTCACCTTTATTCATGCCCTCCCTGTAGGAGAGAACGATCTGCTGATCAGCCTCTTTTCCGAATGCCAGCTCGGGGTCAAACTTCCGCTTCTGGAGGGGATACCAGAAACAGGTGTTGTTGGAGCAGATTCCGATTGCGACACGCTTACCCAACCACTTCAGCAACTCCGCCATTTCAGTCTGATTCACCGGTTGGATGAAGTCATCTGTCATGGCTCGCAATTCCGAGATCGAAACATGATCCAATTGCGAGAAACGAGTTTTGATGCGAGTCCAATACTCTTTTTCGAGCTTGTCTGCATGCCCGTCCTTGGTATCGTAGTCATACCAGAGTCGTTCGCCGAACTCCTTTAGTTCCGGGATCGGGATTCCGTATTTGGCTGACACACTCCATTGATTCTTCTTGCCGATCGGGTCACAAAGCATGTGTTCCCACACGTCGCGGGCAAGGACACCACCGATATCGAAGATGACGCCTTTAATCTTCCCGGCCTTGCTACTCATCGCTTCTCCTTTCTGTTGCCGAACGATGGTTATATGGTTTCTTCATAAGACCTTTAGGCCGCGAAATCGCGGCATAACACCCCAGTGCTCAGATCGGCATAAGCCTTGTGAATACAATCCATTAAGGCGTCTGCAAAGCTTAGGTTCGGATGATATATGGTTTCTGTATAACACCCCTGCGTTTCCCCTTTACAAATCGTCCACAGGGCTCTTGACGCCCTCGGCTCCCCGGTTGAGGACGTGGGTGTAAACCATGGTGGTCTTCACGTCCCTACCCAGATCAGGCTCCGTGCTGCCGCTACGTAAGCATTGCATCCTGTTCTCGTTCAAGACGGCCTGCATACCCTAGTTTCCGAAGGCAACG
>JACQVH010000129.1 GCA_016209895.1 Candidatus Hydrogenedentota bacterium | reverse complement strand
GGCAAAAATATACTTGACTCATCAAGGAAGAAGAGGAAAAGAGATTCAGTGTTTCGGTGGTGGAAGTAACTTATCGGTGGGCTTGGGCTTGGAATAGGAGAATAAGGTTTTTGCAACTTCCGTAAAACGCTCAAATGGCGTTTTTTTTGTTCTTGCTCGCTCGGATACCTTCTTTTTCTTACTACTCATAAATCAGCCGCAGAAAATCTAGCTAGAGAAAGCAAAATAACCGTCTGCTTAGGTTCATCAAAGGTATAATAAACGGTGAATTCGTCTTTTATCCAGTTTGGATTACGAATCGGGATAGCCCAGACAAAGTCAGTTCCCGGCACACGTTTTCCACATTTAGGGTTTCTTGCCAGTGACCATTCGACACCTGAAATGAACTCGTCGGCATATTTATCAGTTTTGAGTGCTAAAATTAATTCCTGCTCAAAACTTTCCTCTTTACGTACGGTCCAATATTTATGATGTGGCACCGGAAAGACACTCCGCGGCCCTTAGTTCGAGGCTTTGTCCGTACTCAATTTCTCGTTCCTTCAGGTCACGTGTTCCCACAAGCGCAATCTGATAAGGGATTCTTTCCTGTTCATTTGCACATATCCAGCCCAGGAAATTGTGGGACGATTCGCTAATGTCACTCGCGGTCATACCCCAATAGCGAGCAATGATTTCGTCCACTAAGCTGATTTCCTCTGCTGTAAACAAATCTAAGTTGGCAATTCGCAATGCGATTGGTCGCTTTTGCTCATGTCCATGCCATAGCCTTGTTGAGATTGCAAGTTCTTTTTGACGTTCCATTGCTTTCTTGACGATCATGAACCGTTGAGGTGCTGGCCCTTGCGGAAGACGAAAATACTCCTGATTTGTGATTGCTTTCCCATAGGTAAGATATGCTGAAAATTCTATGTAGAATAGAAGTTTGTTTAGCTTCGTCACACCCAATCGTTCATCTTGTTCGCAACGCTGGGAGATATAAAGAATCAGTTCCCGAAGCTTTTCATCATCACTTTTTCTATGTGTTACTTTTTTCATCATCTTGTCCTGACGTTCGTCCGCGTTGAGAACACAAACAGGCCATTCATTGTACAGGTGTCTCTCCCGTGAGTTTATCATAACTCAATCGTTTTCCGGTAATTGTGTGGACCACGGCTTCAAAACGTTCCTTGTCCGATAGTTTCCGGTGGTTGAATCGGTGCGCCTGTTCATCAAGGTAACGGAAAAGGTGAAACGGTTCAACCGAGACGTAAGTTCCTTTGATACCACGCTTCAAAAGACTCCAAAAGTTCTCCATCGAGTTCGTATGAACGTTGCCCTTGACGTAGCATTCCGCATGATCAATCACTTGGTGCGTGTACTCATCACTCAACGATTCGTAGCTCGGCAGAGCATCGCTGTGTATCTCAGCGCCCGTTTCAACGTGCTTTCGGACATGCGGGTCAAGATTGCGGCGGCGAACATTCTGAACGATTTCTGTCTTCACCTTGCCGTGACGCTCCAAAAGACCCATAACCACAACCTTACCCGATACACCTGTGCCGCCTTTGATCTTCTTTTCGCGTTGGGCCTTGTGCATGAATCGGGCTTTGCCGCCGATGAAAGTTTCATCAACTTCAACAATGCCGGTCAATTTCGCGCTATCTTGGTCTTGCATGGCAAGTCGAATACGATGAAGCATGAACCAAGTGGTCTTTTGGGTAAGACCAAGACCGCGCGCGACTTCATAGGACGAAATGCCGTTCTTGCAGTTCGCAATCATCCAGATTGCAGCAAGCCATTTGTCCAGGGGAATGGCCGAGTCTTCAAAAATGGTGCCCCGCTTGACACTGAACTGTTTCCGGCATTGTTTGCACTGGTACATCCGGCGCGTAGCAATGCGTCCGACGTTATGGGATTGGCAGTACGGACATTCGATTCCATGCGGCCAGCGCAAGGTGGCAACGAAGGAGTCACAGACATCGGGATCGGAGAAATACCGGATCGCTTCTGTAAGTGTCTGTGGCTTAAAGCCTTGGGCGTTCATCGGATTGACTCCTTATCTTGAACTACCCAAATTATACCACGAAAAGTGTGATGAGTCAAGTATATTTTTGCCCTCGTTTCGCAAAACGACCCCCGACCCTCCCCCGATACCCGGGCCCCTGTACCTCATTTGGCCTTTGTCCTTTATCCTTCCCTTCCCCCCTCGTATCTCAAAAACTATATCCTCGCCCTTCCTCCGCTTTGCGGGTACCGCCCTCTTCGACAGTAGGGGGTTCGGGAACCACGGAATGGAAACCGGAAACCGGAAACCCACCCACCCCCTCGTTTCGCAAAACTACCCCGCGACCCGAAACCCCAGACCCGAGACCCGGGCCCCTTGCTTTTCCGACAACTTCCCGATAACTTGGTGTCCTTGTGATCCCCAAGCTCACCGCCCGAGGAGTCTCAAATGGATTTTGCAATCACTGACCAATTGAGGAATTTGCTGAATGATATCCGTAGCTTCCTTGAAGCTGAGGCCTTTCCACTCGAGCGAGCGTTTCTGCACGAAGGATTCGGAGCGGTATTGCCGGGGCTCGAACGGCTCCGGGCGCGCGTCAAGGAACGTGGCTGGTGGCTGCCGCAAGTGCCGAAAGCAGAAGGTGGTGTGGGTCTGAGCCTGCTCGAGCACGGTCTGGTCAGCGCCGAGCTTGGCCGGACGCCCCTCGGACATTATCTCTTCAATTGCCAAGCCCCGGACTCCGGCAACATGGAAGTGCTATTGTTACACGGCACGCCAGCGCAGAAAGACCGATTCCTGAAGCCGTTATTAGCGGGCCGCATCCGCAGTTGTTTCTCGATGACCGAGCCGGAGCATCCCGGATCGAATCCCGTCTGGATGAGCACCACTGCCGTCCGCGACGGCGACCATTATGTGATCAACGGCCACAAATGGTTTACTTCCTCGGCCGAGGGCGCCACGTTCGCGGTTGTGATGGCCGTGACCGACCCGAACGGCCCGCTCCACCAACGGGCCAGCATGTTGCTCGTCCCGTGCGACACGCCGGGTTTCAAGATCGTGTGCAACACTTCGATTATGGGCCACCGCGGCGAAGGCTGGTCCGGCCACGCCGAGATTCGCTACGAGAATTGCCGGGTTCCCAAGGAGAATCTGTTGGGCCAAGAAGGCGCCGGCTTTGCCATCGCCCAGGAACGGCTCGGTCCGGGTCGCATTCATCATTGCATGCGCTGGATTGGCATCTGCGAGCGCAGCTTTGATTTGATGTGCGCGTATGCCGCCCGCCGCGAAGTCGCGCCCGGCCAGACCCTCGGCACACGGCAATTCGTGCAAGGCTGGATCGCGGAAAGCCGCGCCGAGATTGACGCGGCGCGCCTGTTGGTCCTGCGTGCGGCGTGGATGATCGATCAATTCGGCGCCAAGGAAGCGCGCAACGAGATTTCGCTCATCAAGTTCTACGTCGCCAACGTGCTTCAGCGCGTCGTAGACCGCGCCATCCAAACGCATGGCGGACTCGGTGTCACCGACGAAATACCGCTCTCGTTCTTCTGGCGAGCGGAACGCTCGGCCCGTATCTACGACGGCCCGGACGAAGTCCACAAGCTGGTGGTGGCCAAGCGCATACTGAGGAAGTACGGGGTGGAAGTTCATACCGGAGGCGCGTAGTGGACAACCTCCTCGATCGTTCGGCGCCGGTTCGGTCGGATGAACAGTTAGACGTTGCGCGGCTCGAACCGTACCTCCGGGAACGTTTACCCGACGCGCAAGGAGCGTTGGTTGTCGAGCAATTTCCGAGCGGCCACTCGAACCTCACCTATCTCCTACGTTTCGAGGGTAGAGAATATGTCCTTCGGAGACCCCCTTTCGGCAGCAAGGTGGTGGCCGCGCACGATATGGGCCGCGAGTTCAAAGTGCTGTCGAAACTCCACGCAGTCTATCCGCCCGCGCCGCGTCCGTTCCTCTATTGTGAAGACGAATCGGTGCTCGGCGTCAAGTTCTACGTCATGGAGCGGGTTCGGGGGATTATCCTGCGCCACACGGCTCCGCCCGGATTCGCTTGGAATCCGGGAATGGTCCACCGGTGCTGCGAGAGTTTCGTCGAGAACTTGGCGCAACTCCACGCGCTTGACTATCAAGCGATCGGACTTGCCGAACTTGCCAAGCCGGGCCAGTATATGGAACGTCAAGTGCGCGGCTGGTCACAACGCTACTACGGTTCTAAGACGGACGACATTCCGGACATCGAGACCATGATCCGGTGGCTGCAAGAGCGCATTCCCCCAGATTCCGGCGCCGTGCTGATCCACAACGACTATAAGTTCGACAATATCGTGCTGGACCCGTCAGACCCGGCACGTATCATCGGGGTGTTGGACTGGGAAATGGCCACGATCGGCGACCCGCTTTCCGACTTGGCGTGCGCGCTCAGCTATTGGATCGAGCCCGGCGATGCGCCGGAATTCAAACCCGTCACCTGCTTTCTGACCACGTTGCCCGGGAGCATGACCCGAAGCGACGTGGCAGAGCGCTACGGCGCCCGCACCGGCCGCGATACCTCGAACCTCTTGTGTTATTACATCTTCGCCTTGCTCAAGTTGGCCGTCATTATTCAGCAAATCTACTATCGTTACGCCAAAGGGTTTACGAAAGACCCGCGCTTCGCCACCATGATTGACATGGTCCGCACCCTCGGCAAGCGCGCCTCGGCAACCATCGAAGCCGGGACCATGTGACATCTGCTTCCGATGCCTGAATTCTGGTCCCCACGGAACCTTTTCGAGGAATCCGGCGAAGAACCACGGAGTTACTGAATATCGCCCTACCCATGTCGCGTTGCACTTCACCCTACAGCCTAATACCATTCACCTAAGCGATGTGATGTGATATACATGCTGGGCATGGGAAGCGACCCCGGAAAGGAGCCAAGGCCATGCCGAGGAGACCGATGAGCGCACCGCGGGTGAGTGAGATGATGAAGGAGTTGTAGTTGGCCGCGATCATGCAGGTGATTACACCAGGGAGAGTTCAGGAGGCGTTGAAGGAGACGGGGAAGGCGTCGCTACGTAACCGTCTTCTTCCGAAGCGGCTCGCCGGGAGGGCTGCCCCCCACGCTCCTTATCCTTCGTGTACGCGGTCCATGCGGTCGAACGGCGGCTCGCTTTCCCCCCGCGGACGGCCCGGGAAGTGCAGCAGACTTATGAATATATACTCCTCGACATGGCGGAACAGAAGGTGCGCCCCCGTCCCGGCCGACGCCACCGACGCCGCGTCAAACGAAGGGTCAACCCCTTTCCGGGCCCCCCAAAGACCGGCTCGCGTGCCTTGCCAAAGTGTATTCGCTGGGAAATGATTAAGTGAATTGTATTAGGCTTCAGCCTTCAGCCTGCAGTGATTTCCTACAAGAATGTATCACGTTTCTTACACGAATTCTGATCGCTTTTGCACGGATTTATACCGATTTTCACAAGAAATGTACGCTTTGTAGCGCTTTTGTACCGCTTTTCCACGCCGAATCCCCGCCCTGCCTCGGCTTCTACCCTTGCGCGCCAAGCACTTACACCCGCGGCCCCCCCGCGATCAGCCTCGCGCCCGTGCCCAAGCAACGATCACTTGCACCAGGTTGGGGATGTCGTGTTGGTCGGGCTGGATGGCGACAGGGAGGCCGAGGTCTTCGGCGGTTTTGGCGGTGATGGGGCCGAGGCAAGCGATGGCGGTGCTATGTTTGATTCTAGCCAGGCGTTCCGGCCCGAGGATTTCGCAGAAGTTGGTGGCAGTCGAGGAGCTGGTGAAGGATATGAGGTGCGGTTGGTAGGCGACGAGCGCGTCGGCGAGTGCGCCGGAGTCTTTCGGTACGACCGTCCGGTACGCTACCAGTTCTTTCACCTCCGCGCCGCGCTGACGCAACTCGACGGGGAGAAAGCTCCGTGCGATGTCGGCGCGTGGCAGCAAGAAGCGCTTGCCTTCCAACGTATCCGATTGTTTCAGCAACGCTTCGAGAAGATGCTCGGCCACGTACTTTTCCGGCATGAGATCAATGCGCAGGAAACGTTTGCGGACCGCCTCGGCGGTGGCGGAACCGATCACGCACAATTTGACCCCGGCTAGGTCGCGCGCGTCCTGTCCGGCTTGCTCCATGCGCTCGAAGAGCATCTCGACACCGTTGACGCTGGTCAGGATGATCCAGTCATAATCGCCCACGTAGTCCATGCTCTCTTGCGGCGGCACGGACTCGATTTCGATGGTGGGAAACTCGAAGACGTCCGCGCCCAATTCCTGCAATTGTCGAACGAGGTCGCCGGCCTGCGCGCGGGCCCGCGTGACCACGATCCGCTTGCCGGACAGCGGCCGGCACTCGAACCAGCCGAGCTTAGATTGGAGCGAAACTACGTCGCCGACCACGACCACCGCAGGCGGTGTGATTCTCTCCCGCGCGCAGATTTCGTGGATGTCGGCGAGCGAACCGACGAGGGTCCGTTGCTTGGGATACGTGCCCCATTCGATCACGGCCACGGGCGTTCGCGGTTCACGCCCGAGCCGGATCAACTCGCGCGCGATGGCGGGAATGTTCTTCACGGCCATGTAGAAGACCAAGGTACCCCGGCTCACGACCTGCGCCAAATCCACCGCGCTGTCCTCGCGCGTGGGATCATCATGACCGCTGATCAGCGTGAGACTGCCGGCGATGCCGCGGTGCGTGATCGGAATGCCCGCGTATGCCGGCGCCGCGACGCCCGCCGTGATTCCGGGTATGATCTCGAAGGGGATGCCGGCCTCGGCCAGCGCTAGGGCTTCTTCGCCGCCACGCCCGAACACGAAGGGGTCGCCGCCCTTGAGTCGGACTACGCGCGAGACCCGACGCGCCTGTTCGACGAGCAGCCGGTTGATCTCTTCCTGAAGCAGCGTGTGGTGCTCGGTCTTTTTGCCGACGAAAATCCTCTCGGCGCGCGGAGCGAATTGAAGCAACGCATCGTCTACCAGATGGTCGTGTATGACTACATCGGCGCGCTCCAGGCATTCCCGTCCGCGCACCGTAATCAGGTCCGGAGCCCCCGGACCGGCCCCGACCAGATAGACCTTGCCAGAGGCGGTGTTCATCGTATCGTGCTTATCAACTCGCCGGCGCCTTGCCGGAGCAGGTCTTCGGCGGCCCGCTCGCCGAGGTCGGCGGGATGGCTGGCCGGCCCATGGGCCTGCGCCTTCATGACGGTGCGGCCATCGCGGCTACAAACGCACGCTGTCATAGTGAGTTCGTCGCCGACGCGCCGGGCCAAAGCGCCGATCGGCACCTGGCATCCGCCTTCCAACGCGGCGAGCAAGGCGCGTTCCGCCTGTACTTCCGACTCGGTCGCCGCATCGTTCAGATGCTGCAAATGTGCCAGCGTGTCGCCGTCATCGGCGCGGGCCTCGATTCCCAATGCGCCCTGGCCGACCGCCGGAATCATCACGTCCACCGGTATCACGTCGGTGATCAGGTTGGCGCGCCCGAGCCGGTGCAGTCCGGCGCAGGCTAACACGGCGGCATCCACCGTGCCTTCCTCGACGCGCTTCAGCCGGGTGTCAACGTTTCCGCGGAGGTTCACGATCGTGAGATCCGGACGGAAGGCCAGCAATTGTGCGCTCCGCCGCAAGCTCGAGGTGCCGACCTTTGCTCCCATCGGCAAATCCTTCACGGACGCGTAGCGCGACGAGACGAACGCGTCGTTGGGCATCTCGCGCGGCGGTGTGGCAGCGATCGTCAGTCCTTCCGGCAACTGCGTGGGCAGGTCTTTCATGCTGTGCACGGCGAACGCGATTTCGCGGTTGAGCAACGCAGATTCCAGCTCCTTCGTGAAAAGGCCTTTCCCACCGATTTGAGACAGTGGTTGGTGCGCCATGGAGTCGCCGGAGGTCTTGATGATCTTGATCTCGACCGCGATCTCCGGCGCAAGTTCCATCAAGCGCGCTGCCGCCCAACGGGACTGCGTGAGCGCCAGCAGACTGCCGCGCGAGCCAAGCATCAGAACATGTTTCATGGAGATTCTTTCAAGCCGAACAGCCGTTTCACGAGATGTAAGATCACATGCGGGTCTTGTTGCACGGCCTCTTGCTTCAATTGCGACATGGGCCTCTGCAAGATGGTGTTCACAATGCGCTTACTCAGATAGGTGATCTCGTCCCGTTGCTTCTCGGTAAGATCCGGCAGGGACTGCAACGTTTTTGCCAGTTCGCGTTCACGAATGGCGTTCAACTCCGTAGACATGGACACAATCGTGGGTTCGACGATGAGCCCGCGCATCCAGCGGCAAAACTGCTCCGTACCTTTATCAACAAGCTCCATGCACTGCGCGATTTCCTTGCGTCGGGCCTCCATGTTTTCGTCGGCCACTTTTTGCAGGTCGTCCACGTCGTACAAATACACGTTGTCGAGGTCGTTTACTGCGGGGTCAATGTCCCGAGGCACTGCGATGTCAATCGCGAAAATCGGTTCATTGCCGCGCGGCTTCAAGGCCCGCTGAAAATCGTCCGCCTGCAGGATGAACCCCGGCGCGGCGGTCGAACTGATGAGGATATCGGCCCGGTGAAGGGTTGCACCGAGTTCATCGAACGGGACGTACACGCCTTGGCACTGCGCCGCGAGTGCTTCGCCTTTCTCGCGGTTTCGATTCACGATGAGGACCCGCCGCACGCCTTTCGAAATTAGGCTCTTCAGCGTCAATTCACCCATTTCGCCGGAGCCGATCACCATCAAGGTCTTATCCGCCAAGTCCATGAAAATGGACACCGCGAGGTCTACCGCCACGGAGCTTACGGAAACCTTGCCGGCGCTGATATGCGTCCGCGAACGCACTTCTTTCGCCACGGAGAAGGCCTTCTGAAAAACGGCGCTGATGATCTTATCGGTGGCCTGCTCCGACTGCGCGAGAAGATAGGCCTCGTGGACCTGTCCGAGGATTTGATTCTCTCCGACGACCATGCTGTCCAGGCTCGAGGCCACGCGGAACAGATGGCCGACGGTATCGCGGTCCACGTATTCGTACAAGGCGGGCCGGAATTCGGCTTCCGGCAGTTGATGTGCATCCGACAGGAAGGCCCGGATTTCTCGATGCAGTTCTTCCGGCGGGGCGGCATGATTGACATAGGTCTCGACGCGATTGCAGGTGCTCAGAACCACCGCGCCCGCGCCGTCCATCCGTTTCCGCAATTGCAACAAGGCGTGCGAAATTTCCGTCTCCGGGAAATGGAGCCGCTCGCGGAGTTCGATCGGACTGGTATGATGGCTCAAGCCTACGACCACCAGGCTCATGAGGGCTTTCCCCAGAAGTTGTACGTGCTTAGGTTGAGCAGCGCCAGGACAATGGACGTGGCCAGTAACGATGTAAATCCGAAAAAGACAAAATAAGCCAACTTGCGCCCGCGGAGCAGCCCGAATCGGCGCGTGTGGAACGAGACCGAGTAGAAGGCCACCATGACCGCCGACAGAATGATTTTGGGCGAGAGCCACCATTGCTCGCCGAGCAGTTTCGGCTCGGCCCACGCCCAGAAAATGCCGATCAGCATGGTGATCACAAAGAACGGATATCCATAACTGATCAGCCGATACAAGGTCCGATCAAGTTGTTCGAGCGATGGAAGCTGGTGAAAGAGACCGGAGGTCTGGCGCCGTTTCAGGCGCTGCGACTGAAAGACGTACGCGACGCTGGTCATGCTCGCCACGAAAAACAATGCATAGGCGAGATAGATGAGACCGATGTGGATCGTAAGAGGCAGTCCGCGTAGCGTGACCGGCAATTCCTTGGGCGCGACGTTCAAGTATCGGAGCGCGACGCCGACGTTGATCAAGCACATGATGGCCAGGGCCGGAAGGTAGAAGCACTGCAAGGCGCGCATCGGTTCCGGTTGCGTGACCAGCACCATGATCAACGTTGATAGCAGAATAAACAGGTTGAGCGCGTCAAAGGGCGTTACCGGAAGCCGGCCCCACGTGAACCAGCGCAGCAGGAATGAAAGCACCACGAGCAAGGCTCCGCCCAAGGCCAACCGCGTCGCCGGAAGGAGCGAACCGTTGCTGCCGCGCAAGAAGCGGATGGCCAACACCGGCGCCAGTAGGTACAACCCCATGCCCAGATAAAAGAAAATGTCGGTCAGGACCTTCATAAACATACGTAATCCTCACTCGCGGTAGCGTTCGAAACGATCGAATGAGCGCTCCGCTCCAGTTAGCATACTTTGGCACGGCGCGACGCGCAACGTTCTGCCATTGCAATCACGGATTCGAATTGCTATCTTGACCACCATTTCATTTCGGAGAGCACACCCATGATGCTGCGTTTCCGTTCTGCGCTTCTCGCGTTGCTACTCGCCCTGCTTCTGGTGACTTCCGCATGGACCGAAACCGTGATGGTACCCACGCGGGACGGCACGAAACTCGCCACTGATTACTACGTACCCGCCACGGGTGGCCCCACGTTTCCGGTGATCATGTCGCGGACGGTGTACGGACGCGGCGGCAAGGGGATGCAAGACCTGGGTCGCGCGTTCAATGAGCGCGGCATCGCGTTCGTGAGCCAGGATTCGCGCGGACGCGGCAATAGCGAGGGGACGGACCCGTGCTTCGCGGATGACGGGTGGGGCGAACGCCAGGATGGCGTGGATAGCGTACGATGGATTCGCAGCCAACCGTGGTCCAACGGAAAGATCGGGACCTGGGGCGGATCGGCGTTGGGCATTACACAAGTGCTTCTGGCCGGGGCCGAGCCGAGTATTTCCGCCCAATCCATTGTCGTGGCCTGTTCGAGTCTCTATGGGCAGTTATCCTATCAGGGGGGAGTCTTCCGCAAGGCCCTATGCGAGGGTTGGCTCACCTTGCAGAACAGCAAGCATATCATTGACCTTTGGCACAGCCACCCCACGTACGATGAATTTTGGAAGGGCCTCAACTCTGAACTGCGCGCGCAACAAGTGACCGCGCCGGGGTTTCACGTCGGCGGCTGGTTCGACCTTTTCAACCAAGGAACCATCAACAACTTTGTGTGCCGCCAGTATCACGGCGGCGAGGGCGCGCGCGGCAATCAGAAGCTGGTCATGGGCGCTTGGGTACACGGTATCAAGCAGGAAATCGGCGACCTCAAGCTGCGCGACAACTTCAACTTCAAGCTGTCCGAATACGAGCGGCGGTTCATGGACTATTGGTTGAAGGGGGAGCAGAACGGCATCATGGACGAGCCGGCCGTGCATTACTATACGCTGGGGGATTGTACGGACCCGAACGCGCCCGGCAACGAGTGGCGGACGGCTCAGGATTGGCCGCCGCTCCCGATCAATGAGACGCCTTATTATTTGACCGAAGCAGGGAGCTTGACGACGGAACCGCTTACCGCCGACTCGAAGCAGGTAACCTTCACCTATGATCCCGCCGACCCGTGTCCGACGCACGGGGGCCAGAACCTGTTGTTGCCTGCCGGGCCCTTCGACCAGCGCAAGGTCAGTGGTCACAAAGACGTCCTCAAGTTTGCGACACCGTCCCTCGATCAACCCTTGGAAATCACGGGCGCGGTACGCGTCGAGTTATTCGTTTCTTCCGACGCGGCGGATACGGATTTCATCGCAAAGTTGGTAGATATTTATCCGGACGGACGCGAGATTCTGATGCTCGATAATATTCAGCGGGTGAAATTCCGCAACGGGTTCGAAAAGGCGGCGCCACTGCCGCCCGGCGAGGTTGGGAAAATCACGATTGATCTATGGTCGATCAGCCTGATCTTCAATACCGGCCATCAAGTCGGCCTGCAGGTCTCGAGCAGCAATTATCCCCGCTTCGAGAAGAATCCCAACACCGGCGAAGATTTACCTCGGGAAGGGAATCTCGAGGTGGCGCACAACTCCGTGCATCTCGATAAGACCCACCCGAGCGCGCTCATCCTGCCCGTGCGCGTCAAGTAAGCGGGTCCCGATAGAGCGAGGCGCTTAAAACGCCTCGAAGGGGCCGGTCACTTCGATCTTGACGGGGACGTTTTCCAGCGCGGCCGGGATTTGTACGCGGGACGACGCGCTGTCCTGTTCGAGATAGACTTCGATGACGGGTTTACCGTTTGCGCCGACGCTCACGCCATGGCCCACGACACCCGGCACGGCGAATAGTTTGGCGGAATGGCGACCTTTGACCGAACTCGCGGCCACGACCTCCGGGCTCGAGCTGGAAGCGGCCACCGAACCGCCGCCCACGGTCGCAACGCCGAGCAGCGTCAAAACGCGATTGATGGGATTGGCAATAGTCGAGGTGGAGCTACCCGCAAATAGAAGACCGACGGCCCGTGGCAGGCCGTCCGTCGGGTCCACGGCATCGGCCTCGACGATAGTCGAACCGGAATCGCCGCCGGCGCTGAACGCGCCGGGAGTAATGCGGATTTGATTGATGTAGCGCGCGACTTGGTTGTTGGCGCCTCCACAGCTCTTCGAATAGCCCACGTCTACCGTCACGTTCACCGCCGCCACGGTTCCGACGGTATTACCCGTAGTGCGCCCGCTCTTCTGCACCACCTGTCCGACGGTAGCGGCCACGGTGTTCGCACTCAGCGGGCCGATATCGAGGATCGAGCCGTCCGCGCTCACCATTCCGTCGCGAACGAGCGCAATCGCTGCGTCCACTTCGTTCAACGGAATGGACCGTTTCTGCTTGAATTTGATCGTCACGAATTTACTGAGGTCCGCCACGACGCCGGTCTGACCGCAGTTCTGGTCAATCTGCCCGGGCTGGTTGACATCGTCGCCGATCGTGCCCAGGTTGGTGCGGGCCAAGACGTGGTTGTTGCTGAGAATGTATTGGAAACCGTCGGCGTCCTGCACCAGCGCGCCCAGAGTCCCGCTGCAACAATAGATTTTGCTCCGGTCGTTGATATTGCCGCCGCTCGTGCCCAACTCAATGGGCCGCGCCTGAACGACCTGGTGATCGGGCCCGTCGTCAGCGGTGGCCGCTGGACTGAAGCCTAAAGCCAGCGCCAAGCTGAACGAAACAAGGACCGCAGCAACGGGACAACGGGAAGCTTTCATCGGGGGTGCCTTTCGCAAAGTTTAACTAGAACTATCAACTTACAGCCAATTCATTGTATTCCGCGAATACGTTCTGGAAGATATGTTCTCATAACCAGTCCGAAAGATCAAGAAGGAGTTCCAGTGCAACCGTTGAGGCGGGGGAGCGCGGAGGTGTAAATCGTTGGCGCGCAACGGTCTTGCTCGTTGAAAAGAGGTGATTTCGGGTGAAAAACTGTGCAAAATTCGTGAAAAACCGTACATTTTTTGTGAAAAAGCGATCAATGTTGGTGAAAAAGCGATCAAAATTCGTGAAAAAGCGTGATACATTTTTGTAGGAAATGACGGGAGTCTGGAGACCGTAGGCCGTAGGCCGTAGACCCCAGACCGAGGCCTGTCGCATGTGGAGAGTGCGCAGTGAGCCCACCGCCCGCGGCAGAAAAGCACGGTGAGTGAGCTGAAGTCCGGGTCTTGGTGTCGGGTATCCCATTCCATACTTTTAACCTTCTCAAATGTAAGGCCTTACGGATCGGTTTGCTCATTCCACATTCAGCATTCCCATTTCCGAATTGCAAATATCCCTCTATATATATAGCCCCCGGCGTTGCACTGTATGGGTAAAAACGATGAAATCGGCGAAAATTACCAAAGGGACAAGTGAAAAGAACAAGGATAAAGGACAAATGAGAGAACGAGGCCGCGCGCCAGGCGGGTAGATGCTTGCGCCACTTCGCTCACTTCGATTGTTTCTGCAGTTCCTCCCACAATTGCCACCAACGATCATCGGGCGCGCGGGGCGCCACCTTTATGTAGTTGCGCAGCACGATGAGAAAGTTTTCCATAAACGCCTGCGGCCACTTCTCGACGTACTTCCGGTAGATTCCCAACGCCTCCTCGTAGGCCGCCCGCGCCGCCGCCCGCTCCCCCAAGTTATCCAGGACGTTCCCCAGATTGTTCAGCGTCCCGGCCACATCCGGCTCATACGCCGCCGGGTGCGCCTCGGCCAGACGCCTACGGATGCCCAACGCCTCCTCGTAGGCCGCCCGCGCCGCCGCCCGCTCCCCCAAGTTTCGAAGGACGTTCCCCAGATTGTTCAGCGTCGTGGCCACATTGGGCTTATACGCCGCCGGGTGCGCCTCGGCCAGATGCCGATAAATTCCCAACGCCTCCTCGTAGGCCGCCCGCGCCGCCGCCCGCTCCCCCAAGTTTCGAAGGACGTTCCCCAGATTGTTCAGCGTCCCGGCCACATC
>JACQVH010000132.1 GCA_016209895.1 Candidatus Hydrogenedentota bacterium | reverse complement strand
GAGCGGCGGGGTGGATAGCAGTGTGGCGGCGGCTCTGCTCGCGGAGCAGGGGTACGACGTGATCGGTATGACTATGCGGGTCGCGTCGGGCGAGGGGCGGGAGTCTTCGCAGAAGGCGTGTTGCACGCTGGATGCGGCGGAGGACGCGCGGCGCGTGGCGCATCGGCTGGGCATTTCGCATTATGTGGTGAATTATCTGGACCGGTTCGAGCGCGAGGTGATTGATGATTTTGTGGATGAGTATCTGGCGGGTCGCACGCCCAATCCGTGTGCGCGCTGTAATCAGCGGGTGAAGTTCGGGGCGCTGTTCGAGAAGGCCGCGGCAATCGGGGCGGACTATATTGCCACGGGACACTACGTACGTTGTGAACCACGGAATGGTCGCCACACGTTGCGGCGGGCGGTGTATCGTCCGAAGGATCAGAGCTACTCGTTGGCCGGGCTTCGCCAGGATCAGTTGGCGCGGGCGTTGTTTCCGTTGGGCGGCCTGACCAAGGAGGAGACGCGAGAGAAGGCGCGGGCGTTCGGCTTGGTCACCGCGAACAAGCCGGAAAGCCAGGAGATTTGTTTCGTGCCGGACAATAATTACCGGAATTTTCTGGCGCAGCGCGTTGGAAGCGGGGAGCCGGGGCCGATCTTGTCGGTTCGGGGCGAGGTCTTGGGCCGGCACGCGGGACTGATGAATTACACGGTCGGACAGCGCAAGGGCCTCAGGATTGCGGCGGCGGCGCCGCAGTATGTGCTGCAGATTGATCTGTCGCGGAATGCGCTGGTCGTCGGTCCGCAGGACGAGGCTTTTTCCGAATCTCTTGCGGCCGCAGATGTGATTTGGGGCGCGCTCTCACCGCAGACGGAACCGTTCGACTGTCTGGTGCAAATCCGGTACCAACACGCGGCCGTGCCCGCGACCGTGTATCCGAACGGAACGTCATTCACCGCCCTCTTCCACACCCCGCAGCGTGCCGTGACGCCCGGGCAATGGGCCGTGCTTTACGACGACGACTACGTACTGGCCGGGGGGATCATTCGATAGCGGGCTTCCTGTCGAAGTGATCAACCACAGAGAAGAGTGATATGCCAACCTCCGGCTGAAGCGTTTTGAAATCCTTATCCTCAGTCAGCAAGTCTACGCCATTTGTCTTGGCCAAGATTGCAATGTAGCAATCGGCAAGCCCGATCGTTTTCCCTTGTTGGCGAAACCGATTAGAGAGCAGGCCAGCGTTTTCCCACGTTTCCGGTTGCTCCTCCAGAATAGCGAACATTGCGGGGAGGTTCCTGACCGTAGTGATTTCCTTTTGCGACTTTGCCCCCTGCATCAGTTCTGCTAGGATGATTCTAGCCAGACACACGCGCGCGTCCGCTATCAAACGGTTCACCAACGCGTAAGTCCGGGGTTCTTTGCGGAAGTAATTCACCCAAGCCGACGTGTCGAGCAATACCAGCTTATCCAAGGCGTTTGTCCCGATGGCGACGTGCGACGGTGTCCTCGTGAAACTCTAGGTGACCTGCCAACGCTTGGAGTTCGGCGATCTTGCGAGCCCGGAGCGCCTCTCGAACAGTTATCAACACCGCCTGAGTCTGGGTTTTGGCCTTAGTGACTTTCCGCGCCTCCTGGACCAAATCTGCCGGAAGCGTGACCGTTGTCCTTTTCATGTAAACTCTCCGCACATATTTATTGATAGATTATATGTCATGAATGAGCATAATTTCAAGCGCCAGATTTATGATCATAGAATTGAAGTTTGGCCCAGCGCGGCGTTGATGACCGTTTGCACGTCGGTGGCGGCGACGCCGTTGCCGTCGAGGTCGCAGGCGCAGGTGGCGGGGATGCCGAGGGCGGAATTGATGACGAGTTGTACGTCCACGGCGTCGGTGAAACCGTCGTTATTTACGTCGGCGTCGGATGGCGGGAAGAGCTCGAGGGTCACGTCTACACGGGTGGCGGGACCATCGGCGACTGGGATATCGGCCACCATTTGAGTCGTGTATCCCGGTGCGGAGATTGTTAAAGCATATGTTCCGGGGAGGAGCATGCGCTGGTAATCGCCGACTTGGGGATCGGTGAAAACCGGGTGCGGGTTGCCGGCCGCGAGAACCTTGGCGTAAATGGGTGCGCCGGTTTGGGCGTCGGTGACCAGCCCGCGGATGCCGATGTGCACCTGCTCGAGGTAGGTGAGCATGGCTTCTTCGTTGTCGGCCCAGAGGCTAGGAATGAGCGACGGATCGGGGCGCTTGACGTTGGATAGCTCGATGGTGACTTCGTTGCAGCCGACGAAGCGGTAGTTCCAGTCCTGCATGCCGCCGGTGACGACGAACCACACGGCGCCGTTGGTAATCCCGCCGGGAAAAGCCGGATTGTTGAACATCGGCGTGTTGAGAACGGCGTAGCGGTGCGAGGTTTCGCGGAAGAGCGCGTCGTCCGGGGTCGGCGAGTTTACGCCGCTGGGTTTGCCGTCGTCGTCATAAGGGTAGTTCACGACAAGGGCTCCGGTATGGAAGTTTGCCGACAAGACGAAAGTGTGATCGGCGGTCCAACGCATGACGTGGCCGACCTCCGGGGGACGGCCCGCATCTCCCAAAGGCTCGCCATCAAATAACGTGCCGGCAAAATCGTCCGGAAAGGCCGGAAAAGTGCGGTTGAGGTCGAGGGTGTTGGCATTGAACCGCCAACCGATTTCGAGGCCATCAGGGTTCATGAGGGGGACGAACCAGATTTCGGTTTCGTTGATGAGATCGGTGATGCGCGGGTCGGTTCCGTAATCGGTAAGGAGACGGTTGATCAAGAACATGCACGTCTCGGTGCCGACCGGTTCGTCGCCGTGCATGGTGGCCAGATATTTGAATTCCGGCTCGTCTTCTTCCACGTCGGGATTATCCGTGATTTTTAGGGCCCAGAGTTCGCGGCCTTGGACGGATTGACCCAGGGTGGAGAACCGGCAGATTTCTGGGTACGCGGCGGCTTGGGCTTGCAACTCGGTGGTCAAAGTGGCGTAGGTGTGATACGCGGGGCCGGCTTTCGGGGGCCGAGGTGGCGGCGTGGGCTGCTGGCCGATCACGCGGTAGGTGAAGCTATGGGTATCAAGCCAGGTGCGCTGTTCCGGGGTAGCGTATACCTCGGCGGTCAAGGTGCGTACGTCGTCTATGATCAAGCCGGCGGCGGAGAGTTGGTCAGCCGCACTGCGGTCGGGCAAGTTTACTTCGAGGACGTAGATTGGGACGCCCTCAAACGGGTTTGAGGGCGCCACTTGGCCGGCGCATAGCGTCAATAACAAGGTATAGGCGGCGAGGCGCAGGGGCGGGTAGCGATGCGCGGCTACCACCGAACGTTTACGTCTCATGACTTAATCGTATCACATGGCGAGTGGACTGGATGGACCAAGTGGACACAATGGATGGCCGTCCCGGTTGAAGCCGTGCACGCTCTTGATTCCACTGATTAGGTCCAGTCGAGGCACTTGAAAACTCGTTCCAGGGCTTCTTCGGTATTGTGGAGCGGGCCGAATTCCATGGCGACGAACCCCTCGAATTTCGTTTCGGCGATGGCTTTGAAGATGTTGGCGTAGTTGAGTTCGCCGGTGCCGGGTTCGTGGCGGCCGGGATTGTCGGCGACGTGGAAGTGCCCGATGTAGTCTATGTTCTGGGTGAGGTTGCGGATGACATTGCCTTCAGTGATCTGCTGATGGTAGATGTCAAAGAGCATTTTCACCCGGGGGCTGTTTACGGCCTGGAGTATCTCCATGGTCTGGTCGCTCCGGGTCAGGAAATAGCCCTTGTGGTCCACGAGCGGGTTGAGCGCCTCGACCACGAGGGTGACGTCGTTTTCGTCCGCGATGGGCGCGAGCCGTTTCAGGCAGGCGATGACGGCGGCGGTCTGTTCTTCGCGGGAGGCGTCGGCGCGTTCGTTGCCGGTGAGTCCGACCAGCCGCCGGCAGCCGAGCGTTTTGGCGACGCCGATGCGCTCTTTGAACATGGCTACGAGTTGGTCGTGGTCGGGCGGATTGACCATACCGCCCGGGGCGATCTTGCCGGCGCCGACGATGCAACTGCATTCGAGGCCGAGGCTGTCCGCCTTTTTCCGGATCGAGGGAAGCTCGCCTTCCGGCCAGAGGGTCTCGTAACCGACGAATCCCCACTTGGCAATTTGTTCGAGGCGTTCTTCGATGGGTCCTTTGAACAGGCTCGGGGGACACGACAACCGGAGTCTGGCGGATGCGCCGGTGGAACGCGATTTCGTTTCCGGCGACTCGGCAGCCGATGCTTGGGAGGCGACGGCGACCAGACCGGTCCCGGAAGCGGCCGTTAAGAAATTGCGACGAGTCATGTCGTTTTAATCCTTCTGTACTTTGTCCAAGCACCCCCAAAGCGAGTTTGGGGGTGCCACGGTTTTGACGTTAATTCGTGTGATTACGCTTTTTCGGGTGCGCCCGGAGATGGAACCGGTCCGAGGGGATACGATTTATCGAAGGACAGGTCGTCGGGCACCAGGCTCAGGTCGGAATTGAGCGCCTCGTCCCAGGTGAGCTTCTTTCCGGTGTAGGCGGACATACGGCCCATGATGGCGGTCAACGTGCTCTCTGCGACTTGGACGCCTTCGTTGTAGTAGGGGCCGGCGCCGCAGACGCTGTTGACGAGGTCAATGTGCTCCTGGACGTAGGGGTTGATACCTTTCGTGCCCATGTCGTTGCAGGCACTGCGGCCTTTGGTCCCTACCGCCTCTTCAAACACGCCGCCTTCGCACGGCTTGTGCCAGTGCCGGGAGAAGCTGGTCACGTGTACGCCGTTCTTGTACTCGTAATCGCAGGAGAAATTGTCGTACAAATCGCCGTATTTCTCGATGCGCGGTTTCCAAGTACGCCCACCGGAGGCGAAGACGTTGATCGGATGGTCGTTCATGACCCAATTGGCGACATCGAGGTTGTGGACGTGCTGCTCGACGATGTTATCCCCCGAGACCCAGTAGTAGTTGTACCAGTTGCGAAGACAGTATTCGAGGTCGCTCCATTTCGGGTCGCGATCGAACGCAAAGGGCAGCCCGCCGCACCAATAGACGCGGAGGGCGAGAATCTCGCCGATAGCTCCGTCGTGAATCTTCTTGATGGTTTCGACGTATTCCTGTTGATGCCGTCGCTGAGTGCCCGCGACGATGGATAGGCCTTTTTCTTTGGCCTTCTGCGCGGCGGCGATGACGCGGCGTATGCCCACCGGGTCCACCGCGACCGGTTTCTCCGTAAAGATGTGTTTCTTCTTGTTTACGGCGGCTTCGATGTGCTTAGAGCGGATGTAGGGGAGGGAACCTTCGATCACGATGTCAATGTTTGTGTCGAGGATTTCCTTGTACGCCTTCAGTCCGACGAAACAGTGACTGTTCTTGACCGCGAAGCCGTTGCGGACTTGTTCATTGCTGTGATTCTTGATTTTATCCGCCGAGGACTTAAGGCGATCCTCGAACACGTCGGCCATGGCGACCAGCTTGAGGTTGTCGTTGCCGGTCAACATGTCAATGGCGGCGCCGGTGCCGCGATTGCCGCAACCGAGCAAGCCGACTTTCAGCGGCCGCTTGCCCTTCGCCGCTTGGGAACTTCGAGCGGCGCCCAATACTGCGAGCCCGGCCGCGGCCGCTTTGGCAAAATCCCGTCGCGTAATTGCTGATTCCGATTCGTAACTCATATGGTCCCTCCTCTTCCGCAGATTTTCGATCACCCAAGACTGATGCCTCCGCAGGAAAACACGCAGAGAATTGCAAGAATAGCACACGATCCAGCTTTCTTACGAGGAATGCCAATTGAGGCGAGCGTGTTACACTCGCCAATCTACGAGCTTGAGGGGATATCCGAGACCACAGATACGCTCGAAATGTCCGTTGTTGCCGGTGGCCAGCGTCAAACCGTGTTGTAGCGCGGTAGCAGCAATCATGGGATCCGCGCGACCAATGGGCTGGCCCACACGCTCCAACTCCCCATAGATTCGTCCCGCATACTTGGCCGTTTCACTGTCAAAGGACAGAATCTCAACCAAGGCCAGACCCTCCAGGAAATGGCCGAGCGCTTCGGTTCTTTGCAAACGGTAAATGCCTCTCACTATTTCCATCACCGTTATCGCGCTTATCGTAAAGCGCCCCAGTGCCGCCTCGTAAGCCGCAGCTCGATCCACCACGCGGCTGTTCTTGGCTTTCAACACCTCCGAGAAAATATCGGTGTCAAGGAGGGTCCGGTCCATCAGTTCAGTCTCAAGGCGCCTTGCTCGCGCGAGGTCATCGCCAGGGCGCACACCTCATCGATTAAATCAGCGTTTGACCCAAACAGCCCCACAATACTCTCGTTGGGATTCTGTGGAGGTAGTTTCGCGCTGAGCAGTTCCGCAACTACCTGTCCCACAGAAGAGTTCTGGGCTGCCGCTAGATCGAGAATCGCTCGATAGGTCATCTCGTCCAATTCCAATTCAACGCGCATGATTTGCTCTCCTCGAGTGAGGTCTAGTCATCCACACCGACTGGACGACGTATTCAAGAGTTGCCTTGCCTAAGTGTCCGAAAGACATTGTATCATCTGGTGCGGTGCTTTTTCCCATGTGCCCCTAAGACCTCAATCATGTCTTTGACACTGCGGGCGGGGGTCAGATAGCATCACGGATTTCCATTCTTGGGCGATTATCCGTTTCGATCGATTTGAAGATGAGCACGCTGCTTAGGGGTGCGAATTGGCTGCGGTTGCGGCTGACGCCGGAGCGTCGGACGGTGGTTACGTTCCTATTGCCGCTGCTTTTCTTCTTCTTTTCCGGCGCGACGGGTCTACTCTACCAAGTCGTCTGGACGCGGAAGTTAGTCTTGCTCTTTGGTACCACCGCGTATGCCGTGAGCACGGTGCTTTCGATTTTCTTCCTGGGACTCGGCGTGGGCAGTTATTGGGGCGGGCGGCTGGCCGATCGTAGCGCCCGACCATTGCTCTTATACGGTTTGTTCGAAGTTGTGATTGGGGTATGGGCGGTACTGTTCATTCTTCTGATTGATTGGAGCGAGGAGGTCGTCGTCTCGCTGCTAAGGGCCGTGGCCGCTTCCCGCTCGGCCGGAATTGCCATCCGCGCGGGTTTGGCGTTTGCCTTTCTGATCGTTCCGGTGACGCTGATGGGCGCGACGCTGCCGCTGCTCGCGAAGTTCGTCGCGCAACAAGCCCGGCGTTCCGGGTTTCGCATTGGGACGCTATACAGCGTCAACACGCTGGGCGCGGTTGCGGGTTGTGCGCTGACCGGATTCGTACTGCTGGCGTGGATGGGGTACACGCAGACCACGCTGGCCGGCGCCGCGACTAATGGGGCGATCGGGGTTATGGCGATTGGACTGGCGCTTGGGATTTCGCGGGCGCGGGGTACGCCGGAGCCGAGTGGACATGATGGACACGATGGACAAGGCATTTCGGGGGCGCCGGTTCGGGATTCTGGTGGTGTGGAAACTAATCCATGGCCGGGGAGGCTGGTCATCTGGACGTATGCTGTTTCCGGGTTCTGCGCGCTGGCGTTGGAAGTGCTCTGGTTCCGGCTGCTGACTCTGGTTTTTCTTGGAACCACGTATGCGTTCACGACGATGCTGACTTCCTTGCTCAGCGGCATCGCCGTAGGAAGTATGGTTGCGTCGCCGTTCGTGGACAAGCGTCGCGGTCCCGTGTCGTTATTGGGGGTACTGCAAATCCTGATTGCGTGCGCGTGCTTGTGGACGCTGTCGGCTTTCCCCGGCTTACCTTCGGAGTTCCAGCAAATGAGGACGGATGCGGGCTACCACTGGGAAGGCATTGTCCGCGCGAAGTTCTACCTGTCCTTCCTGGTATTATTCGTGCCCACGTTTCTGTTCGGCGTGGCCTTTCCGGTGGTCGTTAAGGCGGCCCTCGCCACGCAAGGGGGCTTGGCTCGGACGATTGGCCGGCTCTACAGCGCGAACACCATCGGAGGTGTGCTGGGCGCGTTGGCGGGCGGGTATTTGATGATTCCGGTATTCGGCACGCAGCCGGGCATAGTGATTTTGGGGGCGTTGCAATTGCTGCTGGGCGCGGCGCTGATCGGGGCTTGTCCTTATCGCGGGGGGATCATGAAATTGATTTCGCTCGTGGCGTGTGTATCGCTGTTTGGATGGATTTACCGTGGCCTGCCCGCCGATGTCAGCCAGGCCCTGAATCGGTCGTATGTCCCTGAAGATCATCAGCCTATTCACTATCGGGAAGGCGTCGAGGGCACGGTGGTAGTTTCCGAGCCCAAAGAGGAACCGACGGGCTCGGACCGCGTACTGTGGATCAATGCGGTGCAAGCTACCGCGTCCATCGAGAAGGGCGTGAAGATGAACCGGTTCCAGGGCGTGCTGCCCATGCTCTTCGACCGGCGGCCGCGCAGGGCGCTGTTCATGTGTTTTGGGTCGGGGATTACCGCCGGGACCCTGGGCCTGTTCGAATATGAGCGGATTGACGCGGTGGAAATTTCGCGGGACGTACTTGAGACGGGGCCACTGTTCGCGAAGGACAATCTGGACGTGATCGCGAATCCGAAATTGCGTTTCATCGTGGACGACGGACGCAATTTCCTGCTCACTTCGCCTCAAAAATATGACCTGATTACGTTTGAGCCGATGCCGCTGGCGCTGGCCGGAGTCTCGACGTTCTACACCAAGGAGTACTACGATTTGTGTTTGCGCCATTTGGCGCGCGGCGGGCTGGTTTCACAATGGGTACCGTTGCATGGGCTGAACCCGGAGATCGTCCGGTCGTTGCTGTATACGTTTACGACGGTCTTTCCTCACTACACGCTATGGTTCATCAATGCGGATTTGTTTGTTGTCGGCTCGAACGAGCCGCTGGTTCTCGATTATCCCGGCGCCCGCGCCCAAATTGGTGTGCCGAGTGTGCAACGCGCGCTGGCCGACGTGGAGCTGGGCGACCTGGTCGAGCTTTTCAATTGCTTCTTCATGTCTGAAGAACAGGTCAAGCGCTATGTCGTGGGCGGGAAGCTAATGACGGACGATCGGCCGTGGGCGGAGTTTCTGGCGCCGAAGATAATGTACGAACGGACGGTGGCGGACGCGCTCAAGGAACTCGAGCCACACTTTGAGAGCCCGACCGCTCTACTGCGATTTCCGGGCATGCCTGAAGATGCGAGTAAAGCGGCGCTGGCGGCGGTGGAGAAACGGCACCAGGCGCGGTTGCTCGACCTCCGAGGCGTGATGACTTATTACGGCGGCATGTTCGGGTCAGAACCGGACCGTTGGTTCCGGGACGCGCTGGCGCTGGACCCGAACGATGCCACGGCGCGGTATTACCTCAAAGAGATCACGATCGCGCGCGCGACGCAATTCGTGCGCTGGCGCGAGTTCGAAGACGCGATTGACCTGCTGCAAACCGGATTGAAATCTCTGCCGGACCAACGCGACTTGCTGTTGAAACTTGCGGACGTGTATCACGAGAAGGGGGATGCCCAGGACGCACGGACAAGTTATCAACGATACCTCGAGCTTGGCGGGACGGCGGCGCGCGCTAAGGAAAGAGTGCAGAGCAATCACATCTAAATGCTGCCGTTCTCGACCGATTGTCCCGCACGGTCCCCGTAGGAAGGGTAAGGGACCAAAAGGACCAAAGTGACCAAAAGGACTTTGCCGCTACCCCTGCGGGGGAAGGAAGGGAGCGCAAGGACAACAAGGACAGCAAG
Organism: Candidatus Hydrogenedentota bacterium; assembly: GCA_016209895.1. Taxonomy (GTDB): domain Bacteria; phylum Hydrogenedentota; class Hydrogenedentia; order Hydrogenedentales; family SLHB01; genus JACQVH01. The sequence goes on along the minus strand of JACQVH010000132.1, from coordinate 45,492 downwards.
AACGACCACCCATCACGCTGGCGGGAAGGAGCCCGGTTAGCAGGGAGCCGAAATGCACTTCGGTATCGGGGTTTTCTGATACGAGTTCCCCAAGAACGGAAGCGAGCGGCAGAGGCGTCGGAGAGGTATGCGTTTAGACGCGATAACCCCGGTTCTATGGCCAGTTGGCCACGCCGTCGGTGGCGATCCGATCACGTGTCAAGGCTGCATCCTGGCCTGCCGATAACTGGCCGTAGGGAAGTCAGTTTCCTGACTTCTGGCGGTGAAGAGTCTCACGGCGAACATGTATGGAGACAAGGGTATCTCAGGGCGACCGGAGACCGGGCCAGTGAAACGAATCGGGTCAAGCGACACCGCCGGGTCGCGAGGTGGTGATGGCGAACTCGTTCATCCCGCGAATGCCCCGAGTATCGCTCGGGTTCCCCGCAAGGCGACCGTCCCGTTGCCCGAATCTTCCGTGCAGGCCGAACGCATTCGGAAGGCCAGGGAGAATGTGGAAACGGGCGCGTACCGCGCCCTCGAGAGGGTGGAAGAAGTGGCGGCGCGCATCAGCGCCTACATGGACGGAGATTGACCAGGCACCGGAACGTATCGGACCTATAGGTCGTATCGGACCGATAGGTCCAATCGAGGCGAGCGCTAATGATCGCGCCGCGATCACAATGAGAAGAGTCCCTGCGGGAGGGGGTCTCGCAGGGACTCTCTTGGCTTGACTGGTGGGTGTTAGAACTTCAGTACGGTTTCAAAGAAGAAGTAGTCGGAATCGTCGTCGTCCGAGCCGCCGTTGAAGGCGAGGCCGTTGAAGGCGTTGAAGCTTCCTTCCTCGAGTCCGTTGCCGGTGAAGACGTGGCACCAGCCGACGCTGAAGGTCAAGTCTTCGCTGTAGCGATAGGTCGGATAAATCCCGGCTTCGGTCCAGAGGTAATCGTCGTTTTCCTCGGTCCAGAAGCTGAGGGCGGGCGCGATGGGGATTCGGAATTTGCCGACTTTGAAAGAAACCGGGGCGTCGAAGGGCTCGACGGCCCAGAAACTGGCCGCGTGCACCATTACGTCGAGTTGTTCCGTGGGATGGAACGTGACGCCGACGTCCACGGTGTAGAAGTTGGACTCGTCGGAGATGACGACGAACTCGCTGTACTCCCAGGTTGAAAACAGGCGATTGAAGCTAACGCTCGCTTGGGGTCGATCGAACGGATTCAACCAATCCCAGAACGAGAGGTCGCGGTTGTCCTCGCCTTCGAAGTAGGCGGCGATCAACCACAGTCGGGGGCTGTACGTCATGTCGAAGGTGTAGCCGATGCTGAGGTTAGCGGCGAACGCATCGAAGTCGGCGTCGTCATCGCCATAGGCAAAGGGCACAAACGTGGAGCCGATCGCGTCCGCGTCGCCGAACTGATAGGCGACTTCCGCGTCGTAGTCAAACGCGCCAAAGGTTCCGGCGGCACGCAAGCCGACGGTATGCAGTTCGGTCGGATCATAATCGTCCACGCCGATGATGTCCTCGACCCACTCGACCGGCCAGACGAAGTTGGTGTCGTTCAGGCTGATCGCATCGCGCACGAACATCCAGTAGGCGTCGAGCGTGAGGTTCTCGATGCCCTTGTAACTGCCATAGATGCCGTAGAAGTCTACGTCGCCGTCTTCTTCAATCGGGCTTCGTTCGGCGAGCTTGGAGGCCCAGGCGTCCACGCTAAATTGGTCGGTGGCGTAAGTGAGCCGGATGGCGTCGAAGGAGGTGCCGAAGAACCCGGTGGCATTCTCTTCCGAACCGACCAGCCATTCGCTGCCGAAACTGAGGACCTGGCGTCCAATGCGCAGCCGCAAGGGATAGCCCCACATCTCGTTGGCTTCGATGTAGGACTGAAACACTTCCACGTCATCCGTAGTACCGCCGGCCGTGAACGGATTCGCTACCCCCGCAGCGCGAAGGTCGTTGCCCGTGATGTAATTCGAGCGGAAATCCTCGCCCCAAAGATCGTAGCTGTCCAGTTCGATGAAGGCGGACACGTTGTCCGTGAAGTCGGCCCGCACATTGAGCAGCGTACGCTGCTCGATGTACTTGGCGTCATTGCCGTCGTCGTCCCAGTCCGAGAAGCTCACCGCGCCCAACGCGTTGAACGGCCCGCCAATCGGACGACCGGGGAGAAGCCCCGCCGGCCAGCGCACTTCCGCTGCGGCCGGGCCGGTGTAGTCACTTGCATAGTAGTTTCCGCGAATCCGAATCTTCCCGCCGACCACGACATTTTGCAGTTCTGCGTATGCCAGACCGGAGGAAATCAACAGACACGCTGCCGCTACGATGACAGTTATTTTGCGCATGATACTCTCCTTCCTGCGGAGCCCTTTTCCCCACTCCGCTGATTCCGCTAATAAATGGATTCGCTCCCGGTAATGGGAGACAGAGACAGTGTATTTATCGGTCGCATCCCTCCTTCCTTTCGCGTCACTCCGCAAATTGAGACTGTTGCCGTGAAGGCAGCGGCGACGCTTCGATTACCCAACGAACGATTATAGCAGTCTCGGGAGAAAAAGCAATCCCTATGCCAATCGGGCCGGGGCTTGATATCGGGGGGGTTAGGGGGCATGGCCGGCGAGAAATCCTACTCTCGTGTAGGAAATGTTGACTGGGAATCACTGGGATGTAGGATTCGATATGGGTTCGGAGGTGAATTGCCCGGGTGTGTTGAGGGCTGAGTGCCGGGTGCGGGCACCGTTTGATAGGACCAATGGAACCCTTTCAGGGTAGCTCCTTGGTTTCTTTCCTTCCCCAGGGTTACATCGTACCCCGCCGAAATGCGGGGTACGATGTAACCCTGGGCTGGATTATCTATGGCTTTTAGCGAAAACTACACGATTATGTTGCAGAAAGTGTGCAGTAAGGTTGAGAAAACTGTCCCCACGGCCGTGGGGCCGTGGGGACAGGAAAGGCGATTGATCTACTCGTTAGAAGGCAATCTTCGTTTCGAAGTAGACGTAATCGGCATCATCATCACTGGTACCACCGTCGAATACCAGACCGTTGGCTTGCGTGAAGTTGCCTTCATCCAGGCCGTCGTCCGTGAACAGGTGAGACCAACCGGCTTCAAAGGTCAGGTCCTCACTGTAGTGATACTTCGCGGTCAGGCCGACTTCCCAGCCCAGTTCATCGTCGTTGCTCGTGGTCCAGAAGCTGAGGGCCGGAGCAATCGGGATACGAAAGCGTCCAATGTTAATGGACGGCGGGGCTTGGAATTCCTCGAGCGCCTGGAAGTACGCGACATCGAGCATGACCTCGATATTCTCGGTGGGCATAGCGCTCACGCCACCGCGAGCGACCCAGAAGTTGGACAGGCTGCCGTTGGTGTCGAGAATCTTGCTGTACTCGACGTTCGAGAACAAGCGGTTGAAGCTTACGCTGGCATCCGGCTTGTCGAACGGGTTGATCCAATCGAAGAAATCAATGTCCCGATCGTCTTCGCCACCGAAATAGGCGACGCCCAAGTACACCCGCGGCTGGTAGTTCATGTCGAAGGTGTACCCGACTTCGAGGTTGCCCGCCCATTCGCTGTAGTCAGCGCTGTCATCGCCATACACGCCGAACGGCTTGAAAGTAAAGCCGACGGAGTGAGCGTCTCCCGTCTGAAAGGCGACTTCAGCTTCGAAATCAAACGCGCCATACGTGCCGGCTCCGCGGAGGCCGATGGTGTGTAGTTCCGTGGGATCGTAGTCGTCAATCCCGAGGATGTCTTCGATCCACTCAGGCAGCCAGATGAAGTTGGTGTCGTTGAGGCTGGCGGCATCGCGCAGGAACAGCCAGTAGGCATCAATGGTGATGTCTTCGAGGCCGGTGTAGCTGCCGTAGATACCGTAGAAATCAACGTCGCCGTCTTCTTCAATGGGGCTGATATCGGCCAGCTTGCTCGCAAACGCATCCACACTGAAGGTATCGGTGGCATACGTAAGGCGAATCGCGTCGAACGACAGGCCGGTGAAGAAGGAGTTGGTGCTGTTCGTGCCGACCAGCCACTCATTCCCCAAGCTCAGTTCCTGACGACCGATGCGAAGACGCAGGGGGTACCCCCACATTTCGCTGGCTTGGATGTAGCTCTGGTAAATCTCGACATCATTTCCGCTTGCGGCGCGCCCGTCGGCGCCGGTGATGTAGTTCGACCGGAAGTCTTCGCCCCAGATGTCGTAGCTGTCCAGTTCGATAAACGCGCTGACTTCGTTGGTGAAGTCGGCGCGGATGTTCAAACGGGTCCGCTGCTCGATCATCTTGAGCTCGTTTCCACGGTCGTCCCAATCAAAGATGCTCACGGCGCCCAGCGCGTTGAACGGGCCACCCATGGCGCGGGCCGGCAGAAATATATTCGGCCAGCGGATTTCGGCGGCGGCCGGTCCGGTAAACGCGTTGGAATAGTAGTTCCCGCGGATTTTGATTTCTCCGCCGGTTAATACGTTCTGCAATTCAGCCGTGGCCGGCAGAGCCGCCAAGGCGATTACAGCAACTAGGATGACTAATGTTGTACGCATTAGTTTTTTGCTCCCTATGGATAAGAAGTGGTTATTCGCCACTTCCGTTTACAGCGGCACACAAGACGAAAACCGTCTCGGCGCACGGCTGTAGTTACGAACTTCGTATCTATAGTGAACATCACGGATTCATGATCCCGGGAGGACGCATACTTTGGCTGCGCGTTTCATCCCTCCTTCCGCCTCCGAAGTGAGATCATTTATGATGGAACTTGGCGTTACGTCACACTACCCCTGTCATTGGTCCTTCCCCAAAAACGTAACTTGCCTCGATTACAGGGCGGACTATAGCAAAAAGGGCGAGGGCTGTCAAGGCCCAAATTCGGGGTGGGCGGTTCGTAAGAAAAGAAGAGAATCAGACCCGTAGAGCGAACGTGAACACACCGACGAAACACGGACTGGCACGGACGGAACACAGACCAACACGGACCGCTGGGGTTTCGCTCCGGTGCCGGCGCCGGGCTTTTTAGTTTGGTTCAGTTCTTGACGGTTCCGCGGAATTTGTCATTGACATCGGCTTCCTGGTGTTCATATACTACGCGCAGACAACGAGTTTCACCGGAAAATTTGTTCGGGTGAGGATGAGGAAACGTAAGGAATTTGGTCGCGTGCGTAATGCGAACCATGTTTGCGCGTTAGAGATATGCAGTGCCAACCGCGGTGTTATTTGGCGTGTCCCCGAGATATGGGGTCCATCCATAACTTATTGGTCTGCATGAGGATACGTCTTCTTTTTCTCTTCCTTCCGGTGTAAAGTTCAGCGGGGCCTGTAGGGCCCTATGTATTGAGGAAGGGAGGTCGAGTCTATGTGGGGCAACCCCCAACATCTCCTTTGGATCGGACCGGCGCTCTTCCTGTTTGGCATCATCGTAACCGTCATCGGTGCGCGGCTGATTGGCTCCGGCTTACTCGGAAAAGCGCGTCGCCAAGCGGCCCAAACTATCTCGGATGCTGAGCGGGAAGCCGCTTCGATCCTGAAGGATGCTAATACCAGCTTAAAGGAACAACGCATTGAACTGCGGGCCCAACTTGAGAAGGAGGCCCGGGAGCAGCGCAAAGAATTGGTGGCCTTGGAGAAGCGGATTCTGGCGAAAGAAGAGAGCGTGGACAAGCGTCTCGAAGCAATTGACCGGAAAGGGTCGGAACTCAACGCGCGGGAGCGGGATATCCAGGAACGGGACACGGCGGTGCGCAAGGAGAGGGAGCGTGTTGCGCAACTGGAAAGTGAGCATGTTCGGCAGTTGGAGCGGATTTCGGCGATGAGCGCCGAGGAAGCGAAGAAGGTCCTTTTTGCACAACTGGAGACCGAGGTAAAGCGTGAGAGCGCGATCCGGTTGAAACGGGTCGAGGACGAGTTGCAGGAGCAGGCGGACAAGAAGGCCAAGTGGATTATTACGCAGGCGATTCAACGTTGCGCGGCGGATCACGTGGCGGAGGCGGTGGTTTCGGTAGTGCCCTTGCCCAAAGACGAGATGAAAGGCCGCATCATCGGCCGGGAAGGACCCACAATCCGGACCCTGGAGGGCGCCACGGGCATCAACATCATCATTGACGACACGCCGGAGGCGGTGATTCTGTCCGGTTTTGATCCGATTCGGCGGGAAGTGGCGCGGGTGTCGCTCGAACGACTGGTGTCGGACGGACGGATTCATCCGGCGCGGATCGAGGAGATGGTGCACAAGGTCAACGATGAGATGGGCCAGACCATCAAAGAGATTGGCGAGCAGGCTTGTCTGGAGGCCGACGTACACGGTTTGCATCCGGAGATTGTCAAGCTGCTCGGACGGCTGAATTACCGGACGTCGTATGGGCAAAACGTTTTGCGGCATTCCATCGAGGTATGCCATCTGGCGGGGATTATGGCCGCCGAACTGGGCCTAAACGTACACGAGGCCAAACGGGCGGGGTTGGTCCACGACATCGGGAAAGCGGTCAACCATGAGATGGAAGGTTCCCATGCGCTGATTGGCCGGGACTTGGCGAAGAAATATGGCGAGAATGAGGCGGTGGCCAACGCGGCCGGTTCGCACCACAATGAGATACCTCAGGAACACATCGCGTCGGTTCTGGTCCAGGCGGCGGACGCGCTGTCGGCGGCCCGGCCGGGCGCGCGTCGCGAGACCGTGGAGACCTACATTAAGCGGCTGGAGCAATTGGAGAAGATCGCGGATAGCTTCCCGGGCGTCGAGAAGGCGTTTGCGCTGCAGGCGGGTCGCGAGGTGCGGGTGGTGGTGCAGCCCGAGCGTATCACGGACGCCGAAGCGGCGATGTTGGCTCGAGACGTTGCGCGCAAGGTCGAGAGCGAGCTCACGTATCCGGGTCAGATCAAGGTCACGGTAATCCGCGAGACGCGGGCCGTGGAAACCGCGAAGTAGCGCTTTCGCCGGCTCATGCGGATATTGTTTATCGGCGACGTGGTGGGGCGGCCGGGTCGCACGTGCGTGGCGCGGTGGGTGCCGGAACTGCGCTCCGAGTTTGAGATTGACTTGGTCGTTGCGAACGGCGAGAATGCCGCCGGCGGACTGGGCGCCACACCGGATACCCTGAAGGAGTTGTTTGCGGCGGGCGTGCAGGCGATCACGCTGGGCAACCATACCTGGAAGAAGAAGGATCTGGCCCCGGCGCTGGACTCGTTCAGTCAGGTAGTTCGTCCGGCCAATTATCCGGCGGGAGTGCCGGGCAAAGGCTCGACGGTGGTCGAAGTCGGCGAGGGTCGGCGGGTAGGTATTATCAATCTGCTGGGACGCATCTATATGGAGCCGTTCGGCTGTCCATTCGAGTCGGCGCGTCGCGAGATCGAGCGTATGCGCGGTCAGGCGGCGGTAATTGTCGTGGACATGCACGCGGAGGCTACTTCCGAGAAGATCGCGATGGGCTGGTTCCTGGATGGGCGATGCGCGGCGGTGGTAGGCACGCATACGCACGTGCAGACCGCGGACGAACGCATCCTTCCCAACGGCACCGCGTATATAACCGACGTCGGTATGACCGGGCCGAGAGATTCGGTGATTGGTATGGAGCGGGAACACGTCCTCCACAGATTCCTGACCGGCATGCCGCGCGAGTTCAAGGTGGCGAAAGGGCCTACGATTTTGTCCGCGGTGCTGATTGACGCCGACGAGACCACGGGCAAGGCGCGGGAAATCTCGCGCGTGATAAAGACGAGCGAGTAAGCAATTGGGGAATGCGGACAATGCCAAATGGCGAAAGCTAAGTGTTGAATCCACGCGCGGCGGACAAGTTTCGAGTGGGGAGTGTTAGACTCAGTGGAGCGGAGTAGCGGTACGAAGCATGTACTTTAAGCAGATCGAACTTATCGGCTTCAAGTCTTTCGCGGAGCGCACCGTGGTCCGGTTGGAGCCGGGAACCACGGCGGTGGTGGGTCCCAACGGTTGCGGGAAGAGCAATATCCTGGATGCGTTGCGCTGGGTGCTGGGGGAGCAGAGCGCCCGGGAATTGCGCGGCGCGCACATGCAGGATGTGATATTCAACGGCAGCGACGCACGGCATCCCCTGGGCATGGCGGAAGTCTCGGTGGTGTTCGACAACTCGGATTCGCGGCTGCCGGTGGATTTTTCCGAGGTGCAAGTCACGCGGCGGGTCTATCGTTCGGGCGAGAGCGAGTATCTGCTCAACATGGCGCCGTGCCGTCTGCGCGACATCCACGAGCTCTTCATGGACACCGGCATCGGGACGCACGCCTACTCGATGATCGGCCAGGGGAAGATGGACCTGATCCTTAGTTCCAAACCCGAAGACCGCCGCTTCATCTTCGAGGAGGCCGCCGGGATCATCAAGTACAAGACCCGCAAACGTGTGGCGATGCGCAAACTGGAATCCGCCGAGCAGAACATGCTGCGGTTGAACGACATCATCGCGGAAGTGCAGCGCCAGATGCGTTCGCTGAAACGTCAGGTGAACGCCGCGATCCGGTATCGGGAACTCAGCGCGCAACTGCGGGAGCTGGAAATCCGGTCTATATTTTGTAAGTACGTGCGCCTAACGGAAGAAGTCAAACAACTCCAGACCGCCTATGCGGCCGGCCAGAATGCGTTCGAATCGGCCAACGCGGAGATGAGTCGGCTTGAAGCGCGGTTCGAAGAGCTCGGACTCGAAAAACTGGAAGTGGACCGCGTACTTCTGGCGCGGCGCGAGGCGGTGCATGGTCTCGATACCGACATGGACCGGATCGAGCGGCAGATCGCGTTGTTGCGTCAACAAATCGAGTTCAGCCAGGAGCAACAGCAGCAGTGCCGGCAGGAACTGGCCTCATTCGGCGAGCGCGCCGAGCGCATTTTGAAGCAGATTGAAACGACGCGAGCGCGATTGGCGGAATTGGAAGCGGAACTGGCGGCCGGCAACTCGGCGCTGGAGGGCAAGCAGCAAGACCACGGTCGGGACACTCGGCGGGTGGCCGAAGCAGACGCCCATCTCGAAGCCGTGCGGGTGCGGACCGTGGAGTGGATGAACCAGCGCACGCGGACGCTCGCCGAGTTGGAGACGATCGGCGCCGCGCTGTCAAATCTTGAGACGCAGTTGCAGGGAATCCATGAACGGCAGGCCGGCGACGATCGCAAACAGCAGGCGCTGGTCGAAAGTTTGGATTCGATCCGGCAACTTCAGGAAGGCCAGCGTTCACAGATCGCGGAAACGGAGCGACACATTTCAGCGGCTCGCGCGGAATTGACGGAGAACAGCGAGGGTGTGCGCCGGATCGAGGACGCGATTCAGGGGCTACGGGAGAGGAAGACCAGCCTGGAGGCCCGGGTGACGTCGCTACGCGAGTTGCGGGATACGTACGAGGGTTTCGCCGCGGGCGTGCGGGCCGTGATGCGGGCGCGCCAGGAACAGCCGGACACGCTTCCGGGAATCCTGGGCCCGGCCGGCGACCTGCTTTCGACGGACAAGCGGTTCGAGCGCGCCATCGAGGCGGCGCTGGGCGGGAACATCAACAATATCATCGCCGAGAACGCGGAAGCGGCGCAGGCGGCGATCGAGTTCCTCAAGCAACACATGGCCGGGCGCGTTACCTTCCTGCCGCTCGATCTCATTCACAGCAGCGGAGCGGACGAGAGCCGCCTGTTGGAACACGTCAAGGGTGTTATTGGGCGGGCGATTGATTTTGTGCGATACGACGCCCCGCTGCAGAAGGCCGTCGAATATCTTCTCCATAATACCGTCATTGTCGAAACCCTCGATGACGTGTTGGGCGTGGTGCGCAAGCTGCCGCGCTTTCCCCGGCTGGTTACCTTGGAGGGCGAAGTGCTGTCCTCGTTGGGGGCGCTGACCGGCGGGCGTACGCGCCATGAGAGCCGGGGTCTTTTGGGACGGCGCACGGAGATTGATGAACTGGAACGCGAGGCGCAGGGCGTGGAATCTCAGTTGCAGGCGCGAACGGGCGAACGTCAGGCGCAGTTCGAGTCGCGGAACGCCTTGAATGCGCGTCTGGATGAGTGGGCGGAACAGATCGCCGCGGTGCAGCGGGAACTCGCGGGACTCGACGTCGAACGGACGCGCCAGACTACCGAACTGGAGAATCTTACCCGGGCGTTGCAGGAACGGGTTGATCGCCGCGACGAGCTTTGCACCCAGCGGGAGGAATTGGAAGTTCAGCGCCGGCAGGCTACCGCGCGCGTGGAACACCTCGAAAGCGACGATGAGGCCTTGCAGGGCGAAGTTGCCGCCGCGCAGGAAGCGGCGGCGCGTGCGCGGCAAGCGCTTTCGGTGTGCGCCCAGGATTTGGGCGACCTTCGGGTCCAGACGGCGCAAGTCTCGCACCAACAGGAAGAAGCGCAGCGCGACGCCGAGCGCGAGCGACTGCTTTACGATGAGGCCGTCCAGGAGAAGCAGCGCCGAACGGAATTGCTCGAGCAATTGCGGCAAAACCAGGCGCGTCTCGAAGCGGAAATGAAGGCGGCGGTCGAGCAGACGCGGGCACTCTCCGACTCGCGCGAGAAGGCCCGCCAGCAAGTCGTCGAAGCCGAGAACACGCGCCAGCGGCTGCTGGACGAATCCGAGTCGCTGGAGAAGTCGTTGCGGGAAGTTCGGGAACGGGTACGCGAGGCGCAGTCGGAGGTGCACCGGCTGGAGTTGGTGTTGCGACAAAACGAGGACCGGATCGGGTTCTTCCAGGAACGGATTCTGGCCGAATACCACCTCGCATTGGCTTCGCTGACGGCGGACGAGGTGGGCGGCGATGAGTACGACGACGACACTCGCGAGCAACTGGTGACCGAGCGACGCAATCAATTGCAGCGGCTGGGCGAAGTGAACTTGATGGCGATTGAAGAGTACGAAGCGCTGGAACAACGGAACGCCTTTCTGGTGGCCCAGGCGGAAGACCTGCAGAAGGCGCGCGAAACGCTTCTGGGCGTGATTGCCCGGAGCGACAAGCGCATCCGCGAGATGTTCATGGAAACCTTTCACGCGGTGGGCGAGAATTTTCGGGTCTTCTTCCGGCAACTGTTTAACGGCGGCCAAGCGCGCATCTATCTGCTCGATGAGGACGATCCGCTCGAAAGCGGGATCGAGATCGAAGCGCGGCCGCCCGGCAAGAAGCCGCAATCCATCTCCCTGTTGTCCGGCGGCGAGAGTGCGATGACGGCGATCGCGCTGTTGTTCAGCATATTCAAGGCGCGACCCAGCCCGTTTTGCATCCTGGACGAGGTGGACGCGCCGCTGGACGACGCCAACATCGGCCGGTTCCTGTCGCTGCTCGAGGAATTCACGGCAGACAGCCAGTTCATCGTCATCACGCACAACAAGCAGACCATGTCGCGCGCCGACGCCCTCTACGGGGTCACCATGCAGGAGCGCGGCGTTTCCCAAATCGTGTCGGTCAAGTTTAGTGAGAGGAACGCCGCCGAGAGCGCGGCATGAAGGTCCTCCATCTCTTCAGCAATGCCAAGTGGACGGGTCCCGCCGAGCCGGCGCTGAATCTTTGCGTAGCCTTGCGCCGCGCGGGCGTCGAGGCGGATTTTGCGTGTGCGCCGAATGCCGGGGCCGCAGTGAACAAGGTGGTGGCGACGGCCCGAGACCGCGGCCTCGAGCCGATTCTTGAGTTTCATCTCTCGAAACACGCACACCCGATCAAGAACGCGCTCGACAAGTTGGCGCTGGCGCGTTTTCTGAAACGCCGACCATACGATGTCCTTCATTGCCATCTCGATAACGATCATCAGATTGGTCTGACTGCGGCCCGGAAATTGGGCGTGCCGCTGGTGCGGTCCAGTTATTATGGCGAGGGTTTTCCGGAAACTGCGCGTCATCGAAAACTCCTTGCCGGGACCGCGTTTCTGATCGAACCCTCGAAGCGGGCGATGGAACGCGATGAAATGGAGTTCGGTTTTCCGTGCGAGCGGATGCGCGTGGTGCCCGGGGCGGTGGACCTCGAACGGTTTGACCCCATGCGCGAAGTGCCCGATGCCCGAAGCTGGCTGGGTATCCCGCCGCGGGCTTTCGTGGTGGGCATCGTAGCGCGTCTGCAAACGCACCGGCATTACGAGGATTTTTTTCAAGCGGTCCGAAAGTTGGTGGACCGTGAACCGAACACCCGCGCCATCGTGGTCGGGCGCGGCACTAAACAAGCGGAAGTCGGGAAACAGCCGGTCGTCGCGCTGGGTCTGCAGGAGCACGTCCATTTCCCCGGCTTCGTCGAGGGCGAGGAGTACGTCGGGATGCTCAAGGCGTTCGACGCGTTCGTGTTCCTCGTGCCGGGCAGCGACGGCACCTGCCGCGCCGTGCGCGAAGCGATGGCCATGGCGAAGCCGGTGGTCGCCGCCGACCGCGGCATGTTACGCGAAATTGTGGACGACGGCGAAACCGGATTTATCTGCGACGGTTCCCCGGAAAGCCTTTCTCGTGCCCTACACCGCCTCGCCACGAATCTCCAACTCGCCCGCGCCCTAGGCCGCGCCGCCCGCGCAAAGGCTCTGCGCGAATTCAGCTTGGACAGCCAGGCAGGGACCGTCAAAGAGATTTATCAACGACTGGTGAACAAGTAAGTACCAAGTGAGGATTAGTCGGAAACGAGTCGCTCAGGGCTTGTTTCGCGCGACCCCTCTTATGAAACGAATATGCTCGCATTTAGAGGCCCGACAACCGCCTCATAAGTCCTTGGGATTCAAGACTTCTCTAAAGCATGTTGCGAATCTTTTCATAGGCTCTTACCGTAAGCGGACGCAGGGTTGCCGCCCGCGGACAGAAGTACGGGTGTCGCTATCTGGCAGTCCATCGCTTATACCGGCGTGAAAAGTGTACCGGGCGATAGCTTCGCTTCGAGGGCCGCGACAATCTGGGCTAATTCAATCCGGGCCTCGGCCTGAAGCCCAAGGCATGCTGCAATTCCTTCGGCATCGGTACTGACCCTTGATTGCATCCCTAATCTGAACGATCGATCGGGCTGTTTCTCGAGTCGGTACACGTGCATGTGCATTGCGTCACCAAGTATAGCCGGGTTCTTTAGATGCTCAAATGTGAACTGATTCATCATGTAACCAAAGAGCTTGTCTTGGAGTACAAGAACCAACTTCTTGTTGACGTGCTCGAAGGTCTGGATCTTGTGGTGCATCTGGACCAAGATTGTTTTCGCGGTCATCTTCCAATTCATGCCGTATGACTTCGTGGATAACTCTTCCTTGTCCCCGCGTGGGACGCCGAGCTTCTTGAGCAGTCGCTGTCGTTCCGGCCATACGGTCCCGGTAGTATCCAGAGTCTGAACCTCAATTCCAACGAAATCCTTCACTTTGCCTTTTCGAGCCGACACCAGGAAATGGTCAACGCTCCCGCCCGGAATGGAGACCTCTTGAACGATGTGAAGCTCGTTTCCCGGTTCGTGCGTGGTCAAGAGGTGAAGGCAGTCGGTGAATATCTGGCGTCGTTCAAGAAGGCGCGTCGGGCAAATCACGACCGCCTCTTGCTCCTTTCCGTAGCGAACGGTGCAGGAGCCTATGGAAGTGCCGGGGTCGCTCTTCCGAACCTTATAACATGTCTTTGCAAGGAATGGGCACTGCTGCTCACGCACGACACGTGACCAGTCCTTGCGCCGACTCTCGGCGGAGTGGCCGAACAACTCAACTACCTTGCTCAGAGGAGCGTCGCGCATCGTTGCTCCGCGATTTCCAGGTAGTGGCGTGAAATGTCGATACCGATGGACTGCCGCCCAAGGTCGCACGCCGCACGGAGGGTAGTACCCGTCCCGCAAAACGGATCAAACACTACCCCCCCCAGCGGGCACGTCGCGAGAATGGGAATCCGGCACAGTTCTACCGGGTACGGCGCGTAGTGGGTCTCCCTTCTCTGTGTGTCTTCAGGTATGATGTCCCAAACATCTGCGGGTTTGCTTCCGTTCGGATGGTATCGGAGGAAGTAGAACCCTCTGTCGCTCAGTTCTCTGGCGCGGCCCGAAACCTTTTCATTGTCGGAGTGAGTCGCGCGTTGTTGGCCGCGAATAATCATCCGGAAATCCGAGATTCGTCCAGCACCGACATCTGCCAGAACCTGGTCCAAGGCCTTCATGGCCGCTTGTTTTTCTTCCTCGCTAAGCGATGTAGAGAGTTCGATCTGCCGTTTGTAACGGATACCAGAAACTCCGGTGGCAGATACGACGACACCATTAACGACGCGCGCCTCCCTGGGCTTTGAACGAATCGCGTCAGCGTCGTAGTAATACTTCGGCTGCTTCACGAAGTGAAAGACATGTTCGTGAACATTGCCGAGTCTATCTTTCGTGTTGTCCATGCCGCTCTTAACTTTGTTCCAGATTATGCTGTTGCGCAGAATCCAGCCTTGTTGATCGGTAAGTTGTAGCGCCACTCGCCAGGGAATGCCGGCCAGGCACTTCTCCAGGTAGGTATCACCGATGTTGAGCCAGAACGAACCCTCGTGTTTGAGAACACGCTTCAGTGAAAGGAAGATGTCCAACAGCTGACGGATGAACTCGTGATAGTCGTTCTCAAGCCCAATGCCCCCGCCTGCGTACTCGCGTTTTCCCCAGTAAGGCGGTGAGGTCATCGCGAAGTCGACGGATGATGTCGGTAGCTGGTCCAAGATCGTCCGCGCGTCACCGAGGAGTAGAAGCGGGCAACGGCGGCCACTAGATAGGTATGCCTCCACTCGTTGGCCGTAGTCTGTCTCGACGATTGAGCGGCACGGGCTCGTGAGCGGTGAATTCTCGCCCTTGGTTGTCGCCTCAGTGTTCCTCATTTTGTCCACCTCATCCTGTATCATCTCTTGGAGGCGTGACGGCAAAATCGTCAGACGTATCCCTGTACCATCCTAAGATGCCCCGGAAACCCGCATAACACGTCTACAAACGCGGGGACGGAAGCAGTACAACTTAGTATGCACTATGGTGGTGTACACTGGCGGCCCGTTGGACCAGTCCTTCTTCAGCATGATGCCACCCTTCCTCGCCACTACCGGCGTTTCCCCCACGGTTCGTCCAAGGAAAGACAGATTGCCAGCATCTGTTGGGCACTACGTTCGTGTTGTTCGGGTCCATTGCATTTGATGTCGTAACGCGTCCCTATCGTCATTGTCTTCTGAAGCAGGCCTTACTTCGTGTGCAGTAGATGCGCCCGTAGCCACTCGTTACGTATAAGCATAGCATAACGCCAGAAAAAAGAAGATGTCACTTGAGCCTTGGGATCTCCTTTCTCGTTTGCCCGACAGAGGCGAACGCCTTCCTGTTAACCCCCGACGAGCACACTACGAACGAGGTCTTAACGTGATGGCTTGGTTCGTAGTGACGCCGTGAGGCGTTTCTTCGTATAGTCTTGTGCGGCATTCGGACTTGGGCGTTCACACGTGGAAAGGACTTTTGATATGGCTGGCGCGGTTGTGATTACGGGGGCTTCGACGGGGATTGGGAAGGCGTGTGCGTCGCATTTGGATAGGTTGGGGTTTCGGGTGTTTGCGGGGGTACGGAAAACGCAGGATGGGGAGGCGCTGAAGGCTGCGGCGTCGGAACGTCTGTTGCCGATATCGCTGGACGTGACGGACGCGGCGAGTGTGCGTGCCGCGGCCGAGCAGGTTTCGGGGCAAGTCGGCGAAAACGGGTTGGCAGGGCTGGTAAACAACGCGGGTATTAACATCGCCGGACCGCTGGAGCTTCTGCCGGTGGATGAATTGCGTCGGCAATTCGAAATCAATGTGTTCGGGCTGGTGACGGTCACACAGGCGTTTCTGCCGTTGTTGCGCAAAGGTCGGGGGCGCGTGGTGAACATGGGATCGCTGAGCGGCAAGATTGCGACGCCGTTTACCGGACCGTACTGCGCGACGAAGCACGCGGTAGAAGCGTTGACGGATGCGTTGCGGTTGGAACTGCGACCTTGGGGAATCTCCGTGTCGGTTGTTGAGCCGGGCGCGGTGTTAACGCCGATTTGGGAGAAGTCGATCGCGGCCAGCGAAAAGGTTTTGCAAGGGTTCCCGCCGGAGGCGCATCAACTGTATGACGCGGCAATGAATGAGGCTCGAGAGGTCGCAATCAAGGTCGGTCGAATGGGTATTCCTCCAGAACGAGTTGCGGAAGCCGTGACGCACGCCCTTACGTCGCCGCGCCCGCGGACTCGTTACCCGGTGGGCCTCGACGCGAAAATTGGCACACGGCTCGCGCGGTTTCTGCCGGATCGCATCAGAGACCGGTTGGTGATGTGGCGGCTGAGAAGTTAGTGACCAGTGGTCAGTGGTCAGTGATTGGGTTTCCGGTTTCCCGTTTTCCGTTTCTGGGCACTCCCAGCTCATCACTCCTCACTCGTCACTCGGTACTAATTACAGTTTGATGATGGGGACGTGGGCGGATTGGGCGACGCGGGCGACGTCTTCGCGGCAGGTGAAGAGGAGGATTTGGCAGGATTCGGCGAGGCGTTGCAGAAGGGCGATGGCGCGGCCGAGGCGCGCGTCGTCGTAGTTGGCGAAGGGGTCGTCCAAGAGCATGGGGATGCTCTCGTTGTTTTCGGCGAGACTCTGGACCATGGCCAGTCGCAGCGAGAGATAGACCTGGTCCACGGTACCCTTGCTGAGCAGGCGTTCGGGGTCTTCGTTGAGCCGGCCGGTTTGGGCGCTGCGGACGGTGATGTGCAGATTGCGGCTGATGAGCAATTCCTGATAAGCGCCATCGGTAATCTCGGCGAGGTGACGGCCGGCGAGGGCGGCGAGGCGCGGGGCGATGCGGGCGTGTTTGTCGCGGGCGACTTCTTCGATGATGGCGGCCGCGTAAGCGGCGGCTTCGAGTTCGAGTTCGAGTTCGCGCACTTGCGCGGCCGCGGCATGCCGTTCTTCTTCGATTTCGAAGATGGGTCGAGCGCGCCCGTACCGTTCGGCCAGCGCCACGTGCAGCGCGTGTTCCTCCCTGACGCGGGCCTCGAGCGCACCGTTGATCGCGGCGGCTTCGGCTTTGACGGCCTCGGCGCTACGCGCGGGCAGGGCGGGGAGCGGTCCCTCGGAGGCGACTCGGGCCCGCAGGCTGTCGAGGTCTTCGTTGGCCAGGAGGCGTTCGAGTTGCTCATTGAGAGTACTGCGCTGATTCCAGGCCTCGCGGTAGGCGCGGGCTTGTTCGCCGAGTTCGCGACTGGCTTCCATGGATTCGGCGCCGACCGCGCGCAACTGCCGGGCCAAGTCCTTTTCATGTTCTTCGAGGTCGCGGCGCTCGGCCTCGAGTTGCCGCTCGAGACCCGCGACCTTTTCCTGTAACACCTCGACGCGTCCCCGCTCGTGGCGTAGTTGCGCGCAGCGAAGGCGATAGGCGCGCAAGGCCCGCAGGGCGCTGGTGTGTTTGGCCTCTTCCACGTAACCGTTCTCACGCAACAACCGGCGGACCTCGAGCGAGCAATCTCGGTTTAGTTTCAGTAGATTATCCAGTTCCTCTTTTGCCTGTTTAGCGTCCGCCTTCAGTTTCATGAGCTGATCGCGGATTTCGGTCAACCGGCGTTTTCCGTCCCGGTATTCCTGGTAGCGGGAGATAATGCGGGGCGTGGCGCTCGGGACGTCGTTCTCGCCCGTGATTTCTTCGCCGAGGAAGCGGAACTGTTCCTGAATCCAGGCCAGGAGCTGGGCGACATGCGAATCCTCCTCGTGGTTTTTTGCCGCTTGTTGGTCCAGGGCGGCCTTGAGCTCATTCAGCCGCTCGCAGCCGCTCCGATACTTTTCGAACAAGGCCTCGAGTTCGCGAATGGTCGTGCAACCGCCGGCGGTGATGAGTTGTTCCATGGCCTCCTGTCGCAGCCGGTGCTCATCGCGCAACCGCGTGAGGCGCGCATCCGTTTCCTCGCGCTTGGTCCGCACGCGTTTGAGACTTTCACGGGCATAGACCCAGTTGGCCAAGTACCACACGACTGCGCCGGCCGTCAGGGCGGCGGCGATGTAGGTTCCCTTATTTCCGGAGTACTGCGCTGCCGCAATCAGACAAGCTAAGGCCGCGAAACAGAATATGGCCATCCACCGGTACGTGGGCCGATTGGCCCGGAAATCCTCTTCGGCGGCGTGTAATTCTTCGAGTTCGGCCTGCGCCTGCGTATCCTTTTCGTCGGCGACGCGGCAGGATACTTCGTAGTCGCGAGCGCGTTCGGGAAAATCCGGTACGTCCTCGAAGACGTGGGCCGGGCCGGCAATCTCGGCGTACACTTGCTGGCCTTGGCTGCGCACGGAAGTCAACCGCGCCCGCTCGTCTTCCCGGGTGCGTACCGCCTGGCTGAACGAGTTGCCCACCTGGTTCAGCCACTCGAGCGGGTCGCCGGAAATTCGGCTGAAATCCGGAAGTCGTCGGAGGCTTTCCTGAACTTCCGACAACCGGGTATCACGGTCTCGCTCGGCCGCCTCGAGTTCCTCGAGGCGGTGGCGCAACACATGGGATTGCGATTCCTGTTCAGTAAGCCGCTGTTCGAACTCTTCGGGCAGGTCCGCGAATCCCTGGGTGGCCGCCGGACCGAGCCGCTCGAGTTCCTGACGAAGTTGGTCCTGCAAGTTCGCCCGGTCGGATTCGGTGCGCTGAATCTGGCTGCGCGCGGTCGCCACTTCATTCTCCATGCGCTGCAGGTTGGGCAGTTGCTCGAGCGGGAAATTCCTCGCGGCGCCGAGAGCGAAGCAGTGTTGGGTAACATCATCAACGCGCTTTACGAGGGTTTCGACATCGCGCAGCCGGTTTGCGCGCTCCACTTTTTCGAGGGTTTGCGTTTCCGCGGCGAGTCGCGTTTGTTGGGAACGGAGCGCTTCGATTTCTTCGAGGGCGCCGCGCCGCTGCACTTCCATTTCGGCGCACTCTTGGCGCAGCCCCCGGGCCTGCTGATACTCGCGGTCCAGTTCGGCGAGCCGGGCGCGGGCCACCGGCAATGGTTTCGTGCGCGCTTGGGGTCGCCCGATTTCGCCGATACGGTCCTCGAGCGAGCGTAGGGCGGTGTCGGCCGACCGTTCGCCTTCGCCGGTGTCGGCCAGGGAGAGCATCTTCTCGCGAATCTGGCTCAGGGCCTCCTCGTCGCCGAGGTTCTCGAGGGTCAGATGGCTAATGGTCGCGGTATGGGTGAATACCGCCTTGCTCAGGCCGAGATGCGCATCGGCGAACGCGGGTTCGCGATTCCGGAGCATGGGGAACTCTCCGGTCACGTCGCGGGCGTGGGTGAGATCGTAGAGTTGAACGGATTCCCGGCGCCGGTCGAACACGCGCCGGACTTCGAACTCTCGGCCGCCGTCCAGCCGATAGGACAGTCGCCCGCCGTACGCATCGGCGTTCAGCCACGGTTTACGGAGTTCGTTGGCTTCGTCGTAGCGGCTTTGGGTGGTGCTTCGCTTCTGGCCATAGAGCGCATCGGTGATAAATCCGCGCAGGGTGGTCTTGCCCTGTTCGTTGGGGCCCAGAATGACCTGGAATCCGGGCAAGAACTCGAGGGCGCGGCTCGAGATGCAGCCGTAACCGTCAATCCAGAGTCGGGTGATTTTCACGGCGCGCCTCGCTCGAGACCCCGTATGGGAAGGGCAGTTCCACGGTAGGCGGCTGCGCCGATTTCCCGCGCGCGCCAGAGCAAACGGCGGCGGTCCTCTTCGGCGACGGCGCCGATGGCTTCGTTCATGCGATACAAGAATGCGCCGAAGCTGGTATTCTCTCGAGCCAGCAACGCGTAATCCTCGGTGCTTTCCGTTTGGTCTACCAATTCGAAATATTCAAACTCGGCGGCGATGGCGTCGCGCACGCTTTCGAGTTGGGCGCGGATCGCCGGGGCACATAGCCCTTGCAGCGCAAGACGGACGATCCGGGCCGCGGCGTTTTGCTTCGGCCATGCGCGTATGGCATCCACAATCTGTTGGGCGGTGGAAAAGTCCGTGCAGTCCAGGGTATGCGTTTCGTAAACCGCCCGCGAAGATTCCACCGGTTTCACGGATACCTGGCCCGACTCCAGTTCGACCTCGAGATACTGGCGCGGTCCGGGTTCTCCAAAGCTGTGACCTTCCGGGGCGCCCGAGTAATAGATGGCGGTTCGAAAGTCTCCCTCGATCCGGGTGAGCGAATGGAAATGCCCCAGGGCCAGATAGGCGAGTCCGTCGGGCGCGGCCTGCGGGGCGTCGAACGGGGCATACGCCGCCTTGTCCGGCGGCTGGTGTCCGCGTTCCGAACCGTGGGCGACGGCGACGTGGACGCGTCCGTCCGGGGGAATCTGAAGTTGTCCAAAGGGATTGACGGTGAGGTCTGGGCCGTCAAAACCAAACCCGTGCACGGTGAGCGGAACATTCGGCAGAGGATACAGCGTCCAGGCGGGATTTGAGAAGATGACCACGTTCTCCGGCCAGACTTCGGCCGCGTAGGGAGAGTGCGGGACGTAGGGGTCGTGGTTACCCGGCGCGATGAAGACGCGGACGTGGGGGATCGATGCGAATTCGACATTCAGAAGGGAGAGGGTGTCGCGACTGACGCGGTCGAGTTCGAAAAGATCGCCGGCGATCAGCAGGGCATCCGCCGGCCATTCGCCGGCCCGGCGAACGATCGAGCGGAAAACGTCGCGTAGACTTTGCCGCCGTCGGTTGCCGAATCCCGCCGGCGCGCCCGCGACGGCGAAACTGGCATCGAGATGAATATCCGCTGTGTGAATCAGACGCATGTCGAGCTATTGGTATGCTTGTTCCGCGATTCCTCGGAGCCGCCACGACGGCACGCAGCGTTTTCGCCTTCCCCACGTGCCGGAGCGCGTATGATAATACGTTTACGGTGCTCGGCGCATGCAATCTTTGATCAGGTCGGCGGCATAGGCCGCGAAACGTTCGTGGCCGGTCGGGGTGAAATGGCCGAGGTCCGCAAAATATTCGTGGGTTTTGGGAAGGACCGGGCTCGGATCGCCGACGGGCACCGCGAACTCTGCGCCCAGTCGGTCGCAGGCGGCCCATTGCCCCGATAGCGCGCTCAGGGCGGCGTCCAGCGTGCCCCAGTAGTGTTGCATCGGTCCTTCGGCGTTGCGGATGGCGGCCACCAAGAAGGGGTCGTCAGTCGGGTATCCGACCGCCATCTTGACTAGCGCTGCGCGCACGCCGTGAGTCTGCGTCAACTGCAGGATGTGGCGCAGGTTTGCCTCGAACACTTCCTGGCTTCGAGTCCCCGTAAAGTCCGGCGTGACGCCCTTCCGTTTGCCCAACGTGTAATATCGCAGCGCGTCCCAGGCGATGCTGCGCCAGGGGTCTGCATGATCGAACACGCCGGACGGTGGTTCGCCGGACAAGTGCGGGTGTGTATCGTAGACGTTGTCGTTCAGGCCGAGGTAGACGAGGATACAGTCCGGTTGCAGCGGCAACAGCTCGTGTTCGAAGAGAAGCCGCAGATGATGCGAAGTGTACCGGGGCACGCCAGTGGAGTTGACCTCGACCGAAGCTTCGGGGACAAGCGCCGCGAGCTTTTCGTGAATGAGTGTCGGCGTCAGCGGCGAAGCGATCGTGGAAGCGCCGAGCAGGAATACGCGGTAAGTGCCGGGGTTCTTGGGATGGCTGAGGTCTGTTCCAAAGAATCCCAGATTGTTCGTGGTCCGTTCGGGTCGGTCGCCAACTTGCGTATGGGGACGGTACTGAAAGAGGCCCTCTTCCTTGAAGCACAGTCCGCTGTTCAAATAGAGCCGCGCTCGCACCGCCAACTCGACACTCAAGAGCGCCGGCAACGCCAGCGCCACGGCTAATATCACCGAGCGCTTGCCAATACGTGCACCCCAGACCCCGAACCCGGAACCCGGAACCCTATTCAAGTTATCAGCGCCTTCCGATAGCCTTCGAGCGCGGCTTGGGCCATTTTTTCGCGCGTGAAAGAGCGCGCGCGGAGCGGCCCGTTCTGGCGCATGCGGGCGGTGAGATAGTTCGCGGTGAGAATCTGCGTCAGGCCGTACTCGATGGTGTCCACGTCGAACGGGTCGCAGAAGACCGCGCCGTCGCCGGCCACTTCCTGGATGGCCGGCACGGCGGAGGTCAAGACCGGCGTTCCGCAGGCCATGGCCTCGAGCACGGGGATGCCGAATCCTTCGTAGATGGACAAGTAGGCGAAAGCGGCGGCGCCGGTCAGTAGGAAGGGAAGCTCTTCGCGCGGGACGTAGCCGGTGAAGCGCAGTCGGTCTCCCAATTTGAGCGCGTCAATTTGCTCGAGGATGTCACCGTACAACCAGGCTTGGCGGCCAACGACGATCAGCGAGTGGGGCAAACCTTGACCTACCGTCCGCGCGAAAGCAGTAGCGAGCCGCACCAGATTCTTTCGCGGTTGGAGGGCGCCGATATAGAGTACGTAGTGTTCCGGTAGGCGGTATTTGCGCGTGATGGCCGCCAGGTCGGCTTCACTGGTCCGGGGATGAAAGAGCGGGTCTACCGTCGGCTGCACGATGTCGAAACGTTCCGGCAATACTTGGTAATACTCCATAATCTCGTCTTTGATGGCATTGGTAAGGACGAATATCCGCCGTGCGCGCCGCAGCGTGCCGGGCGTCAGCCATACCAGGCGCCAGCGATCAATCGCGCGAAGGGATTCTGGCGCGCGTTTCCACGCGACGTCGTGGACGCTTACCACGAAAGGGCAGGGCGTCACCGGCGGCGCGTTGTACTGGACGTGCAGCAATTCGACCTTCGTGCGTCGCGCGAGCCAGGGCAGCACCACCGGTACACGTACATAGGAAGACGCGATGGGCAAGGTGTGAGTGCCGACTCCGGTGGTGCATGGGTCGCCAATACCTTCGCGGCCTACGTACGCGGTCAATTCCACTTCCGGGGCATGATCACGCAGGGCAATGATCAGATCGCGGACGTAAGTCTCGTTGCCGCCGGCCCCGGTGCCCAGGGCGTGGGCATCAATTCCGACTCTCATGGAGTCTTGCGGCACGCAGCTATCGCTTCGGCGTAGGTCGTCGTCATCTCAGCGATCATAGTATCAAGTCGGAAGGCATTTTCCACCCAAGTCCGCGCGGCCTGTCCCATGGCCTTACGCTGTGCGGGGTTTGAAACGAGAGTTTCCAAAGCTTCCGCCAAGGCGCGGGTATCTCTCGGGGGTGTCAGGAGACCCGTTTTTCCCACGTCCACGGTCTCGCGTGTCCCGCCGATGTCGGAGGCTACGATGGGCAGGCCCGCCAATTGTGCTTCCAACACGGCGGTCGGCAGCCCCTCGTCCAGGACGGAGGGGTGGGCGAGGAAGTCCATGGCGCTGAGCGCGCCGGGCAAGTCGGGGTAATATCCGGTAAAGACAACCTGATCGGCGATACCGAGACGCGTAGCCTCGTGTTCGAGCCGAGCGCGTTCCGGGCCGTCTCCGACCACGAGCCCGCGCAATTGGGGATAGCGGGACGCCAACCGTTGCATGGCCGCTAGAAGGTAGCAATGCCCTTTCTCGACGTATAGGCGGCTCACAGTGCCAACGACGCAGGCATCGTCCGGTATGCCGAGAGCACGCCTGCTATCAGTACGCGATTTTGTGGGCTGCATCGGGTTTAAGGGTAACCCGGTGTGAATAACGCGCACCCGGTTTTCACTGGTGCCACCCGCCAGTATTTTGGTTCGCAAATGTTGGGAAACTGTGATCACCCGATCAAAACGGGGTAGTGCGACACGTTTCTCGAGCCAGGTATAGACGTGACTGCGCAATGGGAGCCAGCGTTCGAACCAGCCATAGGCGCTCGCGACGCACGCACAGGGCCAACGTTTTCGTCCGAGACCGATTAGGACGTTTGAATGCGGATCGTGGGTATGGATCAGGTCCACAGAGTAGCGCTTGATGAGGTCCGAAACCGCCGCCCAAGCCGTTTTCACGTGAAAGCGGCTTTGCCACGGTATGCGTTCCGGCGCAACGTCCAGACCGCGTCCGCGCAACACCTCGACGAATTTCGCATCGCCCCCATCGGGCGTGTCATAGGGAACGCAAATGATGTTGAACCGGTCCCGAGGCAGGTTTTCCAGCAAGAGCCATACGATGGTATGGGAGCCCCCGAGGGCCCAGGTCCGGATCAAGTATAAAACGTTTACGGGCACTTCACACCATTCGCGGGCGACTACGCCCCCAGGAGCACTTTGAAGCCCGCCTGCTGAAAGTGAGTGTCTGTGGTAAGCGCTTCCGAAAGGCCACGGTCTCGCATTACGACGAACGAAAGGCAGTCTGTTAGGCTCCACTCTTTGTCGCGGCATTGGCAGTACAAACGAAAAGCTCGCGCAAAGAGCTCCTCTGAAATTGGAAGAATATCAACTCTGGGGTCGTGCTCCAAGGCGTCCAGAAGTGTAAGCGCGGATATCCGGTAACGCAGCCTAGCTAGAGCATTGCCGATTTCGAGAACTACTGCGCGCGTGGTTATCATCCGGGCACCCGATTTGGAAAGGACATTGGCAAGATTTTCAGCCTCCGCATGGTGCTGGTCGGTTGCCACAGTGAGGGCAATCGCGAAGGCGGTATCCAGAAAGACATCATTCATCTTGGTCAGGGGGGAACCCGTACAAGTATTCGTGGATACGGGTGGACCAGTCGGCGGGTCCCTCCAGCCGCAGGTTGCGGGCTACTTCGAGGAACGACACGCTTTCATTTCGCTGGCGTTCCCCGATATCAATGGAAATCTGAACTCGCGTGTTGGGAGGCAATTCCAAGGGTTCGTCCGGTCGAAGCACTTCTCCGTCATAGGTCGCAGTCAACGTCTTGGTCACAGCACCGGTCTCCCTGAAGTTCACTTGCCTGAACTACAGCCTATCACCACAATGTCGGCTTCTCAAGCGCGCGGCGATTATCCGCGGCCAGCGGTCATTCACCGTTCACCTTTCACACTTCACCGTTCTCAGTTTGCTTCGGCGGGTGCATTTCCGCTTTGAGGTCGTCGAGGATGAGGAGGCGTTCGAACCAGATTTTGAGAAGGGTGCAGAGGTAGCGGCGGCCCATCTCGCGCAGACGGAGGTGGGACTGGCCCCAGGTGCGGCCCGACCAGCGGATGGGGATGGCGGCGATGCGGTAGTTGCGAATCAGCGCCGACAGCGACATCTCGATCGTGATGTTGAAATGCGCGGCCCGCAGGGGGCTGATGTCTTCGATGACGTGCCGCCGATAGGCCTTGAACGCGTTGCTCAGGTCGTTGTGGCGGGTCATGAACATCAGTCGGAACAGGCTGTTGGCGATGCGGTTCACCAGGAGTTTCAGCGGTGGGTACGCGGTCACTTTGCTGCCTTCAATGAAGCGCGACCCGAAGACGCAATCGTAGCCTTCTTCGAGCTTGCGATAATAGCGCACGACGTCTTCGGGATGGTCGGAGAGGTCGGCCATCGCGATAGCCACGGCGTCGCCTTGGAAATGCCTTAGTCCGCAGCGAACGGCGCGGCCCAAGCCCGGGGGTGGTTCGTTGTGAACGAGTCGTAGTTCGGGAAAATCTTTTTGGGCGTTCGCAACCACGTCCGGGGTTCCGTCGCGACTGTTGTCATTCACCACGAGCAGTTCGAAAGGGATGCCTTCGGCGCGGAGCGCTTCGGAAATGCTGCAGACCGTGGGCAGGATGTTCTTCTCTTCGTTGTGGGCGGGGATGAGGACGCTGTAGAGCAGCGTATTTTTTGGGACGGGCTTGCGTTCAGAGACGGCCTTCGAAGCCATGGTAGATTTCCTCGAGAATCCGCGGCAGGTTGTACTCGTACTTCCATTCGGAATAGTGATTCTGGAATCTGCGCACGTCGCTGATCCACCAAATGTGATCGCCGCTGCGCACTTGCTCCACATAGTTCCAGCGCAGTTTCTTTCCCGCGATCTCCTCGCACATCCGAATGGCTTCCCGCATGGAGCAGTTGCTGTGTCGGCTCCCGCCGACATTGTAGACCTCTCCGACGCCGGGATGCATGAAGAAACAGTGGAAGGCGTTGACCAGGTCGGCGGAATGGATGTTGTCGCGGACTTGCTTGGCTTTGTAGCCGAAGATGGTGTATTCGCGACCGGCCATAACGCACTTCATCAAATACGATAGGAAACCGTGGAGTTCTGTCCCGGAATGGCCCGGACCCGTCAAGCAGCCGCCGCGAAAGGCGGCCGTCTTCATGCCGAAGTAGCGCCCGTATTCCTGCACCATCACGTCCGCCGCGACCTTTGACGCGCCGAACACGGAGTGCTTGGATTGGTCAATGGACATCGTCTCGTCAATGCCGTGCGCGGCATATTGGTGCTCAGGCGCCACTTCCCAGCGCTCTTCCAATTCCACGAAGGGCAGCGAGTTCGGCAGGTCGCCGTAGACTTTGTTGGTGGAGGTGAAGATGAACGGGACTTCCGGGCAGTGTTTTCGGGTCAGTTCCAAAAGGTTCAAAGTGCCGGTCGCATTGACGCCGAAATCGGTCAGGGGTTCGCGGGCGGCCCAGTCGTGGCTGGGCTGGGCGGCGGTATGCACGATCAGCCCGATGTCTCCCGCGTATTCCTGGAAGACGCGTTCGAGGGCGGCCCAATCGCGGATATCCACAGCATGATGGCGATAAGCCGAGATTTCAGATTCAAGCCGCTCCCGGCTCCATTTGGTGGACGCTTCAGGGCCGAAAAACTGGGCGCGTAGGTCGTTGTCAATGCCGGCGATCGTGTAGCCTTCCCGGGCAAACCGGCGGACCGTTTCCGCGCCGATCAGCCCGGCGGAGCCGGTAACGATGACCACACCCATGAAACTGGAAATCCCTCCTTGAGCTTGTATCTCTGCGTCAGTCGCGATTTGTAGCTCCCCAGTTGCAGTGTAGAGGAAAGCGAACCATAGGCTCAAATCAAACGAGTGCGGAACGTAGGACTTTTCGTTTGCCGATTTGCGATTCTCGATTTGGACTTGCAATCGGAGGTTGAACGGGTGCAATTTCGTTTGGTAGGGTGGCTCGTAGCTTGAGGTCGATGGGGATTAGGTCGATCCCTTGAAGGGGCGCCGAGGGGTATCGCGTGGTGACGGGAGCGGGGTGTTGAAGTTCTTGATTTATGGGGCGACCAAAGGTCGCGGCGACGGGCTGAGGAGAACTGTCGCACTTTCCCTTCTCAAAAAAGGGCACGACGTCTCGGGACTATGTCGCGACAAAACGAAAGCCGACGCCGAACGCGAGTTCCCGTTGCAGGCTCTCGACCTTCTCACCGAAATGGGGCCCCAACGCGTTAAAGAGCTCATCCGCGAAAATGACCCGGACGTCATTTGGTCCACCTGCGGCACAGGTTACGCCACCCCGCTGTGGTCCATGCCGGAAGCTGAAATCGAGGAGATGCTTGACGCCAACATCCGGAAGACCGTGGCGTTCTGCAAGATTTGTGCGCCCTCGTGTGTGAATGGCGGGCCGCACTTAGTTCTAACCGGCAGCGTCGTCGGAGTGTTGGAAGGCGTCGGGACCTCGGTCTATTCCGGGATGAAGGGTTTCTTGGTACCGTTCGTGCGCGGTCAGCGGAATGAGTACAAACGACAAGGGCACAAACCCCGGATCAGCCTGTTATTACTTCAATCGGTGCGACTCACGGAGATCGACGTCGTGGTTGACGCCCTCGAGTTCATCGGTCGTCAGAGTTCGTCCCTCGAGATTCTGGTGAGTTAAGCGCGCCGTCTTTAGACTGGCGTGAATGCGGGAGGTTGAGATGGCAAACAAGTCAACAGAACGACCGGAAATACGGAGCTTGTCCCGTCGGCAATTCCTGGCGCTTACCGGGGCAACGGCGGGCGTTATGGGGAGCGCGGTGCTGGCTGAAACGGAATCTCCGCAAGCACCCTCGAAACGACCCGCTGCGAAGCCTGCTCCGAGGCGCGTCAATTTGCCCGATCTACCCAATCACAATCCCGGGTTTTGGGTGCAGACGGTCGCCGATGGCGGCGTAGTGCTATGGACGAATAGGACGCGAGGTGGCTTTCGCGGCTATCGGCTGAATGTCCCGGGCAAGGTCATATGGGAGAGTTGCGACGGCCAGCACTCTCCGGAGGAGATCGCGAAGGCGTACGCCCGCCAGACGCGTCGTGATGAGAAGGAAACACCAGGATTTCTGAAGGAGTTAAGGAAGGCCGGGATTGTGGTATCCGGTGGCTATATCAATGCCGCCGGCGGATTCCCCATCGCGACGGAGGGAGCAGGCTATCGCCCGCGTCTGGACCGCCGCGACGTGGCGGCAGGTTGAGCGATGTCCACCGCAAACGGCCATGACGTGTTTGTCTTACCGCGCGAAGCGGGGCACATAGTCTATGCTCCGTTGGTGGGGCGTGTAGTGTACGCCAATGATGAATGCGTGGCTCAACTCAAGAAATACCTGGAAACCGGCGACGCGAGCGTGGTTTCTCCGGACACTATCGCGCGGTTGGGCGGACTCGAATGGCTCCATGGAAGAACTCCGCCGATCCCCCTGCCGCTCGACCGCCATTTTCACCCCACTTCGGTTACGCTCTTTCTGACCAACCGCTGCAATCTGCGCTGCACGTACTGCTATGCCGAAGCGGGCGAGTTCGAGGGGGTCGAAATCGCGCCCGAGGTGTACCGCGCCGCGATTGACCTCGTGGTGCGCAACGCCCAACGCGCGGGCCGTCGGCCCAGAATCGCTCTTCACGGCGGCGGCGAGCCGACCGTGGCCTGGAAAACGCTGGTTGGCGCGTTGGACAAGAAGACATGCGCATTCGTTTAGAAGACATTTTTTTTGGTGCCTCACGAGGAGAAATTCTTACTCCATGCGCCTCTGCATGGGGTCACGAACCTGTTGAGCAGCGATGCCGCAGCGCAATTGCAGGGTTTCTTCAAAACCGGGGAAACGGGCGACTTGTCCCCCGTAGTACGCCCGTTGGCCGAGTCCCTGCTCCGGGCCACGCCTTCGCGACCTGCCGTCCCGACGGGGCCGTTTGCCTCATCACGCAGAAGCTCAGCCTGTGGCGTATCCTCGAGCAACTCCAGCTTTTCGAGGAAGCCGACCGCGTGCACGTTGACGCGGAGGAGGTGGCTGGTGTCTGTCCCTAAATGTCTGGTGTTCCCGGATGGAGAGGACTGGATCGTGTTCGCGCCGGTCTCGCGTCTGGTGATGCGGACCAACGCGGCCGCGCGGCGACGGACAGGATGCATTCCCTGCGCCACTGCGTCTAGCGCGCACCCTGAAGGCCACCAGCAAGCGGCTCACAATAATGACCACCGTGACCAACGTCAATGTCCACCGGATGCTGGAGATTGTCGAGTTTGTGGCCCGGGACATTGGGAGAAGCCGGCTGCAATTCGGAATGATATTTACGCCATCCTGGATCAATGAGGCCGGTGTGCGGCCCCCGGTATGGGAGGACTTCGTTTCCGGCTTCGAAAAAGCACTCGACCGGGGCAAAGAAATCGGTGTAGAAGTCACCCATCCCTACATTTCCCTTAGAATGCTATCTGGGAATCTTCGCGTCCGTAGCGCAAGCGATTTTTGTTTGGCGCCCCCCAACATTGTGACCGCCTTCTATGACGTGCCTGAGGAGAGACGCTCGGACCCCGATCTAGGGGCGTATGGCCGGTACCGGTTCGAGACTCGGCGCATCGAATTCGACCATAAGAAAAGAATACGTCTGGAAGAAGAGCAGGCACGTCCCGCATGCCGAGAATGCGCGTGTCGTTTCGCCTGCTTCGGTCCGGGCGGCGTGAAGGGTCGCATGCCGCGAGAAACGACACAAAAGGAACCAATTTGCCAAGCCCATTTGGGCGTGCTGAAAGCGTTGCTGCGCCGGGCCGTTCCCACGGCCCGGCCCCGAACACCCAGGTCGGACCAAAGACTACGGCCCCTACTACCAGTGGACCCGCAAGATCGATGGACGCACGGCGCTCCAAAACCTCAGCGCCTCCCAGGCCAACGTCTACGAGCGGGCCATCCGCGAAAGCCGGAAACTCGAGAAAACCCTCGCCGAGATGCGCGCTATCTCCTGGAAAATACTCGAACTAACCACCCACGGCGGGCAGAAAAGATCCCCCAGACGGGACAAAACAAAACCCTTAACTTAGCGCCATTCGGGACTGTCCCTATTTAATCATTTAATCCGAGTGCCGCGGTTTGTTGTCCCGCAGACTCGTCAAGCAGTATAACGCCGGGTCGTGAACCGCGATTGGATAGCTCGTGTCAGCCGCTTGATCGCGGCAATTGCACTATACCTTGCCTTGGCATTCAGCCTGGGCTGGTATTACACGTTTACTTACTACGGACGCACGGGGTGGCCCATGCCCACGCCTGACACGTGCGCGTCGCTGATTCTGTATTACTTCTCCGTGCTCAACGTCGCCACCGCCGGGCAGGCCGTACATTGGCTCCTCACGTTCCCGATCGCGGGATTGTTGTGGGCTACGAGCTTGTGGGTTTCTGCAGCTTGGTTCCAGCAACGAAAACCAGAATGGTCGGTACTGAGCTTTCAGTTCGCCCTGACAACCGTTCCCATGAGCATCCCGGGTCCGGTAATGGCGTGGATTGCCGGGAGAACGGACGTTGGGTTTGTATGGCAGCACGCGCTCGCCGTCGCTTTACGCCACGCATGGATCGAGCCAGCAGGCTGGCTGACGCCCCTCTATTTTGGTCTAGGACTCGTTGCGCTCGCCCTGCAAATCTTCGTCTATATACGGCTATTCGCGAAGCCATCGCGTTCCGCTTGCCTGCATTTCCTGGTCAGTGCCATCCTGCTTACGCTCGCCATCTGCTGCGTGGGCGCGCTTGCAGCCGTCCCGTTGCGGTTCTGCCTGGAATAGCGGGAAGAGTCGGTAGCCCACGTGCTCAACTTCGGAGCGGGCGTGGCACGTGCCGCAGCAGATTTGACAATCGGCACCGTGTGTGCTAGGCTCGGTTTCGGTTAAGCGACCAAGCAGGAGCGCTGGCTTCTCACCTTGCAGCGACGCGCGGCGTCCGCTCGCAAGGTTTTCTATGTCGGACTTGGCATAGCGGCAGAGAACCGGTGTTTTCTGCCGCTTTTCTTTTTTCCGGCGCGCGAGTGGTCAATCCCCGCCGCGGCGCCTATACCGTGAGTTTGAGGATTGAACGAATAGGTTTCAGGAGGATTTGCCCATCTCAAAGCAGAATGCGGACCGAGTACGAGTGAATGAAATGATCCGTGCGCGTCAGGTACGGGTAATTGATGACGACGGAACCCAACTCGGGATTATGCGACCCGACGACGCCCTGCGGGCGGCCGAGGAGCGTGGCCTGGATTTGGTGGAAGTAGCCGGTACGGCGTCTCCGCCCGTGTGTCGGATCATGGATTTTGGGAAGTTTAAGTACCAACAGAGCAAGCGGGCGCGCGAGTCCAAGAAACATCAGCACACCATCGTCATCAAAGAGGTCAAATATCGGCCCAAGATTGACGACCACGATTTCGATTTCAAGACAAACCATGTGCGTGAGTTCCTGCAGGAGGGGAACAAGGTCAAGATTACGATCATGTTCCGCGGGCGCGAGATGGCGCATCCGGAATTTGGCCAGGAGTTGCTGACGCGGGTCGTCGAAGGCACCAAGGATTTGGCCCAGGCGGAGCCGGACCCGCGGCATGTTCGTATGGAAGGCCGAAACATGGTGCTGATGTTGTCGCCGCTCCGATAAATCCTAATCGCGGTTCTTGCGCGCTGCCGGGGAAGCGGGGCACTTGCCTTGCGCCCGGCGGATTCGAAGAGGAGTATTTTTTATGCCAAAACTTAAGACCAACAAGGCTACGGCCAAACGCTTTCGGACTACCAAGCAGGGAAAAATCCTGCGCTCGAAAGCGTTTGGACGGCACCTGCTGACCGGGAAATCGTCCAAACGGCGCCGAAGACTACGGAAACAGGGGCTGGTCAGCGACGCGGACCAGAAACGGATCAGCCGTCTGTTGCCGTATGGTTGAAGTGTGTCACCGGCATCCCTGCCGGTGGATGCTAGCTGGCGACACGACGCCAGATGAACACGAAGTGAATGAGGAATAAAGACAATGCCTAGAGCGACCAACGCGCCGGCGTCACGCGCCCGGCGCAAGAAGTTTATCCAGCGCGCTTCGGGATTCCGAGGCAGCCGTCACCGGCTGCTCAAAACGGCGCGGCAGTCGGTCGAGCATGCTGACCGGTACGCTTACCGTGACCGCAAGGTTCGGAAGCGCGATTTTCGGAAACTGTGGATCGCGCGCATCAACGCGGCCACCCGGTCCTGTGGCGTGAGCTACAGCCGGTTCATCCGAGGATTGAAACTGGCGAACATCAACGTCAACCGCAAGATGTTGGCCGAGATCGCCGCCACCGACGAGACTCGCTTCAATCAACTCGTGGACCTGGTCAAGGCGCGCCTCGAAGCCACAGTGTAATGATGCGGATCGTCCCCGCAGTTGACATCCGTGGCGGTCGTTGTGTCAATCTCGTCCAAGGCGACTATGACCGCGAGACCGTCTTCTCCAACGACCCAGTCGCCCAAGCCCGTCAATGGCAGGCTCAGGGCGCTGAACTCGTTCATATTGTGGACTTGGACGGAGCGAAGAACGGACAAGTCTGCGTACACGAGCAATTAAGCGCACTGGCGGACGCAAATGTTTCCTTCGAGATCGGCGGAGGAATTCGGACCGTGTGCGAGTTGCAGGAGATCATCGAATTGGGCGCAAGCCGGGTCATCCTCGGTACCGCGGCACATCGTGACCCAAATTTTCTGCACGACGCCGCAACTCGGTTTCCGGGCCGCGTGGTCGCGGGAATTGATGCCAAGGCCGGTAAAGTCGCATTGGACGGCTGGCTGGACGTAACGGAAACCGATGCTGTCGAATTCGCACGGCGCGTGGAAGAAGCGGGCGCAGCGCGCATCATCTACACCGATATTCTGAGCGACGGCATGATGAAAGGTCCCAATCTGCGAGCCATACTCGCCGTGGCTAAGGCAGTACATATCCCCGTCACGGCGTCCGGAGGGATTTCATCACTCGAAGATATCCACCGGCTGCGTGCCTTCGAGATTGAAGGCGTGGACGAGGTCATCGTCGGTCGTGCGCTTTATCTGAGGACCTTCACACTGGCCGAGGCGATCCAGGCCGCACAGGGGCCGACATGAGCGTCCGGTTCGATGTGGTCTCCATTATCGGGGTGGGTCTTCTGGGCGGCTCTCTGGGATTGGCGTTGAAGGCGCGACAATTGGCGCGCACCGTTCTCGGCGTGGGCCATCGTCAATCGTCGTTGGACTCTGCCCTCGCGGTGAAGGCCATTGATCAAGCCTTCCTCGATTTGCGCCCGGGTATCGCCGAGGCGGACTTGATTGTCATTTGCACGCCCGCGGCCCTGGTGCCGTCCAAACTGGACGAGATTCGGCCGCTCTGTTCATCCCGCGCAGTGGCAACCGACGTGGCCAGCACGAAGGCCGCCATCTGCGCGCACGCCGCCGCGACGTGGCCCAAACCCTTGCGTTTTGTGGGCAGCCATCCGATGGCCGGTTCCGAGAAATTCGGTCCGGAACACGCACAGCCGGACCTGTACCAGGGGTACGTCACCATTGTTACGAGCGACAAGGACACCGATCCGGAAGCCCATCAGACCGTGTGCGAACTTTGGCGAGCAGTCGGCGCCCGGGTGGTCGAGTTAGACGCCGAGACTCATGACCGAATCGTGGCGCAGACCAGTCATGTCCCGCACCTGCTGGCCGCGTGCCTCGCCGAAGTCGTAGCTCGCGCGGGCGACGTGAGCGGCATCGTAGGGAACGGATTCCGAGACATGACCCGGGTTGCGGCCGGGCGCTCAGAAATCTGGCGGGACATCTGCACCACCAATCGCGAAGCGATCCTTGCCGGCTTGGATACGTTGGCGGACGAATTGGCACGAGCGCGTCGGCTGGTCGCTGAAAACGCGGGCGAAGGTCTCGAGACCTTTTTCCGTTCGGCGCAGCAGGCGCGCCGGAAGGTACTGGGGGAATGAAGGGACGATTCATCACACTCGAAGGCGTTGAAGGCTGCGGGAAGACCACGCAGATCAACCAACTGAAGAAATATCTCGAAAACCGCGGCTATCCGGTGGATGTAACGCGCGAACCGGGCGGCACCCCCTTGGCAGAAGCAATTCGGGGCCTCCTGTTGAACCCCGCGAACCACGCCATGGCCGCAGCGACGGAACTATTCCTTTACGAAGCGGCGCGGGCACAACACGTGGCCGAGCGAATTCGGCCCGGCCTTCAAGCCGGAAAGATCATCCTTTCGGACCGTTACGCCGATTCCACGACCGCCTACCAGGGCGCAGGTCGCGGTTTTCCTAAAGAAATCGTCGAGCGACTGCACGAAGTGGCGACGCAAGGCACCTCACCGGACTTGACCATTCTGCTTGACGTTCCCGTCGAGGAAGGTCTCTCCCGGGTGTCGCGCTTGCAGAAGTCGGACCGGTTGGAGCAGGAACCAGTGGAGTTTCATCGCAAGGTGCGCGCCGAATTTCTCCGCTTGGCCGAGGCCCATCCCGAACGCATCAAGGTGGTGGACGGCACCCGGCACGTCGAGGAAGTGTCGGCTGAGATTCGCAAATTCGTGGACGCCCTGTTGGACCAGAAATGAGTTTTCATTCCGTACGCGATCAGGAAACCGCGATTCGGCTGTTGCAGAATCTGCTGGTACGCCAACGCGTCCCGAACGGACTGATGTTCTGGGGACCGGAAGGCGTCGGCAAGCGTATGACGGCCTTGGAACTTACGAAAGCCGTCCATTGCCGCACGCAGAGCGGAGACGCATGTGATTCTTGTCTGCCGTGCCGAAAGGTGGCGCATGGCACGCACCCAGACGTAAAGGTTGTCTCCCCGATAAAGACTTCGCGCATCATCCATCTCGAAACCATGCGCGAACTCGGCGAGATGGCCTATCTGCGACCCTTTGAGTCAGAGTGGCGCGTATTCCTGATCCTCGATGCCGAACGAATGACGATCGACGCACAGGACTATTTCCTCAAGACGCTGGAAGAACCGCCGGGGCGGTCGATGTTCATCTTAGTAACAGAGTATCCACGACGCGTCTTGCCGACCATCCGCTCGCGGTGCCAGCTTGTTCGCTTCCGGACCCTGAAGATTGACACCGTGGCGGAGTATCTTCGGCGCGAACGCGATCTGCCCCCCGAACTTGCCGCGTCTTTCGCCGCACTTTCCCAGGGTCAGATTTCGCGCGCTTTAGACTTGCTGGACTCGGAGAAGCGCGACATCGTGCTGGCAATTATCCGTCGCCTCGTGGAAGGAGCGGATCCCGTTGTACTGAGCGAGGAGTTTACCCAGCATCTGAAGCAGGAACGCGAAAGCATCGAAGCCAGCGTCAAAGCCACGTTGGGCTTTGAAGCCGCGGACGAGTTAAGCCGCGAGGATATGGAAGCGTTGAAAGAGCGCCGGGTTGCCGAGCAGAACGCCTTGATTAAGCGCAAGATCATGGAGTATCTGTATTTGATGGAGACTTGGTACCGCGACGAGTTCGTGTACAGCGTCACGCGGGACCGTTCTCGTCTGTTGAACCGGGACCGTGCGGAATCCTTCGCGGCGAAAGTTTCCACGGACGCGGGAATGAAAATCCGGGCCGTTGAGAAGGCCCGATATTATTTGGATCGATTTGTCAATGAAGAACGGGTCTTTCGCGACTTGTTTTTTGCGTTGGCGGCGCCGTAGCGCCCAGAAGGGACCTTCGCTATGCAAACGGTGAAAGTGCGACTGCGCAAACCGACGCGTGTATTTCAGTTTCTGTGCGCAGAAATACCTCTGAACCG
Source organism: Candidatus Hydrogenedentota bacterium (assembly GCA_016209895.1). Lineage (GTDB taxonomy): Bacteria > Hydrogenedentota > Hydrogenedentia > Hydrogenedentales > SLHB01 > JACQVH01. The sequence goes on along the minus strand of JACQVH010000132.1, from coordinate 9,897 downwards.
GGACGACACCTGCATTGTGCGCAGCGACCGCGGTCTCGAGTTCGGCACCTGTATCCTTCCGCCCGAACCCTGCGCTTCGGACACGGAGAGTCGGGTCAAGATGAACGTGCTGCGCAAGACCACGCAGCACGACGAGAATAACTTCGCGCAGATTCTCGTCGAGGAAAAGAAGGCCCGCGACATGTGCGCCCGCAAAATTCGGGATCGCAACTTGCCGATGAAGCTGGTGGACGTCGAGTATACGTTCGACAAACACAAGGTGATCTTCTATTTCTCGGCGGCCGAACGGGTGGACTTCCGCGAACTCGTTCGTGATCTCGCGCATGAACTGAAAGCGCGGATCGAGTTGCGCCACATCCAGGTCCGCGACGAGGCCAAATTGGTCGGCGGAGTCGGGGTGTGTGGACGCGAGCTCTGTTGCTCGACGTGGCTGCGCGAGTTCATGCCGATCTCGATGAAGATGGCCAAGCGGCAGAATCTCGCGCTGAACCCCTCGAAAATCAGCGGCCAGTGCGGTCGGCTTCTTTGCTGCCTCAGCTATGAGAGCGAACTGTACCGCGAACGGAAGGCGCAGGCGGCCCGGCCCTTGCCGGAAGACGAGCCTTATGCGGACGAGGATTTGGCGGCGTTGATGGACGAGGGGTCTGAACTCGCCGAGCCGGAACGCAGCCCGGACGCCGCGTTCCGTTGGAGCACTCGGACCTCCGAGGCCGACAATGACTCAGCTTCGATCGGCGAGCCGGAAGTTTCTTCAAGTGCCAGCGTAGAAATGGCGCCGGAGGAAGAGGAGGCCGGTGAAGAAGAAACCGGCGTGACCGAGGCTGACGGAGTTGGAGAAGAGGAAACGCCGACGCCCCGTGTCGCTACTACATCCAGCCCCGGACCGGGCCAAGCGCCGCATGACTCTGGTCGTCGTCGCCGTCGTCGTCGCCGTAGAAGACATCGGGGCGGCGGTTCCCAGCCTTCCGGCGGCGGACCGAAAACTTCGTGACGGACGCGGACGCGCACAAGGCTCGCTCGGCCGCGAACGAGTTGGTGGATACACATTGTCACCTCCAGGACGCGGCGTTTGATGGCGACCGGCCCATCGTGCTGGAACGAGCGCTGAACTGCCTCAGTTGGTTCATCGTCGTTGGGGATGACTTGGAGTCAAGTCGCAGGGCGTGCGAATTGGCGCGCGAGCGCGTATATGCCTCTGTCGGTCTGCATCCGTATCATGCCGATTCCGTTAGTGAACCGGCAATCGCGTCCCTTGCGGACCTTGCGCGGTCCCCATACGTCGTAGCCATCGGCGAGATCGGTCTGGACTACTATCACGGCCAAGCGCCACGCGACATCCAGCAACAGGCGCTCGAAAAGCAATTAGAACTCGCCGTTCGACTCGGACGGCCCGTGGTGATCCACAATCGCGACGCCGATGACGACTTGCTTCGGGTGCTTGAAGGATTTCACGGACGTTTGCCCGGAGGCGCAATGCACTGTTTTTCCGGCGAAGTGGCGTTCGCCAAGGCGTGTTTGCATCTCGGTTTCTACATTTCGTTCGCCGGAAACGTTACATTTCCCAAAGCCGGTGCCCTGCGTGAAGCGGCGCGGGCCGTGCCGCTCGACCGACTCCTCGTGGAAACGGACAGTCCCTATCTGGCGCCACAGCCGGTACGCGGGAAGCGATGCGAACCGGCCTATGTCCGCCATACGGCCGAAGCACTCGCAGCCATAAAGGGCTGCTCGTTGGAAGAGTTCGGGTCAGCCACTTCCGCCAATGCGCGCCGGCTATTCCTGTCACGAGACAACCATTGATTCGAGAACTCCGGAGTTTAGGTCCAGTCGCTCCCTATTCGATACGAACCGTTTCTCCCAGTACTGCTGAATCGTATACGGCTTGGATGACCTGCATGTAGCGCATGCCGTCTTCGAAGTTAGGATGGTACTCCTTCCCCTCGCGAATCGCGTCCACGAAGTCTTGTTCCACCCGCCAATCTTGCAGATCGTACTTATCTTCGGGGGCGATTGTAACCTTTCTCATTTTCCCGCCGGCCGGTGCGCCCAAGAGGGTATCGGTCCCCACTTCGTAGCGCAACGTGGCTCTGGAACCGTAGACCTCGATGGCGTCGGCACCGTGGTGTACCACGGCGCTGAATAAGTATTGCACCGGGAAACCGCCCTCCATCGCGGCGTGAAACAGAATCTGGTCCGGAATCCGCACGTGAACACGCATACCCGAGGCGGTATCCGTGCGCTCCGGAATGAAGATGTCGGCATGCGCCGCGACCGAGCGCGTCGGACCGAACCACCGATGAATGACCTCGACATACATACCCAGTGTGAGCATATTCAATCCGGATAGACGATGGTCTTTGCGCCAATTCATCGGGACATCTGGGGAGGCATACGCATCCGAGAAACTTTGGACGCGCACCAGCCGGATATCGCCGAGGTAGCCATCCCGCTGCAAGCGCGCTACGGTGGCGTCAACGCTGAGGCCGATCGGCACGGGGCAAAGCATGGCCACCTTGCCGCTCCCGCGCGCGCATTCGTACATCTCCTTGGCCTCCGCGTAGTTCATCGCCATGCGCGCTTGGCAGAACACGTGTTTCCCCGCGCGTAGCGCCGCCGTCGAGACCGGATGATGCAGGTACGGCCAGGTGCCGATGAGGACCGCGTCCAGATCGTCCCGCGCCACCAATTCCTGCCAGGAACCGCATACGACCGGGATGTTGAATTCCCGCGCCGCGCGTTCACTCGATTCCGACGAACGATTGGCGACCGCTATAATCTCGACGCCGGGAATCCGCCTCAACCCCGGCAGATGCCGCTGCCGGCAAATCCCGCCCAATCCCACGATACCAATGCGAATCGTGTTCATACTCTTTCCCAACTCCTCTCATGTTCCTCGTGATAATACTCCTGTCCCACGCCCTTTCCCCATACATATACAGGGGACGCTACCCAGCTTTCGCTCGGCGCCGGGGGTCCTTCGGGATATCGTGGCGGTCATGCGTCGGATCGAACGCGCCGTTATTCCGGATGTCCCGCACCACATCACTCAGCGGGACAATTGCCGGGAGGAGGTGTTCTTCTCCGACCAGGATCGTCGTGGCCGCGCGAAGCAGAAGACATGGCAGCGGTCCAAGCGCCGCGGCGTCATACACCTACCGGCCGACGCTTGGGCAGCTCGCAATTCTTGGACTTGGTCGAGGAGATTCTGGGTCGCAACGTTCGCCCAGGAAAGGCGCGTCACCCACGAAAGACCACAAAATGTGGGTAGCGTCACCAGACTTAAGATTTCCCTTCGCGGTGATTTTCTTTCCCAGTCATCGTCCAGTTGCCGAGGGCATCAATGCGCGCAGGAGTGGTTCGCGCCATGCCCCGGCTTTCGGATCGTAGGCACCGTAGCCGCTGCACGCTTCCCAGTAGGCCCAACTCATCCCGCGCTTTTCCGCTTCCCGGGCCACGAAATCCGTCCACCGCGCGCGCGATTCCATGTCCGCTTTGTTATAGGCGCCGAATTCACCCAAATAAACGGGACGCCGATGTTCCTTGGCCCAAGCGGCAACCTGATCAAAGTCGGCACGAATGGCGCGCTGTTCGTTGCGGGTTCCATCCCATGTCGTGCCCAGCCAGGCGTCCGCGCCTTTGTTGGCCCAGCTCGCGCCCTGGTGTGTGAAGTGATACGGCTCATAATAGTGCACGGTCAAGATCAGATTCCGGTCGCCTTCGGGCATAACCAAGTCCTTCAACCCCCGAACGCCGCCCCAGGGCGCGGTCCCGACGATTACGGCGCGATTCGGATTCGAACGACGGACTACCGCCAAAGACTCAGACAATAACTCGTTCCACAGTTGTGGCCTAAGTTTTCCATGCGGCTCGTTGAGCAACTCGAAGAACAAGTCCGGTCCGAATTCGCGATAGTGTTCGGCGATCCCGTTCCAAATCGCGAGAAATCGTTGGTGTTGTCCGACCGGATCGGCCATTAGTTCGTTGAAATGGTGAACGTTGATTACCACCGCCAGCTTGCGGTCTAAGGCCGCATTAACCAACGTGTCCACGCCAGTGAACCACGCGGGATCGATTGCAAAAGGCGCGTCGGTCGCAGCGTACTCGGACCAACGGATCGGTATACGAATCGAGTTGAATCCGGCGGCCTTGATCAGATCGAGATGTTCCGGTTGGGGTTCCCACAACGGCCTACCCCGCGGCATCTCCATTGCGTTGCCCAGGTTGATGCCTCGACCCAGACGAGCGCACCGTTCGAAGGCATCGTTCTCGGTAGCGGCAAACGCGTGGATGGCCATCAACACCAATCCGAAGAACGCGACCGTTTGAAGTGCGGCGGCAACGACGCCGCTTCGGCTGCGCATTGATTGTGATTTCCGAACGCTATCTCGCGATTCCGCTTTCATCTGTACCCTCTAATCCCAAGCGGTGTCGCCGCTTCGCGCTGTCACCGTACTCCACATTAGTTGTCACGGTATTCCAGAACCGGCCCGATAGAAGACCACGCACATCTCGAACGGCGCACCTTCCACACCCAGATTTCACCGGATTTCAAGCGACTCACACATCGACCGGGGTCGAATTGCTCGGACCAGCGACTTCTCGAATTCCCCGACACTCCGGGTATCGCTTGCACCCATAGAACTGGGACCCCGCGTAGCGGCCGGTTCGGGCCATGCGCAGCACCATAGCCCCGCCGCACTGGGGGCATGCGAGCGTGGGTGCGCTTTCCGGCGTCCGTTCGGCGTGAGGTTGGCCGGATGAGTTCGCAATGGCGGTTGGCGCGCGCTGGTCCTCCGTCTGGACGGATTGAAGCATGCACTCCAAGGATTGGCCATCAATGAGTTCGATCCGATTGTTCACGGCAAATTCCTTCGCCTCACTTGTGAACCTGCCGCTTATGGCCAGCACCCCATCGTGCGCGCCTACGTGCGTCATGACGCCCAAAAGTTCGCGCACTTGCGGAACGCCGACCTTGAATGCTTTCCAATGCTTGCACTGCACCAACGTGATCTGGCCGTCCTTGCGCAGCACGAGGTCCACGCCTCCGTCCGGGCTTGCTCCACCGCGTTCCTCGATGTGGAAACCGTGCCGTCGGTAGTACTCGCCGATGAGTTGTTCGAACTTTTGCCAACTGAGGGCACGCAACCGGTCCAGGTCACGGGTGCTGTTGAGCAACTTCCGCCTTTGCCATTGAGCAACCAGGCCTATGAGCCACAGGGCGCATATGACGATGGCTGCCCACGGCGCAAACTCCTTTGCGAAAGTACCGATAACGCGTCCGAATGTCTGGTTTATGCTCTGCGCGGCGGCATTTTCGGCGGCGGGAAGTGACAATTGGACGAGCGACGGCAGCACGAACCCCAAAAGCACGTAAACCCCGGGGACTGCGATGAGTCCGGCCCACCACGGAGTAGCGATAAACCACTTCAATGCTTCGTCAAGCGGCGATTCGTTCTTCCGAGCCACAAATTGATCCCCCATAGGTTTTTTGGGCCAATGCGACGCCAGTATAGCACGCTCATGATAATTTTGTAAGCATCGGGTGAAGGACAAGGTATCGGTTTTTGCGGGCGGCGGGGCTTATTACCGAGCTTAGATGCAGGATCGGGGTGCGCTCGACTACAATGCGGTGGGACCGGGCTATAATGAAGATGCATCCTGACGGAAGTCTTGGAATTCTCTTGGTTAACACCGGCACGACGGCCGCGCCGCGTGTGGCGGAGACGCGCGCATATTTGCGCGAGTTCTTGTCCGATCCACGGGTGCTGGATATGCCGGCCTTGTGGCGGTGGCTGCTTTTGCACGGTGTCATTCTCCGGTTTCGACCGCAACGTTCCGCCGAGGCGTACTCGAAAATCTGGACGCCCGCCGGTTCCCCGCTACTGACGATCAGTCGCGCCTTCCAGCACGCGCTCCAAGAACGCATGCCCGAGGCGGTCGTGGAATTGGCGATGCGCTACGGCGCACCCTCGATTGCGGACGGGCTGCGAAATATCGTGGCCAAACACGCAACGCGCATCGTGGTCGCGCCGCTCTTCCCGCAATACGCCTCAGCCACCACCGGGTCCATCCTCGAACGCGTGTACGCCGAAGCCGGACGACTCTGGAACGTTCCGGCTTTGACGATGTTGCCGCCCTTCTATTCGGAGCCGGGTTTTCTGGACGCGTGGCAGGCGGTAAGCCAACCGGTATTGGAGTCGTTCCGTCCTGATTTCGTTCTCTTCAGCTACCACGGTTTGCCGGAGCGGCAGGTGCGCAAGAGCGATCCGAGCGGCGGACATTGCCTGGTCAAGCCCGACTGCTGTGAGGTTATCGGCCCGGTGAACCAATATTGCTATCGCGCACAATGCTTGGCCACCACACGAGCGTTGACGGTGCGACTCGGTTTAAAGCCGAACAGCTTTGCGACGAGCTTTCAGTCCCGCCTCGGACGCGACCCGTGGCTCGAACCCGCGACGGACAAATTCATTTCGGAGTTGCCGGGAAAAGGCGTCAGACGACTGGCCGTGCTCTGCCCGGCGTTTGTCGCGGATTGCCTCGAAACCCTCGAAGAAATCGGCCTGCGCGCGCGGGACACGTTCCTGCACGCCGGCGGCGAAGCCTTCCAACTTGTACCCTCATTAAACGATCACCCCGCCTGGGTCAATGCGCTTGCGAACCTGCTCAGTCAACAATCTTCAACGCCTGTCCCTGATTATGGAGCGCGATGAGTTGGCGGCCGCGGAGCGCTAGCAGGGCGTACGTCTGCCCTTCGTCATCGCAGAACTCGACTTCGTACGTGTCCGGCGCCAGAAGTTCGACGACGGTCCCCACTTCGCCGCGGTAGAGCTTGCGTTCGGGCACGTCCTCGGAAAGCGCCACAGTATCGAGCAACTTGATCTTTTTTTTCTTCGCCATCATCGGGCCCTTTTCGAAGGTCCACAATCGCGCGTTCGCCCAACGGCAGCAACATGTAGCCAGATTATGCGCCGGGTTTGCGGATTAGCAAAAAGGTTGCCACGGTTGCCTGCTCAAGGGGCCATGACTAGACTGGGCACGGAAAAATATTGTCGGTTGGCTGCTTTGGCGAAGGTGTGCCATCATGGTCGCATTTGCGTTCGCATTTGTTCTGCTTGAATCTGTGTCCATCTCCGCTGCGGCGGTTTTTCCCGGGGCTTCTTGGGAGGAACGGGAACCGGAGGAACTGGGCGTTGATGCTGCGCGGCTGGACGAATTGGCGGAGATGCTGGGTGGTCGGGGTTGTGTAATCAAGGACGGCTACCTGGTCAAGAGCTGGAGAGATTTGGCGGCGCGGAATGATTGGCACTCTTCGGCTAAGCCGGTGCTGAGCACGCTGCTTTTCTTTGCCATCGAAGAGGGCCTAGTCGAGAGTGTGGACCAACGCGTTGCTGATTTTGGTTGGCCGCTAAAGCCTAAAGACGAAACGATGACCTTCCGGCATTGGGGCAGCATGACCAGCGGCTATGCGCGCCCGGAACCGCCGGGCGAGGCCTGGTCTTACAATGATTACGCTATCCAACTTTATCAGAATACCTTGTTTGATCGTGTGTTCAAAGCCGATCCGAAAATCGTGGCCGAAGACCCGCGCCGGATGGGCGCTCTGCGATTTCAGGACGGTTTGGAGTTCAACGGTAAACGCCGCATCTTCGCCTCGGTCCGCGATTTTGCGCGCATCGCCTGGTTTTGGTTGAACCGGGGACGTTGGGGCGATCGGCAGATACTTCCGGCGCATTACTTCGATGAATTCATGCGCCCTCAAACTCCGAAGAATCTGCCGCAGACGGCCAAGGCCGAAACCGATGATTACTTCGGCATCGGCACGTACGGCGGCGGGTCTGATCATTTCAGCGACGCGGGACCGGGTATTTACGGTTTCAACTGGTGGTTCAATGATACGGGCCGGATGCATCCGCACCTGCTTACTTGGCCGGATGCGCCGCCGGACACGGTCATGTCGCTGGGCGGCGCAGGTCATTCTAGCGCAATCATTCCGAGTCTGAACGTCGCACTTGTTTGCGCTCAGGGCAACTGGGGCGAGGTAAAAGGCGGCAACTTCGGTTCGAGGATGAACGAGGTGCTCAAGACGCTCGCGCAAGCCTGCGGATATCGGAACGGTCCCGGCTACGTGGTCGGCGGGTTTCGCAAATGGCATCCCATCACGCTCTCGTTCTTCGGCCCGAACACGTCGGAGTCCGCAACGCCCAATCCATTCACCGATTTCCGGCTGGACGTGACGTTCGTCCACGACCAGCGCGAGTACCGCGTGCCCGGTCACTACGCAGCGGACGGAAACGCCGGCGAGAGCGGCGCGGAACAAGGCAACGTCTGGCGTGTGCATTTCGTCCCCGATGCCGAAGGCGAATGGACCTACCGCGTCTCGTTTCGCTCCGGACCGAACATCGCAGTCGGCGGCGAGGAAGGAATATCCATTGGCTGCGACGGTGCTACCGGTCGTTTTCAGATTGCTCCCGCCGACGCTGCCGCCCCGGGTTTTCCCGCCAAAAGAATGCTGCGCTACGTAGGCAAGCGCTACCTGCAATTCGCGGAAACCGGCGAGTACTTCGTCAAAGGCGGCGCGGACAGTCCGGAAAACTTGCTGGCCTTCGCGGATTTCGATGGCACGCCGCCCACGCATCGCTTCGAGCCCCATGCGCACGATTGGCGCATCGGCGATCCGATTTGGCGTGACGGTAAGGGGAAGAACCTAGTCGGCGCGCTGAATTATCTCGCTGGAAAAGGAATGAATTCCGTCTATTTTCTCACGATGAACGTCGTGGGCGATGGTAAAGACGTCTGGCCTTGGACGGGTGATGCGGAACGGTTCCGGTTTGATTGCAGCAAGTTGGACCAATGGGAAGTCTGCTTCTCACACATGGACCGCCTGGGTCTGCTGTTGCATGTGGTTACGCAGGAGCAGGAAAACGACCAGTTGCTCGACGACGGCGACTTGGGTCCGGAACGGAAAGGGTACTACCGCGAATTGGTGGCCCGGTTCGGACACCACTTGGCGTTGGTCTGGAATCTCGGCGAAGAAAACACCAACACCGACGCGCAGCGCAAGGCCTTCGCCGAATACCTCCGCGCGCTTGACCCATATGATCACCCCATCGTCGCGCATACCTTCCCCGGCGCGTACGATAAAGTGTACCAACCGCTACTCGGTTTCGGGAGCTTCGAAGGTCCCTCTCTCCAAATAGGGGACATGACCGGGACGTATACGGAGACGCTGAAATGGGTGCAGAGAACGCGCGACTCCGGACGCCCGTGGTTTGTCTGTCTCGACGAGATTGGTCCATCGAATATCGGCGTCAAGCCCGACGCCGAGGACCCGGCACACGATGAGGTGCGTCGGCACGGGCTGTGGGGCAATCTCATGGCCGGCGGCGCGGGCTGCGAATGGTTCTTCCAGAGTGATCTCAAATGCGAGGACTGGCGGTCGCGCGAGCGCATGTGGGACCTCACTCGGTACGCACTCGAATTCTTCCAAAAGCACCTGCCCTTCGCGGAAATGGAACCGAATCCGGGAGTGATTCAAGCCGGAGACGCGTGGTGTCTGTCCAAGCCCTCGGAAGTCTACGCCATCTACACCTGGAACCCCGGAGCGGTGAGATTAGAGCTTCCCGAAGGACGTTATCGGCTGTCATGGTACAACCCCCGGGAAGGCGGACCGCTGATTCCGGGTGACAACTTCCGTGGCGGCACCGTTGCGACCCTCGGCCCGCCTCCTTCCAAACCTGACAACGATTGGGCCATCTTAATCGTGGTAGACCGGAAGTAGACCGTGTGACTGAACGAACCTCCATACATCCAACCCTCCTTCGCAGCCGGTGGTTCAAGGAAGCGGCTCGCCGGGAGGGCTGCCCCCCACGCTCCTTATCCTTCGTGCACGCGGTCCATGCG
>JACQVH010000131.1 GCA_016209895.1 Candidatus Hydrogenedentota bacterium | reverse complement strand
GGCGCGGGTCTTGTCGTCTTGAGTCGCAGGCCCGGCGTGCCTGAGCTTGGTCGTTCGGCGATGTAACGCGACCCGTGCATCCGACCTACACAAAGAAACAGGGGCAGTATTTGGCGTTCATTTACTATTACATGAAGCTCAACCGTCGTGCGCCAGCCGAGGCGGACATTCAGCAGTATTTTCAGGTTTCGCCGCCGTCGGTTCATCAGATGATTGTGACACTGGAGCGGCAGGGACTCATTTCGCGGGTGCCGGGTCAAGGCCGTTCGATCTCCCTACGATTAACGAGAGACCAGCTACCAGATTTGGATTGAGGATACGAGGACATTGAACGCCGAACCAAAGGATCCACCGAACCCCGCGATCGCGTGGTGGTTTCAATTCGGGAGTCATTGGCGCGGGGTCGGTGATCCTGATCGTTCGGCGAATGAGACGCGGCCACCGAGTCCCATCCCGCCTTATTCACTGCGGCACGGAGTTCTGAAGTTTTGCGTTCCAGCATGGTCAGCGTTGTCTCATCGTCGTGCTCTCCCATTGCGCGGCTTTGCGCCCAGCTTGCCAGAGTTCTCAGCCCGCGATTCAGCCGCTCTTTGCGGGCCACCGTGCAGGCATCTCGCCAATGCGCCGAACCAGGCGGTGCAGCGAATGACGCCGGGGCATCGTGGTTGCAATCGGGAGTCGCTGGCGGCGTCATCGCTGACCTTTCTCGTTGGGCTGTATTGAAACCGATCCGTATGAAAACTACCCTTCTTAGACTTGTTGTCGCCAGTTCAGTGCTTACCGTTTGTCAGGGATTCGCTCAAAACTTGTTGTCGAAGTTTGAGTTCCAGCCCTTTGTATTCGTGTCGAATCAGCTTTCGACCGCGAGAATCGTCATGGGGACCACCAACCGTCAGGTCACGCAAATCAGTCTCGTGGCGACTCAGATCGTTGACTGGTTCTCGAACGAAACTGTGATCTTGCGCGATGACGGAATCCCTCCCGACGATCAGTCGAACGACGGTCTGTTCACCGGGACACTCCGACTCGCCCGACCGCCGTCCCAGCCTTTCACCAGCCGGATCATGCGAAGCTTGCCCTTCAGTCTCTCGCTGGCAGGCGGGACGTCCACCAATGTAACTGAAGATGTCGCTTACGCGTTTGGCGTGATTGACAAGCTGCGGAATCACCCCGTGACGCAGGTGGCCTCCAACGTGTATCGAACCCGCCGGGTTGTGAACATCGTTGATCCCCTACTGCTTTCGGGCGTCTATCCAAACGTCGGCGTTTCCCTGGGCAACGCGGCAAAAGCCTTCTACAAGTACTTTCCCGACGAGTTCGATTGGCTCGTGTTCACTCATCTCTACAATGGTCGGTCTGCGCCTGCCGGGAGCAGCAGCGGCGTCAAGAACGCGGTTCAGGGAATCGGGCTGAGTTTGTTCAACTCGACCGCCACCTATGGCAGCGCGGGCAGGTTGCGGTCCATAATCCAGCTCTACTTCAAACACACTGGTCCGATGTCGCATGAGATTTTCCATACGTGGGGTGTGTTTGGATTTCAGGCGTTTGGCATGGTTTCCTCAGTTGGTGGCGGCGCCCATTGGGGAGCGCTGGCCAGCGCGACGAACAGCACCATTTTTGGTTTTCCTCCGACGTTGAGCAGCCTCACTCAGAACGCAACCGGCAATTACTGCGGTCCCTACGGGTCCGGGCGCGTTTTGGGGTTGGAGCTCTATTTGATGGGATTGGCTCCGGCCAGTGCCATTGGCAGCTATCAGTATGTCAGCAACTCCGCCTATGCCGGCTTCAATTGCGGTGGGTACGAGTTCACCGGGACCGGAATCGGCGTGCTCGACGGTCCCAAGATCATAAGCACATTCGGCTCTCGCGTTCCTGCCTACCCGGATCAAAACAGCTTTCGGGCAGCAGTGTTGGTCGTCTCCGACCGTCCGCTCATGGCGGCAGAGTGGGACTACGTATCGAGAACCTTTGAGGCTCACACCGGCAGATTCGCAAGTGACTACGATGGGCACGCGCAAATCTCCTACTTGCTGGACACAGCGATAGAGAGCGTCACAAACAACCTGTCTTCGAACCAATTTGTAGGGGCCTTCACAGGGCCGCCAGGCCGCTATGCCGTTCTGACTTCCTCGAACCTTTCCGCATGGTCCGCTCTTTCAACCATAACGACAACCAACGAAACCGGCGGCTTCGTTGACGTCCTCGACAAGGCAAAAAGAGCTTCCTTTTACAGAATACAAAGACTTCAGTAAACAGTGTCTTCCCAACTAACGAAACGAGAAATGCAGCTCAACAAAATCACTGGAGCGAACGCGGGCGGGCCACGTCAGTTTCCAATGCGGACGCGCTGGGCCGCCCGCGTCGCTCAGTTCTGTCGTTAGGCGGCAACATCACACGCAACAAGATATCCAACATGAAAAGATTGCTCACAATACTCGCGCTACTCACACTTCCGGTGCTCGCAGCCGATAGTCCGCATGGCGGCGTTCTTGGCGTGCCTGGCGGCCGTTTTGTTTTCGGTTCTGTCGCCGACGGCAGCATTCTTTCGACGTTCATGCTGGACACTCAGACCGGCAGGCTCTGGAAGTATTCCGTGGACAAGGAGAAAGGACTGCATCTTGCGCCGATTGTTTATACTCTGGCCGACGGCACGATCAGTTTGTTGCCCACGGACACCAAACAAGAGCTTGAATTGCTTGAGAGGAAACGAGCGCTCGAAGCCCAAACAAAAGAGAAAGGTAAGACAGATGGAAAGTAAGCATTTCTTGGAGTTCGTTTATTTCAAGGACTCGGCATCACACAACGAAAGGAAATCATCATGTCACTTGGCCATTTTGTAACAGTGTTTCTCCCCTATTGTTTGGAGCGGCAGCCAGACGGAAAATACGCCGTTCTGAACAGAGAGTACAAACCAGTTGGTTTCAAAACCACGGAGCACATCGCGTACGCCGACTATCCGGTTTGTGTCGAGCTCAAGGCATTGACACCGGCGCTTGCATCCAGACTTTCGTGCTACGGAAAGCAAGACACGGACAAGATCCAATTGTACGAGGATGCGTCCGACCCGCGATTCGATAGCGCGCACATGAAAGTTTACCTTGAGCGACTCAAGTTGCTCGCAAATATTGAAGTCGCCTGAAATGCATCACCAGAAAATGCCGCCTAACCATGCGCTGCAGCGAACCCGGCCATCGCGCTCCGGTTGCAATCCACGCGTCCCGTGGGCCGGGTCGCTGAGCTTGGTTCGTTGGCCCAAAAGATGACGCCCATTCCCGATAGTCAATACCCAGACGAGGAGTTCCCTTGGAATTTCTACTTCGATGGAGTCCTCATGCCGAAGTGGGGAGCCTGCTGGGGACTCGCGGATGTGAGCCGTTTTTGGGAGCCAGACAAGCACTGGGACAACGATGTCGGTCACAGGGATGTTTATCTGATCGCGTGTCGGATTGATCACGTGGGAGTCTCGGAGAGTGCAGACCCGGACTTGTTGATCTACGCGGTGCAGGAGGTTCTCTGCATTTTACTTGCTCACAGGGATGCGGTGATGGAGTCGCTCCGGGCGAGTTCCGTGTCGTCTGATGCGGACGAGGTTTACCAAGGATTGGTTTCCGCCGCCCTCCAGATGCGAGCCCTCACGAGCGAGCAGCGTATGGCTTTTTGGACCTCCGGTTACGAGGCGGACCGTCTGCGATTGGTGAAGAAGATGGAGCTTGCCCGGTTGCCTGCGTCTGATCCCCGACACTCGCCACCACCCCATCTCAGACGCTTCGCGGGCGAGTTGGCGTGGCTCATCAAAGATCAGGAGGCGAAGTTGCACAGGCTTGCGCAGTCAGGACAGTTTCACAAAGATTTGAGGAGAGAGTTGCATGCAATCTGAAAGGGCCAACAAGCCGGCTGCAGGCAACGCCGAGATCGCGCCTCGGTTGACAAGCGGACATCATTGGTCCGGCGTGCCTGAGCCGGAGCGTTCGGCGGCTTCGGCGTGCGGAAGGAGAGCCAGCCTTCAGGGTTTTCCTGAAGCGTGAGGCCCGTTCCGTAGATCGCTGCCAGCACATCGTTCATTCTGCTCAGGTGTCGGATTGGGAGTGGCAGGCGAAGCATAGCCACAGTCCCACAAGCTGCCGAACCAGCCGGATGCAGCGAACCGGGCTGCCGCTTCTCGTTTGTGGGGTTGTCGAGCATATTCACACTTTGGGTTATCGGCCCGGTCGCTGATCCGGGTCGTTCGGTGAAATCGTGATAAGAATCGCACCTTCAATCTGTATTATGCGAAATCTCCTTGGCGCCGCAGCGCTACTGCTGGTGACAGCGAATTCGCTCGGCGAACATCAAACTGATTCTCAAGCGGCAGCCAAGGGCGCGAACGGGCGCAAGAGATCGGAGGGAGTCGTAGAAGTCGGCGAGATTAAAGGCGTTCCGTTTCGGATAGATGTACCTGAAGGCTGGTCTGGTGGGCTCGTGATGTATTGTCGTTCCTGCGGCGGGCCGAGCCGTTATGGGATCCCTGGGGCTCTGGCGGGCTTCCCGGGGGGCCAGTTGGCAGCGTTCTTACAGCGAGGGTTTGCTGTTGCCCAATCTGGGTTTTCTGAGCCGTGTTGGCCGTTAGATGAAGGGATACATGAGACGGAGGCGCTCCGCAGGTATTTCGTTCAGAAGTACGGGGTTCCAAAGGAAGTTTACGTCACGGGCCACTCATCCGGCGGGCTGCTCGCCATGGCATTGGTAGAGACATTTCCGGATGTGTACGATGGCGGTCTCTCGCTGGGCGGTATCAATGCCCCAATGGCTTGGATTCTAGAGCGCCGGGAGTTTGATTCTCTCGTAGTATTCGATTACTACTTCCCAGGTGTGCTTCCTCCGTTAGACAAGATTCCGGTGGAATACAACCTAAGTGCCGATCGCATTCACAAACTGCTCAAAGAGCACCCTGAGCACGCGGAAACGCTGCGACGCTTCTCCGGCCTCCGCACCAATGAGGATTTAGCAAAAGCCTTCAGCTTCTACCCGGCCAGCCTTGCAAACATCCAGCGCCGCGCCCACGGCAACCCCTGCGACAACCGGAACACCATTTATAGTGGGACTTCCGACGATAACGCGGTCAACGACCGAGTGAAGCGCTATGCTGCAAACCCCACGGCGGTGGAATATTTGCGCCGTTGCTACACCCCGACCGGCGTGCTGAAGAAGCCCCTCTTGTCCATGCACTGCACCTATGATCTTTACGTTCCCGGATGGGTTATGAACGCCTATAGCACCATACACCGGCAAGCGGGTGGACCAGATTTCTTCGTGCAGCAATATGTGAAGCGGGACGGTCACTGCGTTTTCACGGTCGAAGAAGTTGGGCTCGGCTTCGACCAACTTCGTCAGTGGAGGTTAAAAGGTGTCCGCCCAGCTGCCGGGATGTTAAAGTAGATCTCACCGCCCTCAGGTGAAGAAGCAATCGAGACGAGAGAAGAGAACACGGAAATGATCCAGTCACCGAACTAAGCGCTCGACCGAACAGCCATGAGCGCCGTGTCTGGCGTCCTTGCAGATGCTTGGCCCGCGGCGGCGCTCATGGCTGTCGGTCAGCTTGGTCGTTCGGCGACCTGTGTCTGACCAACGACCAACGACTATGACAAACAACAAAATGCAGTGTCCAAAATGCAAAGGTGAGATGGCCCAAGGTTTTGTGCCCGATTATTACCAAACAGGGATTTTTGTCGGCAGTTGGCATCCGGGCCACCCAAAGAAGTCGTTCTGGAACAGAACGAAAGCGTCGGAGGCTGAAGGTTTACCAATCGGAGCCTTCCGCTGTCAGAATTGCGGATTCCTAGAGTTCTACGCTGACCCTAAGTTGGCAGCGCAATGAAGTCACCGAACAAGACGGATGCACCGAACGCCGCGATTGCGCTGCTGTTTCATGTCGGACATCAGTGGCGCGGCGTCGGTGATCCTTATCGTTATGCAGACATGCTTGGACGCTGGACAGTCGGTTCTGAGATTTCCGCGGGCTGGCGGAAATTCGATTTTCGACAAAGAGCGCGTGTTGGGTCAGCGACTGTATTTCTGCCGATCGTGTGACCCCACAGGACAATGATGTGACCTTGTTCTCGCATAACCAGTCGCCGGACCGAATGACGAGGAGCGCGATCATGATACGGTTCCAACCGAACGTCGTTGGCGCGCTCCTCATCATCGGTCAGCTTTTACGTTCGGCGAAATAACACCGTGGTGAAAGGAACATTATGCTTAAGGCATTTTTAATTTCGGGAACCCCAATGG
>JACQVH010000007.1 GCA_016209895.1 Candidatus Hydrogenedentota bacterium | reverse complement strand
GTTGGCAGCGTCGGTGGCGCCAGTGTTGATGGGTACGGCGATGGCGTTCGACGCGGGCGGCGGACATGGGCCTTCGGCAATGGCCGCACTCGTCGGCGCGCTTTTGATTCAAGTCGGGACGAATTTCGCCAATGATTATTTTGATTATGTGAAAGGGACGGATGCCGAAGGACGTGCGGGGCCTACTCGTGTTACGCAAGCGGGTTTGATCGCGCCGGGAACCATGTGGAAAGCGACGGTGCTGGTGTTCTTGCTGGCGTTAGTGCCCGGCACATATATCGTCTGGAGAGGCGGCTGGCCTTTCGTCGTCATCGGCATTTCATCCATTCTGTTCGCGGTGTTGTATACGGGCGGGCCGCTTCCACTCGGTTACCTCGGCCTCGGCGATGTACTGGTCCTGGTCTTTTTCGGACCCGTGGCCGTCGGCGGCACCTATTATTTGCAGGCGTTTTCAACGAACTGGACTGCAATCACCGCCGGGCTGGCCCCGGGCCTGTTTTCGGTCGCGATCCTCACGGTAAATAACTTGCGCGATATCGAGGGCGACCGCCGCGCGGGTAAGAGAACACTCGCCGTACGGTTCGGGGTGGTGTTTGCCCGCCTGGAGTACTTACTGTCTATCGTGTTCGCAGGTGTCGTCATTCCACTGGTCTTGTGCGCGTTCACGAGGGGACATTGGTTTGCATTATCGAGCCTCTTGACGGCCCTGCTGGCAGTGCCGATCCTGCGCACGGTCTTTAAGACGAACGAAGGCCTCGCGCTTAACGAGGTCTTGGCTCGGACGGGCCAACTCCTACTTCTGTTCGGCGTCTTGTTCTCGGTAGGATGGTTGCTATGAACACTCCCTGGTTTGAGTTGTATCGGTACGACTTGCCATTGAGCCGGCCTTTGAACGTGAAGGGGAAAGTGCTGACACGCCGGACGGGATTGATCGTCGGACTCGAGGTGGATGGTCGCAAGGGCTACGGGGATATCGCGCCCCTGCCGGGCATAAGCCGGGAGGACCTGCAAACCGCCATCAACGAGGCGATGCACTTGGGCAAAGCGAACAAGCGACAGCTTAATTCTGTTCGTATGGAACGCTTGCAACAAAACATCCGTACTCAGCCGGTCTTCTTGGGCTGGACGCCGTCGGTGCGCTTCGGATTCGACACGGCGATATGCAGCATTTACGGGCAAATGACGTCGGGGTGCATGCTGCCCGACTTGGGGAAGGATGCGCCGAATTTCGTCCTTCTCAGCGGATTACTGACAGGCAGCCTTGAGGAAGTTGCAGAAAAAGCGCGCAGGTTGCGGGAGAATGGCTATCGCTCGGCCAAGCTGAAAGTGGGAGCGCGTACGTTGGAGGAGGACATTCAAGCGGTCCGAGCGGCGAGAGAAGCGCTGGGGCCGGACATCCCGCTCCGCCTCGACGCCAACCGCGCCTGGGACTATGACACTGCGCTGCAGTTCGGCAAAGCCGTCGCGGCGCTGAATATTGACTACATCGAAGAACCCTTCCCGAACGTGTGGCGGTTTCAGGAGTTTGCCGGAAGTAGCGGGCTACCCGTCGCGTTGGATGAAGCGGTTCGTGAAATGACGCCGCGTGATGTCGAAAGTGTTTCCTGGGCCAAAGTTTTGATTTTGAAGCCCACGCTGCTGGGGGGCAGGGACCGATTGTACTCGTTCGTCAAAGCGGCAGACCGGCAAAAATTGAAATGCGTGGTGAGCTCGACCTTCGAAAGCGGTTATGGGTTGCTCGTGCTCGCCCATTTGGCTGCCGACATTGGGGGAGAGGACGTCCCGTCGGGATTGGATACCTTTGATTGGCTTCAGTCTGATCTCTTGACGGAACCGATCATCGTACGGCAAGGCAGGCTGTACTTGGAGGACGTGCTGAGGTGTCTGGCGACGCTTGATACGTCCCGCCTGGAGTTAATCGGCCATGCCGAGTGTACCTTGCCCAATTGAAAGCAGGGCGCGCGATTCAGGCGACTCGGCCGCGGTGGCGACTTCGAGAGGCATCCGGTCTTACCGTCAGTTCCACGCGCAAGTCTCCCGCGTCCAAGCCGAACTCACCGCCGGGCCAGTGCGAGCGGGAACGCGGGTGGCGCTGCGCATGCCAGTTAGCGAAGATTGCGTGGTCTTGTTCTGGGCACTGCTCCGCGCGGGGGCTCTGGTGTGCCCGATCAGCATGCGCTGGCCGGAGGACGCGGTACGGAGCGCGCTGGCGGAGATCGGCTGCAACTTTGTGTTGCGGGAAAGTGTTCCGGCTGAAATCGCCGGCGATGAGGGGGTGGGTGATAGGGAGGACGCTCTTCCGGCAGCGGATCGCCCAGTCCATCATTTCGACGCGGAGCGTCTAGCCACGGTGGTTTCCACTTCCGGCAGTACGGGTACACCCAAGGCGGTGTTGCATCGCTTCGGCAGTCACTATGTAAGCGCACAATGGTCCAACCGTAATTTACCCTTGACCGAAGGAGACCGGTGGTTGCTTTCGCTACCGCTGTATCATGTGTCCGGGATCGCTATTCTTTTCCGGTGCGCGTTAGCCGGCGCCGCACTCGTCATCCCGGACATCAAGGAAGATATCGCCGAGACCATTGCTCGCTATGCGGTCACGCACGTGTCGCTGGTGCCCACGCAACTTTACCGGCTTCTGCAAACGCGCGAAGGTCGCGAGGCGCTGGGTCGGCTACGCGTGATACTCGTGGGTGGCGGCCCGGTTCCTCCGCCACTCATCCATGAAGCCGCGTCGCTGAACTTGCCAATCTTCACCACCTATGGCCTGACAGAAATGGCGTCGCAGGTGACCACGACGCGGCATGGAGATTCGCTCGAACATCTGCTCTCTTGCGGTTGCGCGCTCGATGCAAATTCAATCATGTCGGCGCCCGACGGTGAAATCCTGGTACGCGGCGACACGCTGTTCGCAGGTTATCTCCAAGGCGACGCGGCGCATTTGCCACTGACCGCAGATGGTTGGTTTGCCACGGGCGACCTTGGCCGGTTCGATGAGGATGGTTACCTGCATGTCCTGGGACGCAAGGACAACATGTTCATTTCCGGTGGCGAGAACGTGTATCCGGAAGAGATCGAAAAATGCCTGTGTCAGGTATCCGGCATCGAGGAGGCGGTGGTCGTACCAGTGGAGGATGAAGAATTCGGCCAACTACCGGTCGCATTCGTGCGAACGGCCGGGGACACGCCGCTCACTCCGACGGCCATCAAGGAGCACTTGGCGCGGACTCTCCCGCGCTTCAAGATTCCGAAACGTCTTCTCGCTTGGCCGAAGGAGTGCACCGAAACCGGATTGAAAAGGGACCGCTGTCACTTTCTTCGTCTCGCACACGAGCAACCCCAGCCCGATTCGTAGCGTCCCTCCAGTGCGAGAAGGTGCATATTCTTTCGCGACACAATTCGCCGACACGTGCTGGCGGGAACGTTGGGGAGCGTTTCCGACAGCTGGGTTTATCTGAGTTGGAATTTGAATTTGCGGAGCGAATAATATTGTTACTCGGCAGGAACATCGGAAGGTTGCTCCAGTATGCCTGAGATTAGTCGATTTTACGGCATCATTATCGCCATGTTCTACAGCGAACATAATCCGCCCCACTTTCATGCGCGATACGCCGAGAGCAAGGTCGCGATAGAAATAAGGACACTTCGAGTCCTCGAGGGTGGGCTTCCACCCAGGGCTCTTGGTTTGGTGATGGAATGGGCATCTCTGCATCAAAATGAATTGCTGCGGGATTGGGACCTGGCCCGAAAAGGAAAGACGCCCGACAAGATCGAGCCATTGAAATAGGAGACCATCGGCCATGATTCATGACGTTATTTCGGCAGAGTACAAAGGAGACTACAGGATTGAATTGACCTTCGACGATGGCAACAAAGGCATCGTTGACTTTGCGCAATATTGCGACAAGGGTGGGGGTTTTGAGCGTTTCCGTGACTTGGGTTTCTTCCGGCGTTTCAAAGTGGACCCGGAACTCGGCGTGCTCACGTGGGACGGCGATCTGGATATCGCACCCGAAACACTGTACGCGGAGGCCACTCATACGCTGTTGCCGGACTGGATGATTCCCGACGAACTCCCGGCGG
>JACQVH010000123.1 GCA_016209895.1 Candidatus Hydrogenedentota bacterium | reverse complement strand
GGTCTACCCCATCTTAAGCCTGGTCCAGGTAACGAAGGCGATTGGAGACGGGAATTTCGCGTCGAGAGCCAAGGTGTATTCCCAGGATGAGATCGGTAAATTGGCCCGGATGTTCAACCTGATGGCGGAAAAACTGCAGGCCTATCAAACGGAGGTTGAGGAAAAGGAAGCCTTCCGCGCGTCCCTCATTGACCAGATTGTCCAAGCCCAAGAAGAGGAGCGAATCAGTGTGGCTCGAGAACTTCACGATCAATTGGGTCAGTCGCTGTACAAGGTCCTCTTGCGGTATCAAAGCGTCCAGCGGGACTGCGCGCAGCGCAATCGCCGGTGTACGGATCTGGAAGAAGACCTTCGCGGTCTGATTGACGAAGTCCGCCGCCTGGCCTGGGGTATTCGTCCGTCGCTTCTGGATGATTTCGGCCTTGATTCGGCCTTGCAGCAATATGTCAAGGAAATCTCGAGTCGCGCGGGAGTTCCAATTGATTACAAGTGTGGCTTCCCCGCCAACGCGTCGCGTCTGCCGGACCGCGTCGAAGTAATACTTTACCGGGTTGCACAGGAGGCCCTGACCAACGTCATCCGCCACGCGAATGCCAATCGCGCCAGCGTGGTCCTCTTGCGTCACAACTCGGAGGTAACATTATTGGTTGAGGACGATGGCCGGGGCTTTGATGCGCGGGCGGCATTTCAGGGCGACATCGCCTCGCTGGGCTTAATGGGGATGCGCGAACGAGTGGCCTTAGTAGGCGGGAACCTGACGATAGACTCGCAACCCGGCAAAGGGGCTGCGGTTCGGGTCAGAATACCCATCAATGGAGATATCTGATGCCGATACGTATCATTATCGCCGATGACCACGCCGTCATACGCAGCGGCTTGATCGCGCTTCTTGCGAAAGAGCCGGATTTCGAGATCGTCGGCGAGGCGGCATCGGGTATGGACGCGATCAAGCTCGCCGACGGAAAACCTTTCGACGTTCTCTTGCTGGACCTCAGCATGCCCGGCATTCCCGGCACCAAGGTCGCAGAAGAATTGCTTCAGCGAAAACCGAAACTGGCGATTGTGGTGCTCACGATGCACGCGGACGAACACTATCTGCGTGAACTGTTCCGAATCGGAGTTCGCGCCTACGTTCTCAAGAGGTCAACGGAAAACGATTTGATCAATGCTATCCGTGCGGCCTATCGGGGCGAACACTACGTTGACCCGTCTATGGCGGGGCTTCTGATTTCGCCTTACGTGGGCCGGCCCGCCGGCAAGAAGTATGGCCGGCTCGCGCTTCTTACGGCTCGTGAGGTCGAGGTTTGTCAACTTCTGGCGCACGGCTACACCAACCCGGAGGTGGCGGAACGCCTGTCTATCTCGGTACGCACGGTCGAAGCTCACCGCAACAACATCATGACCAAACTGGGGCTGGAGAGCCGCGCGGACTTGGTGCATTTTGCCATTGATAATGGACTTCTAAAGACGGAATAGTTGGTAGTTTGTCCGAAGGCCACGCTCCGTCTTTTCGTGCTTTCCACGGATGTCAAGAAATCGCCGCTGCTGCTATCTTGGACCCTGCGTAGTGGTGTCACATGGCTGGATGAATCGGGACATGCCTGTTCGTATCTTAATCGCCGAACATGAAACGGTGTGCCGCGCGGGTTTGCGCGCCCTCCTTGAAAAGGTGCCCGAATTCTGCGTGGTAGACGAGGCCGAGAATAGCGCCAGTGTAATCAAGGCCAGCCGGTTGTGGGAGACCCAGGTGCTTCTCCTGGACACGGAACTGCCGGGTCCCCCAAGCTGCCGAGAATTAGTCCGGACGTTCCAGAGAGGCCGGAAGACGACGGTTCTCATCATCACCGCGGAAGATGATTGTGACGCGGTCCGGGACCTTCTCGAATTGGGCGCAAAGGGATGTATTCTGAAACGGTCTACCGAGAGCGAGTTAATTCGCGCCGTAGAAGTGGTCGCCAACGGCGGTCGCTATATTGACGCGGAATTGTCACGCTTGGGGATTACCGCCGCTTGCGCGGAAAAATCCGCCCCGAATCAATCGCGTCAATTGATGGCGCGGTTGTCTTTGGCAGAACAGAACGTTTGCCGGCTTCTGGTTCGAGGACTCACGCACGCCGAAGTCGCGCAGAAGCTCGACCTCTCGGAAGACGCGGTGGAAAGCCACTGGCATAGCATCATGAACACGCTGGCACTGCACAGCCGGGCAGACCTGCTGCGGTTCGCCATTGACCACGAGCTCCTCCCGGCCCGATGGGTCCTCAACGACTAAGCGCAGAAGTCGCGGCAGTTAGCGTTTCCCCGGCACTCCCGATGATTATGACCTCTCACGATCCCCTCGGCCCGCGAGTCGGCATAGGAGGCGCCTCGCAGACCGGAACGGGGGAACGGGAGCAGTGCTGCGCAACCGGATAATGAGGTACACAAGATTTGACATGCCAACACGTGCCGTCTAATCATCTACAGGATGCTCTGCCGGTGAAGTATACCGCGTCGGGCCGCGGTACAGTGAAGAGGTGACGTATGGCGTTCGCCGAGTTCGTCAGCAAATCCCGGGTACACGGCATATTCGTTCTGGTCGGCGTGGTCGCATGCGTTTCGCCGGCTCCAGCGGCCGAAGGAACCGTGGACCCGAGTACTTTGACGGGAAAAGCCATGTGCGGCTACCAAGGCTGGTTCATGGCGCCGGGCGACGGCAATCCCGAATCCGTAGGCTGGAGACATTGGAGCCGAAGCACCACGTCCATCGGCCCCGGCCTCTACACCGTCGAGATGTGGCCCGACGTGCGCGAGTACACGGCCGGCGAACTCTTCACCGCCGAGGGCGTCACGCTCCAGGACGGCACGACCGGGAAACTATTCAGTTCGATTACGCCGAGCACGGTTGATCTGCATTTCCGATGGATGAAGGAATATGGAATTGACGGCGTGTTCTTGCAGCGCTTCGTGTCGGAACTCGGCGATCCCCGCTTCTTCGAAATCCGCAACCGGGTCTTGCGAAATGTGCGCGATGCCGCGAACACGCACGGCCGCGTGTTTGCCCTCGAGTACGACACGTCAGGCACTTCGCCCGCGAATCTCATAGCGGCCATTACAGAGGACTGGAAGTATCTGATGGAAGAGGAGGGTCTCCTCGACGATCCGCGGTATCTACACCATAATGGGAAACCGGTCGTAGTTATCTGGGGCTTGGGGTTTGAAGGCCGGGGCTACACTCCAGCCCAAGCCCAGCAGGTGATTGACTTCTTCAAGAGCGATCCGGACTACGGCGGGAATCTGGTCATCGGCGGCGTGCCTACGTTTTGGCGGACGCTCACGGCGGATTCCGAGTCCGACCCCGGTTGGGCCGACGTGTACCGCAGTTGGGACATTATCAATCCCTGGATGGTTGGCCGCGTAGCCAGCACCACCGACATTATCAACTTTGTGTCCAACGTGTGGGCACCCGACCTCGAGGAAACGCGGAGCTTGGGAATTGGGTATCTGCCCGTGGTCTTTCCGGGTTTCAGTTGGGATAATCTCATGCAATTGCCGCCGGGAACCTCGCTGATTCCCCGGCGCGGCGGCAGCTTTTTGTGGCGGCAAGTCTACTCTTGGCAAAGTCTGGGCGTGGACATGATGTTTGTGGCCATGTTCGACGAGGTAGACGAAGGCACCGCGATCTTCAAAGTATCCCCGAACTATCCGATCACCGACCATTGGGTAGATTACGAAGGTTATCCCACCGACTGGTATCTCCGTATTGCGCGTGAGATCGGTCGGATGTTGCGGGGCGAGATTTCCCTGACCACGACCATCCCGGTGGATTCCGACGGCGACGGCACGCCCGACGTCTCGGACACGGACGATGATGACGACGGGCTGACCGACCAAGCCGAAGTGAATGGGTCTACCGGATACATCACGGACCCTTGGGATTCGGACACGGACGATGACGGCATGCCGGACGGGTGGGAAGTAACCGGCGGATTGAACCCGCTCGCAAATGATGCGGAATCGGACGCGGACGCGGACGGTCTTTCCAACCTTCAGGAATACGGTCGTGGCACCAAGCCCAATGACACCGACTCCGAGAATGACGGCATGCCGGACGGCTGGGAAGTCCAGATGGGGTTTGATCCGGTGATCAACGACGCGAACGAAGACGCCGACAGCGATGGGCTTACAAACGTGGACGAGTATCGCAACGGAACCGATCCGACTAAGCAAGATTCGGACAACGACGGCATGCCGGACGGCTGGGAAGTAGCGGGTGGGCTGAACGCCCTGGTCAACGACGCCGAATCCGATGCGGACTCGGACGGTCTTTCCAATATTGAGGAATATGGGCGAGGCACCCAACCCAACGACACCGACTCCGACAATGACGGCATGCCGGACGGCTGGGAGGTGTCCAACGCGCTGAATCCAACCGTGAGTGACGGCGCCAACGACGCCGATTCGGACGGACTGCACAACCTCGGAGAATATCTCGCGGGAACAAATCCCGGCAATCCCGATTCCGATCTAGACGGCATGCCGGACGGCTGGGAAGCCGCGAACGGACTCGATCCGCTACGGGATGATCGTCAGGAAGACCCGGATCAGGACGCGCTTCGAAATCTTGACGAATTCCTTGAGAGTACGGAGCCTTTCGATCCGGACACCGACGACGACCTCATGCCGGACGGATATGAAGTCACCAACAATCTGAATCCGCTGCTGGACGATGCAGACGGCGACGCGGACGGTGACACATTCTCAAATTACCGGGAGTTCGTGGAAGGTACGGACCCTAACGATCCCGAGTCGTTTCCAGAGAGCGAACCCGAGGACATAGACACGGACGGCGTGGTCAACGCGGTTGACGTCCAACTCGTCATCAATGCCGCGCTCGGGTTATCTGTGGAGTTCAACAGCGACGTTGACCGGAACAATCAAGTGGACGCCGTAGACGTGCAGTTAGTGATCAATGCCGCCTTGGGACTCTAACGTCTTCCAAAGTGGTGGAGAAGGCCGCAGAGATACAATCCGCCGTGGGGGGGATAGGGCAGAGCGCTTGCGCGTTCCCTATCACAAACGGGACGGGTGTCGCCTATTGGGAAACCGACGAGGTCGAGCCGGACAGTTCTGGCTTGGCGGCATCGAGTTGCCGGACCCGCTGGCGGGCTTCATCGTAGCCGAGCTCGGCCGCTTTCTGGTACAACTTCGCTGACTCCGTCTCGTTCTTATCCACAATATCGCCCGCGCGATAGTAGTCGCCGAGCACAACCATGGCCCGCGCGTTGCCGAGTTCGACTGACTTTCTCAGCAATTCGACAGCCTTCACGGTGTCTCGAGGTACCTCTTGCCCCTTCACCAAGTAGAAAGCCATGTGCCACATGGCACCCGAATCGCCCAGTTCGACGGCCTTTTGGTACCAGTTCATTCCTTCCTGCACGTTTCGCGGTCTGCCGCTGCCGGTAATATAGGCCTGCGCGAGATTGAACATGGCGACCGGGTCACCTTGTTCGGAGGCGGCTTGGAGAAGTTCGCCTTTCTTGGCCAAGTCAACCGTGAGACCTACGCCGTAGTGGTAGCAAAGGGCGAGGAGTGTCTGAGCCTCGGGAATGCCACGTTTGGCCGCTTCCTGCCAATACGCAAGTCGCTTCGGGGCGTTCTCCTGGAGGTAGCCCTCAGAGCGCCGGGACCGGTCACGGTATTCACGGCACGTTTGGTAGTTCGCTTTGACTAATTCGCGCAATTCGCCGTCGCTTAATCCCGCCACGGCGGGCTCGCTTGCGACGGATTCTGCTCGAGCTTCGAGTTGGCCCGGCAAGGGCTCGGCGCCTTCGGCGGCGGTCAGGAGAATCTCGTAGGGTTCGCGGTGGCGGAGGATATGGACGATGACGCCGTTGTCGAGGCACCAATAGTCGGTCACGTGGCCGGGGCGCTTTTTGTACCAGGTGTCGCCGAAGGTGAGGTGCGTCTCGACATAGTGATGCGCCGTGAAGGTGCCGGCCGGGACGGTGACGGTCTCCTGGCCTTTGTATTCAAGACGGATGTTGTAACTCGCGAAGCCTTTTCCCGTGTTGTCCCAGTCGTAGCAGGTCAGTTCGCGCGTTTCCTTTGCGAGCGAGGCCAGAAACAGCGCCATGTGTGCGGCATACGGATCGGGGCGGCTGTTTGGGCAGAAGATGGCATTGTCAGGTACCGTGAACGTCTCGGTCTGGCCGTCCTTCTCGCCCCCTTCATATTTGATGGACACGGTGCCTTTGTTCAATTCCATTTCACGCTTCGACGGCGGCCGGCCATCACGGCCGTGCATGTGCTCGATGTACCCGTGAAGATCCTTGCCGGGCGTGGCGTACGTCACATACGTCGTGTTGAAAGCCGGCAGATAGCAAGCGGCGATGCACTCGTGTTGCGGCGTGGATTTGAGCCACACCGTTGCGGGCTGGGGCAAGTCGCCGCCGCGGCTGCGATGTTGGTAGGTACACGTGTAAACCAGTTCGCCCGGAAGTCGTTCGATGACAGCGGTCACCTCCGGGGGAAGCGGCGCAGGCGCGGCAGGCATCTGAGGTGCCGCAGACGGCACAGCCGCAGCCGCTAGCGCTTCATTTGCGGGAACGCGGGCCGGGTCGTTGCTGTCAGCCTCGGGTGTGCTTCCGAGAGTGGCGGTGATCTTCGAAGGTGAAAGATCAGTAATACTTTGCCCGTCTTCGTCAAACGTCCACAACGCCACCAGGCCGGGTTCATCGCCCTTCAGACCCTCCCTCACTTCGCGCTGGATTTCCTCGGGTTTACGCGCGACATTCCAGACGCTGATCTGGTCAATCTCTCCTTTGAAGAATCCCCAACTCCCGCCCCATTTCCCACGGTCTATGGCGCCGATTTCGTTCCCCATGTTCCGGGTGTCGTATTGAATCTGGCCACTGACCGGGACCTCGTTAGCCAGTGCTGCGTCCTTATACAGGAAGAGACGTCCGGCCTCGGCATCATGAACGCCAGTCCAGTAGTGCCATTGGCTGTCGTAGTCGGCGGTGGCCATAGGGATCGCATCGTGGTTCCGCCCTTCCCGACCAAGAAACATTCCAAAGTGCATCTTATTTCGGTATACCCCCAGGACATACGGGTCAAAGCCAGGCTGATCGTCGCCTCGGCGAAGCAACGGTGCCTCTCCACGCAGTCCGGGATCAACCTTGGCCCACGCCGAAACCGTCAAGTTTTTGGTGAGATCAAGTGGTGACGAAGGCGGAATAGCGATGTAGTCGTCTTGGCCGTCAAAACGAAGTACTTTGCCGACCGGTCCGGTACCCGCCGGTGGCCCCGCGGGCGCAGCCGTCGCCCCGGGTGCCGCAGTCGCTTGACGCTGTTCAAGCGGCACCCACGGTTTCAATTGCGCCAGGTCAATCTTCGGCTCGTGGCAGGACTCGTTCCACCATTTGCCCCATGCCTGCTTGTCGGCGCTGAAGTTCTGTCCGGTGAGTCGCACGAGCGAGGCACGCGCCCACATCCTGGTGTTCTGGTTGCCATGGTCTACGAGCGGGACGATCGTCGGCACGGCGGAGACGTCGTCTTGGCGGCCGAGGGCGGACACGGCCATCCATTTGGGCCGACAGTCGTAGTCGCTGTCTTCGCGGTGGAAACTCGCGGCCTTGATCAGTCCAGGCAGCAAACGCTTGTCTTTGAGGGCGCCCGCTTCCGCCAGGGCCGTGCAGAGATGGCGGCCGTACTCGCCTTCGAGCACTTGTGCGTCATACTGGATCTTCCTTTCACGTTCTTCGGGACTGAGATTCTCGAATGCATTCGCGGGAAACCACAGGCCGCCTCGGCTGAACGTGCGCGCCGTCCAGCGGATGTACTCCTGCACATCGGGATCGGCGACTGCATAGTGATCCGTGATTTCCTGCTCGACAGCCGCCGCCGGATCGATACTGGGCGTTGCTGGACTAGGTGCGGGCGCGGCCTCTCCCAGAGCCGCGCTGGTTTTTGGCAACTCGACGTACTTGAATCGTGACGACACCCATTCGAGGATTGCTGGCGAGATGGCGGTGTCGGGTCCGGCGGAATTCGCCCATTGAATCCAAGCGTCTTTCTCGCGGAAGTATTGTCCCGTGAGCCGGGTCAACGAAGCGAACGACCAGAGGTTCACCTCCTCGTTGATGTGGCCGAGTAGTGGTATGAGGATGGGGACAGCTTTTCGGTCGTCGAGCCGGCCCAATGCGATGGCGGCGAGATGGCGACAATGAGTAGCCGCGCCATCGCTGCGCGGGGACCACGCCACATTGATTAGCGCAGGGAGCAGACGCGGGTCCTTAAGCGCGCCCGCCTCGGTGACGGCTTTTGCCTGTTCGTCTCCCGGCGGGCCATCGAGCACTTTGAGCGTCTCCGCCACTTTTGCCTCGCGCTCGGCGCCGGACAGACCCGCGAACGCGTCCAGCGCGGGCCACAGGCCCTTTTGTTCCAAGCGCGCGCCCTCGACACGGACGAACTTGAGGAATTCCGGTTCCGCCGTATCGTAATACTTGGCAATTTCGGCTTCGAGCGCCGCTGAAGGGGCTTCCTCGGCTGATGAGGCCGCCGTCCACACACCCATGGGGATCAGCAGTAGCGCAAGTGCTGCCAAGGCGGCCAGAGAGCGTCGTCCGAAACGGCGCGAGCGCGTGGCGTCCGCCGCTGAACGGATGCGCTGGAGCAGATTCTCCGAGATTTCGAGCAGACCAAGAAAACCAGCCCCCGCAGGCACGGTTTCATCGAAAGATTCGGCTACGCGGATGATGGTCGAGGCATACTTGCGTCCCTCCTGCCGCGTCGCGTAAAGCACCGCATCGTCACACGCCATTTCCCGTTCCCTCCTCAGGTGAAAGTTCGCCAACCAAACGGCGGGGTGGAACCAGTAAAGACAAAGCAACAACATCGAGACCGCGCCCTGGAGGACGTCCCGCCGACGGATATGCGCCAGTTCGTGACCGATCAGGTTCGCGAGTTGTTCGCTGGAAAGCTCGGAAACCAACGGCATCGGCAGCAGGACCGTCGGGCGCACGAAACCGACTACGGCGGGGATGCGAATGTGCGGACTCAGACGAACGGCGAAGCGCTGTTTCACCCGTAGACCCTCCGCCTGCTGACGGACGATCTCGGCCAGGTCTGCGTCCATCGGGCTTAAATCGCGCATTACGGCGCGATGATGGCGCAGTCCCTGGAAGACGAAGAATCCAAACATCCCTGCCGCGACCAGTGCCCACAACGCCATTGCTAACATAGTGAACGTGACACGAAACGCCTCCGGTGGGGACGAGGAAGATTCAGGCAATGGCGAAGAAGGCTGCATGCTCATCGGCGGCGAGGATTCGCTCCATCGGTCCTCGCTAAAGACCGGAGGTGCTATGGGCTGTGCGTTCGGCTCCGGGGGCACAATTGATCTCGCTTGATCGTGCCAACCAGTTGTTATCGGAACGATCGGTGTCTGCGAAGGTTCCGATATCTCGGCGATGTCCAGCGGCAGGGATGTTTCCGGAAAACGATTTGCCAACGTTCCCACCGACCACGGCGTCGCCAGCGTAGGCGGCAGCACCAGTTTCACAAAGACCAGGAGCCACAGCGCGTGGCGGAAGGACGCGCTGGATTTCCGCACGAGCCGAGTCAGCCCCCACACTATCGCCGCGAGCACGGCCACTTGCCAGGCCATCGGATACATCCACTCCACCCAGCCCCACACCATCCGGTCCCACACTACGCCAGCGTGATTCACGACTATTCCCCCCTGTTCTTGGGTTCCTTTTTCTCGAGCCGCGCCAATTCGCGCTTCAAAACTTCGAGTTCTTCGCGGTTCACGTGTTCGACAAAATGCGCCAACAACGGCGACCAGGCGCCGTCGAAGACGCGTTGGATAAACGTGCCGGTGGCGCTACGCGTCATCTCCTCCCGCGAGTAAACCGGCCGGTACAGATACGAGTTGCCGATCTGATCGTAGGTGACGGCCCCCTTCTTCACCAGCCGGGCCAGCATCGTCTTCACGGTCTTATAGGCCCAGCCAAACTTGTCGGGGATGTCCTTGTAAATGTCGCGGGCGGCCATCGGCCCGTGCTTCCACAACGGCTTGATGACTTCCCATTCCGCCTCGGAGAGCCGGGGCGTTTCTCGTGCGGACTTGTTTGCAGGCACGGAGTGCAGCCTCCTTCCATGGACTACTCGCGTGGATTATAGCCTACATTTGTAGGCGATGTCAAGGGGGTGGGAAACGAACGTATTCTCCAGGTTATATCGCCCTCCCGATTTTGGTAGGATGTCGGCTTGGGAGGCCAAAGGACAGCAAGGACCACAACGACACCAAGGACAGCAACGACATTCGGCAAAGGGTAGGGTGTCGTTGGTGTCCTTGCAGTCCTTGATGTCCTTGCGGTCCTTTATTCAGCGGAGGGAAATCATGACCCAACGTTTCATCCCGCCCCACGGAGCTTATAAGAAGCTGCTTTCCTACCAAAAAGCGGAGATCGTTTACGACGCCACCCTCTATTTTTGTGGGCGGTTTCTTGGCAAAAGGGACCGCACTAGCGACCAAATGATCCAGGCTGCCCGCTCCGGCAAACAGAACATTATCGAGGGGAGCATGGCTTCGGGAACTTCCAAGGAGACGGAGATCAAGCTAACCAATATCGCCCGTGCCAGTTTAGAGGAATTGCTGGGGGACTACCGGGACTTCCTTCGCGCGCGGGGCTTTACTGAATGGACCAAGGATCATCCGTATGCCCGCCGTCTTCGCGAACTAAACCGAATCCGCGCCGCGACGTATGAGGCCTTCCGCAAAGGCATTGAGAACCCCGATCCGGCCGTCTGCGCCAACGTTATCATCGGACTGATCCGAGTCGCGAGTTACCTTCTGGGTCGCCAGATTCAGCAGCTCGAAAAGGCCTTCGTTAAGCGAGGCGGAATCCGCGAACACATGACTCGTGCACGGCGGGCAGAACGGGACGGCCATGAACCGCGGCCCGTCTGATCCCGCGGGATGAGATTACGCTGGTACGTAAGCATTTGATAAGCTGAAAGTTACGGTACGTTTAGTTCTCAGCAGGCGTCCCGCAATTTTGACCCGCTTTCTCTTGTTACGTTAGCGAGTTTTTGTGCCAGTCAGAGGAGGCGGCCCCATGGTCCGTGTGGATGCGAGGCGACCGGTTCATTTCTGCGACGGATTGACGCGTCGGGACTTCTTGCACGTGGGGAGTTTGGCGGCTTTGGGTGTCACCCTTCCCAGCCTGTTTCAACTCAAGGCCGCGGGCGCGGTCAAGAAAGATGTCAACTGCATTTTCCTCTTCCTCGTGGGCGGCCCCAGCCAGCTCGATACGTTTGACATGAAGCCGGATGCGCCGGCGGAGATTCGCGGCCCGTATAAACCTATCAAGACCAACTGCCCGGACATCCAAATCTCCGAGATTTTCCCCAATCTGGCCAAGCACGCGGACAAGTTCTCGATTATCCGCACGCTACACCACAAGGCGGCGGGAGTCCATGACACCGGGCACCAGATGATGCAGACCGGGCGGCTGTTCCAGAATGGGATGGAACACCCGCACGCCGGGTGCGTGGTCAGTTTCTTGCGGGGCTCGCACGACGGTATGCCGCCGCACGTACTCATGCCGCGCCCCATTGGCAATACCGGCGGCAACATGCCCCACGGCCAGAACGCCGGGTTCCTCGGCAAATCGCATGACCCGTTCATCCTGAACGAAGAACCCGACAAACCGGACTTTAAAGTACCGGACCTCCTGCCTCCCGATTACATGTCCGCCGTCCGGATTGACCGGCGGCGCAAGCTTCGCGACCTCGTAGACCAGTCGGTCCAGCAAATGGAAGCGACACCGGACGCGCGGCTGCTCGATGAGAATTTCCAGCAGGCCTACACGTTGATGTCGTCGGCTAATGCGCGCGAAGGGTTTGATCTCTCCTCGGAACCGGCCGTGTTGCGCGAAGCCTACGGGATGAACAAGTTCGGTCAGAGCTGTTTGCTCGCGCGGCGGCTGCTTGAACGGGGCGTACGCTTCGCCACCATCAATATGTTTGAGACGGTGTTCAATGAGATCACCTGGGATATCCACGGGTCGGCTCCGTTCAGCCCAATCGAGTGCTATCAGGACCTGGTCGGGCCGATGTTGGATCACGGTCTAAGCACCTTGCTCGAGGACCTGAGCCAGCGCGGGATGCTCGAGACCACGCTCATCGTGGCCATGGGCGAATTCGGTCGCACACCCAAGATCAATCCGGCGGGTGGCCGGGACCACTGGCCCCAAGTGTGGTCCGTTCTAATGGCCGGAGGCGGCATCCAGGGTGGACGCGTGGTCGGGAAAACAGACGACATTGCGGCCTATCCCGTCGAACGCCCCGTCACTCCGGCGGAAGTGGTGGCGACTGCGTACCACTGCCTGGGGATTGATCTCGAGACGGAACTGCCGGGTCCGGCGAATCGCCCCATCCCCATCGTGGACTATGGCGTAAAGCCCATCCTCGAATTAGTGTAACCGCCGACGGGTGCCACAATGAAACGCATTCGACGAGGAAATTCATGAGAGGGAATTTCGTTTCAGTCAGACTTCCACTTCTTCTGTTCGGGTTCGTGGCGGTTTGTCCGCACGCTGAAGTCGTGATACTGCCGGCGGACGTGGTGCTCAATCATCAAGGGGCGCAGCATCAACTCCTCGTCGAGCAACGGACCGGCGCGAACTGGGAAGGCGACCTGACCGTCAGAGCCCAATTTCAATCCTCCGATCCCCAGATTGCATCGGTAGACGAGCACGGGACCTTGTGGGCTAATGGCAACGGCACCGCTACGATTACCGCCACCGTGGAAGGACAGTCCGCGACGGCAACGGTCGAGGTAAAGGGCATAGATGCGCCTTATCACGCCAGCTTTCGTAATGACATCGAGCCGCTGCTGTTCAGGATGGGATGCAGCACCGGAGCCTGTCACGGCGCGGCGGCGGGCAAGAACGGGTTCAAACTCTCCCTGCGCGGATTTGATATCGAGTGGGACCACAAAGTGCTGACCCGACAGGCCAATGGCCGCCGGGTTTCACTGGTGGAGCCGGAAGAGAGCCTGATGTTGCTCAAGCCGACCATGCAAGTCCCGCATGAAGGTGGAAAGCGTTTTGAAAAAGACTCCGAAACGTATCGGATTTTGCTTGATTGGATTCAGAACGGCGCCCCCGCTGCGCCTGAGGAGGAGCGCCGCCTGAAAGCGATTCGCGTGTTGCCGGAATCGGTCACGTTGGGCGCGGGCGCAGAACAGCAAATTCTCGTCCAAGCGCATTATACGGACGGTACGTATAGCGACGCCACGCGTCGGACCAAGTTTGGCACGACGGACGAGTCCGTGGCGGTGGTGGACGAAGGCGGCAAGGTCGCCGTGAAAGGCCCGGGCGCTGTTAGCGTCACGGCCTGGTACTCAGGTCGAGTGGCGACGGCGCGCCTCACCGTTCCTCGACCCCAGAATGTTGCCCCAGACGTGTATCGTACCGCCAAGAGCAACAACTACATTGATGAATTGGTGCTGCGGCAGCTTCGGCGCTTGCAGATTGCTCCTGCCGGGGAGGCTACCGACCGCGAGTTCATTCGGCGCGCGTATCTGGACGCTATTGGCATCTTGCCGACGCTGGAGGAAACCACCGCCTTCCTCGCCGATTCCGCTCCGGCCAAACGGGCGAAACTGATTGACCAACTGCTGGAGCGCCCTGAATATACGGATTATTGGGCCTACAAATGGTCGGACTTGCTGCTGTTGTCCTCGAAGAACATTCCGCGTCGCGAAGAACTGTCCGCGTTTTATCGCTACATCCGCGAAAGCGTGGCGCAGAATAAACCGTGGGACCAGTTCGTGCGGGAGATTCTCACGGCGACGGGAAGCACGCTCGAGAACGGCGCGGCCAACTACTTCGTGATGCACAAAGAAACCGTGGACCTTACGGAAACCACGTCGCAAGCGTTCCTGGGGATGTCCATCACCTGCGCGCGCTGTCACAATCATCCACTCGAGAAATGGACCCAGGATGACTACTTCGGCATGGCGAACTTGTTCGCACGCGTAAAGCTGAAGAACGGACGTCGCGGTAACGACACGGAAGTGTTGGTGGACGATTTCGGCGACGTCATTCATCCCCGGCTGGGCAAGCCCGTGCCGCCGCGACCGCTGGATGGAGAGACGATGGAGCCAAATGCGCCGGAAGACCGGCGGGAGCACCTAGCGCGGTGGCTGACGGCGCCGGAGAACCCGTACTTCACGCGGGCAGTGGTCAACCGGGTCTGGCGCAATTTCATGGGTCGCGGCTTGGTGGAACCGGAAGATGATTTGCGGCTCACGAATCCCGCCTTGAATGAAGAGTTGATGCAGGCGTTATGCGATGATCTCGTCGAGCATCAATACGATCTCAAGCATTTGATACGCCGGATCATGAATTCGGCGACCTATCAACGTTCCTCTCGTCCCGCCGACACTGCGGCCCCGGACGATAAACATTATTCGCAATACCTCGTACGGCGTCTGAGCGCGGAAGTGCTCCTGGACGCGTATTCACAGGTCACCGGCGTCCCGACGGAGTTTGCCGGATACCCGGCCGGATTCCGCGCATTGCAGTTGCCGGATTCGCAGATCGGTTCGTACTTCTTGTCGGCGTTTGGGCGGCCGGCCCGGATTCAAACGTGCTCCTGTGAGCGGACGGACGATTCCAATGTGGCCCAGACGCTACACGTGGCCAATGGCGACACGCTCAACGGCAAACTCCGCCACGAGAAGTCGTTCCTTGCTCAATTTGCGGAGGGCGACTCAAATGACGATGCGGTCGTGGAAACGCTTTTCGTGCGCGCCGTGGCGCGACCGCCCAGTCCGGCGGAAACGCAGGCGGTGGTCACGGTGCTGACCGCGATACCGCGCGAAGGCGATACCTGGAAGGCGGACCGGCGACAAGCCCTCGAGGACCTCGCTTGGGCAGTCTTGACCGGCAAGGAATTCATTTTCAACCACTGAGGACGTCGCAACGCACGACCGAGGCATTAGGACCGAAGAAAGTACGGCGGATGATTAAACACGACGATAGTCGCGGCCCCCGAAGACGCTTGCGGTTTGCAGTAAACGTTGTTGTTCTCTGCTCTGTAGCACTTGGTAAGGCCGCCTTCGGCGAGGACGCGCAGTTGGTATTTGAAAAGGACGTCTTTCCAATTCTCCAAGAGAACTGCTCCGGCTGCCATTTTCCGGGGACCAGCCCGGTAAAGGCGAAGTTGGATTTGTCCACCGCTGCATCGGCGTTGCGCGGCGGAGAAAGTGGCCCCGCTATCGTACCGGGTCAAGCCGCCGAAAGCCGGCTGGTGCAACTCATCGAGCACAAGATCGAGCCATTCATGCCCCCGCCCAAGAAGGGTCAGCAGTTGTCCCCGGCTCAGATTGATGTAATTCGAAAATGGATTGATCACGGGGCAAAAGCCGAATCTGCTCAGACGCCGAATGTCGTGGCGGCTTCGGCCGACTCCGAGCCTTCCGAAAAGGCGTCTGCGCCGCCGGACGCTACGTCTTTGAGTTCCCCTTCGCGTATCAGTTCCCTGGCCTTTGCATCCCTCGGGACCGAATTGGTGCTGGCGCAAGGTGGCTTGCATACGGTGGTGTTCGCGGCCGTAAGTCCGGAGGGCGATCAGACCCCTCCCAAGTATCGGCTCGGGGGACACGCAGAAATGGTGCGGGCGATGGCATTTTCGCCCGACGGAACGCTCCTCGCGGCCGCGGGCGGGAAGCCGGGTCGGTCCGGGGAGATCAAAATCTGGCAGGTATCCGACCAGACGCTTCTTCGCACCATCGAAGGCCATCGTGACAATATTCTGTCCGCTGCCTTCAGCCCCGATGGGAAACGGTTGGCCACTGGCAGTTATGACAAGACGGTCGGAGTGTGGAGCATCGAGACCAGCGAGGAAATCTATCACCTCACGCAGCATGTAGATGCCGTATATGCGGTCGCGTTCAGTCCGGACGGGAGGCTGCTGGCATCGGGCGCGGGAGACCGAACCATCAAGGTCTGGGACGCCGATTCCGGGAGAATGCTAATCACGTTGTCGGATTCGCTCGACGCGGTGTTGACGCTGGCGTTCTCGCCTTCCGGTCAAGAATTGGCCGGGGCGGGCGCAGACAAGATCGTTCGAATCTGGGATATGGGCGAGTCGGCCGGGCCGATCCAACAGACCTCGTTTACCGCCGGCAATTTGCTCCGTTCGACGTTCGCACACGACGGCGCAATTTTGAAAGTACTCTACGCGCCGGACGGGAAAACGCTGTACTCAACTGCCGAGGATCGGCGGATAAAGGCTTGGGACGCGGCCACCCTCACCGAACGCCTGGTGTTTGAACCCCAGTCCGACTGGGTATCCGCGTTGGCGTTGAGTCCTGACGGTCGCTTCCTTGCGGCTGGACGTTACGACGCATCCAGCGCGGTCTACGCCGCGAACACGGGCAAGCGTCTCTCCGGCACGAATCCCGGCGTCCAAGTGGCGGCGGCTCCGCCGCCGCCAGAACCGGAGACCCGGAAGAAGGTCACAAGCCTTGAGGTGCACGCGGTCGTCATCCGCGCGACTATCCCACCGTCCATCACCGAAATTACGCCCGACACCTGGCCGCGCGGAGGCGAAGTCGAAGTAACGGTTACGGGTAAGAATCTGGATCGGTCGGAGCCGGTCCTAGGCGCGGGCCCAGTCACCGCGCGGGTTATCGAGACGAAGGCCGAGCCGGAACCGGAAATCAAGCTCGCGAAACAACGTGGAACCGACGCGGATATTTTCGACAACGCGCGGCCATACACACTCAAATTGAAAATCGCCGTTCCCGCCGACGCGCCCTTGGGCCGACACGAGTTGCTGTTGCGCACACCGCTCGGAATCACGAATCCCGTGGCGTTCAATGTCACGCGAACCGCCGACGCGACCGAGGCGGAACCGAACAACTCCGCGGATTCAGCGCAGCGTCTGGAGTGGCCCGCAGTAATCGCCGGTAAGATTGACGTCTCGGGCGACGTGGACCATTTCCGCCTCGCGGCGAAAAGCGGACAGGAATTGGTTTTCGTTTTAACCGAGAGTCAGTTGAATCCCTCCCTGAAATTACTTGATTCCGCCGGTAACGTACGATGTTCGGCCGATGCGTTCGGTGATCCCAAGCGCGAGCGCATGGCGCACCGCGTCGAGGCGAACGGCGACTACGTGCTCGAAGTTTCCGATTATGACCTGCGCTCCGGTCTGACCTATCGCTTGCACATCGGAGAGTTTCCACTCGTCACCAAGCTCTGGCCGATGGGGGTCTCCGCAGGAGTGCCACAGAAACTCGAGCTGGAGGGTTTTAATTTGGGCAATGGCGCTCGTGTTGAAGTGGACCCGCCCGACGCCGTTCCCGCGATCACGACCATGCCTTTGCCGCTCTCCGTCCCCGAGGGCAGTCCGATTTCTGCGCCCGTCCTGGCCGTGAGCCCCTTCCCGGAACGAATCGAGACCGAACCTAACGACGAAGTTGCTCAGGCCGCCGTTGTCGAGGTCGGGGCGACCGTGAACGCACACCTCGAGGCTGAATCAGACCACGATCCAGATGCCGACCTATACCGTTTCCATGCGCAAAAGGATCAGACTCTTGTGATAGAAACCATGTCCGCCCGGCTGGGCTCTCTTCTGGATACGGTGGTGGAAGTCCTTGACGCCGAAGGCAAGCCGCTGGAGCGCGGGCTGGCGCGGTGCGTGGCAGAAACTTTTCTCGTGTTGTCGGGCCGCGACTCGAAGGCCGCAGGCCTGCGGCTGGACAATTGGCGCGATTTGAAGATTGGCGACTACGTCATGGTCGGCGCCGAAGTCCTGCAAGTTCGTGCCCTGCCCGATTACCCAGACGAAGACGTGGGCTTCAAAGCCTACGCGAACGGACAACGCATGGGATTCTTCGCGACGACGCCGCAGCACCACGCGGTCAACGCGAAGGCGTATCGAGTGGAGATTCATCCGCCCGGTACGACGTTTGCCCCGAACCGGATGCCCATCTTCCCCTTGTACTGGCGCAACGATGACAGCTTCTCGGGCGACGGCGAGGCGTCCGGCGATTCCCATCTCGAGTTCACGGCGCCCTACGACGGCGATTTCTTCGTCCGGGTGCGCGATGCCGTCGGGAGAGAGTCCGCGCGCAACGGCTATCGTCTAACCCTGCGCGAGCCCCAGCCTGACTTCGACGTAGTCGCGAGCCCATATCGCGTGAATATCGCGACGGGCAGTCGCGTGCCCGTCGAAGTACGCGTCCGCCGCAAGGAAGGCTTTTCGGGCGAGGTGCGCGTTCATTTGCACGGTTTACCGGAAGGTTTCAGCGCCGAGCCGGACACCATCCCGCCCGGCGAAGAACGCGTGCGATTGGCGCTGACGGCCGCTCCGGAAGCAAAGTCTATGCCGCTGGACACGACCTTCAGGGTGACGGCGGACTCGGAATTAAACGGTCAATCGGTGAGCCGGGAGACGACCCTCGGGCCGATTACGGTGATAGAAGTTCCTCCGGACGTGGTGGTTCGGAACGACGTCACGCAGGTGGCCATCGCGCCGGGGCAGTCCAACTGGATCGCGGTTCATTTGGAGCGACAGAACGACTTCACCAGCCGGGTTCCGATTGATGTATTGAACCTGCCTTTCGGCGTGCGGGTGATGGATACCGGACTGAACGGCATTCTGGTCCGCGACGGCGAGAACGACCGCCGGATGGAAATCTACGTCGAGCCTTGGGTGGCGCCGACGGCGCGCCGCATTTATATCCAGGCCCTGATCGAAGCCCGATCGCCCACGAAACCCGTCTTTCTCAGCGAGGCAATAGACCTGCAAATTTTACCCGCAACGTCGCCCACCAACACGGACCTCGCCAAGAACAACTGAGAGACTTGCCGCAACGAGCTGGTTATAATCGCTGGCGCTATGCCTGATCTTCTCGTTACGTGCACCTGCGGGAACCAGTTCCGGGTCTCGGAGTTCGCCCTCGGAATGACGGGCAAATGTGCGCGTTGCGGGCAACCGCTGCAAGTTACCGAAGCGAATACGACACCCGTCACAGTCTCACACGGTGTAACTCCGGCCGCCGAGAGCACTGCGGAATCCGAGATTCCCCAACCGACACGGAACCCGAATCAGTGCGCGCGATGTGGTCGGGCGTTTCGTGGTACATGGGACCGCCATCAGATTGAAAACGGTGTCCTGTGCCATGTCTGCGCCAACCTCACCGGGGCGACGGACGTCCGACCGTTCGACCAATCTCCTGCCCCGGCGCCGAACGAGGCTGAGGTGACCGAGTTGTCCTGGCATGATGAATCGCGGTCCGGCCTCGGCGGTATCTACGACCGCCTGACCGATTTCATGCACGAACACGCCCGTACCGCACTGCTGATCGCGGGCTGTTCGGTCATTCTGATTACGCTCTTCTTCGTGTTCGCCTCGCCGGACTACATTTCGCTGGAGGAGGAGAGCATCGCTGGCGACCAGGATGTTGCCGAACAAGACCTCCAAGACGAACGGCTAATGACAATCAATCGCCTTTCGCTATGGATTGTCCTCCCAACACGGCTGCTGTTCGGAATTGCTAGCGCAGTTACCATCCTTTACCTTGTGCTGAGTTGGTCGAATAAACTTCCAAACGAAACCTTCGGGAAGAACCTTCTCGGACTGAGCCT
The DNA here is from genome assembly GCA_016209895.1 of Candidatus Hydrogenedentota bacterium. Lineage (GTDB taxonomy): Bacteria > Hydrogenedentota > Hydrogenedentia > Hydrogenedentales > SLHB01 > JACQVH01. The sequence continues at coordinate 4,118 of JACQVH010000123.1, read as the reverse complement.
GGTGGCCATGGCCGTGGCGGGCCTAAGCTTCGTACCCTGCGTGGGGGGTGTATTGGGCTTGCTTCTGGTCTGGCATTTGTATGACTTGAAGTGGGTGGAAGTAGTTACGCTCATTATCGTCGGAATGCTGGTTAAACCGCTGATATGGGCCTTGCAGATGCTCCTCCTCGGCGCCATTGGAAACATGATCATGTGATGCGATTGTCCTACAAGTGTTTCTTGACACCGGCCGGTGCGAACGCGTACCGTATGTGCATTCAAACCGGTCCGGACTCGCCCCAGGTCGGAGAGGGAATGAGCGAGTCCGTTACATCCGATATCGTTATGGCAACTTCGTCGCAGAGTTCTACAACTTACGCATCTGACCTCGCGTACCAAACCTCCATTTTGCAGGGCGTGTCGCGCACGTTCGCCTTGACGATCCCGCGTTTGCCCGAAGGGCTGCGATCCGTGGTCGGAAACGCGTACCTCTTGTGTCGCATCGCCGATACCATCGAAGATTCGGATACGCTCACGCTGGAGGAAAAAAAAGAGTTCTCGACGCGCTTCGTCGAGGCGGTGCAAGGGCGCGAAGAAGCGCAAGCCTTCGCCGAATCACTGCGGGCTCGTCTGGGCGGCAGCACGCTTGAGTCGGAGAAGAATTTGGTCGAGAACACAGCACGCGTACTGCGTATCACCCGCGGCTTTCCTGGCGTACAACAGGCCATTCTGGCCCGATGCGTCCGCATCATGACTTCCGGCATGGAACACTATCAGGCAGCGCGATTCCGGCGCGGTCTCCCGGACCTCAAACACCTGGACCGCTACTGCTACTACGTGGCGGGCGTGGTAGGCGAGATGCTTACGGACCTTTTTTGCCAGTACTCCGCGAAGACCGCCCAAAAGAAGGAAGCGTTGTCCAAGCTGGCCGTTTCATTCGGCCAGGGGCTACAAATGACCAATATTCTCAAAGACATCTGGGACGACAAGGAACGCGACACCTGCTGGCTGCCGGAAGGGGTTTTTCAACAAGAAGGTTTTGACCTGAATGCGTTGGCGCCGGGTGCCGGCGATTCCGCCTTCGAAGCCGGCCTGGTCAAATTGATTGCAATTGCCCATGCCCACCTCGAAAATGCGCTTCGTTATACGCTGCTCATCCCGAAATCCGAAAAAGGCATTCGCGAATTCTGCCTTTGGGCGATAGGCATGGCCGTGCTCACGCTGCGGAGAATCAATCACAACCGGCGGTTCACTTCAGGAACTGAGGTGAAGATTTCGCGCCGCAGCGTCCGCGCCACCATCTTGGCCGCCAAGCTGCTCGGCGGAAGCAATATGTTGCTTCGGATGTTGTTTAGCTTGGCCGCGCGCGGTCTGCCGCGCACCGCGCTCGAAGCCGGCGCGTGACCTTGCGCGCGTATGCTACCTTCGTCAAGACGCGCCAGTGATTCCTGACTTTGAGCAGGAAGCATGGCCCTTCTGTCATGCTGAGCGAAAGCGAAGCATCTCTTATACCCGGAGCTTTGGGTGTGCGAGATTCTTCGCTGACGTTCAGAATCACAATTACTTGGGCAGGAAGACCGATGGAAGATTTCTCAGAAGCCAGACGCCAATTTGAACGGGACGGTTACGTAGTGTTCAGCAACGTGCTCGATGCGGACCTGATTCAGGAGGCCCGTGACCATGTGGCGTGGCTGCTTCAGAAGCATCCCGACTTGCGGCCCGAACATCTCCACCACACACTCATGACAGAAGACGCGTTTTGGGTCCGCCTCGTGAGCGATGACCGGCTGCTGGACCGCGTCGAAGCATTTGTGGGATCGAACATCGCCCTGTTCGCCTCGCACTACATCAGCAAACCTCCGCACGACGGCATGGCCGTGCTCTGGCATCAGGACGGCAGCTATTGGCCACTCGAACCCATGGAGGTGGTAACGTTTTGGCTCGCGGTGGACGATTCGACGCCGGAGAACGGTTGCATGCGGGTGATCCCCGGCACGCAGCATCTGAATTTGCAGGAATTGAAACAGCGCCGCGACCGCCCCAACGTCTTGAATTCCGGTATGGACGACGCCCTGGTGGATGAGTCCCGCGCCGCGGATGTCATCCTGCGCGCCGGCGACGTGTCCGTCCACCATCCCAACGTTATACACGGATCGAATCCAAACACTTCCGCGAAATGGCGTCGCGGCTTGACCATCCGCTACATTCCCACCAGTACGCGCATCAAATGCGAGGGCATCCATCCCAGCGCATTCCTACTGCGTGGCAAGGCCCTGCCCGGAATCAATCAGTACAACCCGCGCCCCAGGTTCGTCGAGGGGAAGAGCATACCCTTCCGCGGCTGCGAGAAGTGGAAATAGCCGCGTCATTTCGGGAATCGTCGGACCTGTCTGACCAGTCCAACGCGTCCGGCAGATCCGATCCGCCCCTTACCCGGCTATCCCCGATTTGACCACACTCGTCGCCCGTCCCAGCACGCGCTCCAGCGGCACGGCCGGGAAACTGGGCGTCGAAGTAACAATCTCTTTCGTGCCATCTGGAAGGAGGAGGAAAGTGTCCTCGGACTTCACTCCGGCCGCCGATGGATTCCAGGCGAAAGCGTGACCGAATGCCACGTCCCCGCCCACGATATCCCGCACCCGCCGTTCCCAGCGCCGGTCCAGAATCGGGAACGTATGCCCGGGCGTGCCCTTCGCCGTACGCCCGGCATAACCCGTCGGACCGCCCTGATGATGGTTGTGCCATTCGTTCGCGGGAAAGCCGAGGTCGGCGTACGCCTGTTGACACACCGCGAACACGTCGCCGAGCGTCTTTCCCGGTTCCGTGGCCTCCTGCATGCGCGCGTCCACGCCGCAGATGCGCGCGAATGCGTCCGGTATCCCGCCCGGTATATCGCCGACGCGTTTGAACCGCGTCATGGACGCCACCAGGCCTTCCTTCATGAAGCAGCCGACGACCATCACGTACCCCCGCACCTTCCGCTCCGCCACGCCGCCCCCGAGCAGCCGCGCCTCGGTCGGCAACGGATGGCGATAGAGGGCAATCCGGTCGTCGGCCGCCACCAACCGCACCGGAACGATACAACGCCGCTTGCAGCCTTCCGCGACCAATCGCGCCGCAATCTCCGCTTCGGTTTGACCCGCCTCAATGCCGGCGACGGTGGCCGTCATCGCCGCCGCCGCCAGCTTCCCCAGCCGCCGATATTTCTCCAACTCGTCAGCCGTCAACAGTGCGCGCAGATATGTGAGCTTATCTTGTACATTTTCGCCTAACGTCCCGTCGTCGGAAACCAACTTGCCGCTGAATTCCTTTTTGATGACATCCGCGGCCGTGTTCTCGAACCACAGGAACTTCCGCATTTCGCAGCGAAGCGGCGCGAACTCCTCCGCCAGCATCCGCCCTTCCTCGATATTGTTCCCCACGTAATACGCCCGCCCGTCCTTGGTGACGAAGAGCGAGCAGGCCCCGATATCGGTAGCAATCCAGACGTAGCTGCGCATGCCGCCCGTGGCCATCGCGAAATTATCCACCCGCGACAGCAACACGCCGTCATACTTATTCTCCCGCAGAAACGCCTGCACCAAGCCAATCCGCAACTGAAATAGGTTCGTCTCGGGCATTCTCCCGACTCCTTAGTTAGTCCCTGGTCTCCAGTTTCCAGTTTCCCGTTCTTGGTCCCGGGTCCCTGGTCCCTGGTCACCAGTTTCCGGTTTCCAGTTTCCAGTCCTTGGTCCCTGGTCCCCGGTGGGTGCACGACAAATTAGTGGGTTTTGGTAGTTCTGTCCTCCCAGAGTCCCCGGTCCATAGCTTCCAGTTTTCGGTTTCCGGCTTCCAGTCTCCAGTTACTCACTGCCCACTCCACACTCCGCATTCCGCACTCCACGCTCCCCGCTCCGCAGTCCCTCCTCCGCAATCCTCGTTGCACATTGCTCATTGCTCAGTGCTTCCCGCGCGGCGCGGGACTCGTTGCTCATTGCTCGTTGCTCATTGCTCATTGCTTCCCGCGCGGCGCGGGACTCATTGCTCATTGCTCGTTGCTCATTGCTCATTGCTCATTGCTTGCTTACACATGCTTAAAAGCCAGCAACGTCTTCCACACACACTTCTCCCAGGTGTATTCGGCGGCGACCAGCTTGCCC
>JACQVH010000124.1 GCA_016209895.1 Candidatus Hydrogenedentota bacterium | reverse complement strand
GTATTGTCCGTGGCCGCCGGTCTGCTTCTTGTGCTTGCCTTGCACGTTCGAATTGCCCTTCACTGTTTCTTTGTAGGCGACCTTGGGCGTCCGCGTCTCGGCCTCGACGTTGAACTTGCGTTTCATGCGGTCGAGGATAATCTCTAATTGGAGATCGCCCATGCCGCGTATGACATGTTCGTTGGTCGAGGCGTCCCGGTAATGCTTAAACGTCGGGTCCTCTTCCGACATACGATTCAGGGCCTCGCCAATCTTATCCTCATCGGCGCGCGACTTCGGGAAGATCGCTAATTTTACCATGGATTCCGGCAGTTCGATTTTCGGCATCTGGATTTTCGTGCCTGGAGCGCCGATAGTGTCGCCGAAATGCGTGTGCTTCAACTTCGTCATGGCCGCCAAATCGCCCGGCCCTACGGCATCCACCACGGATTGCTGTTTCCCGCACATGAGATAAATCTTCCCGCTGCGCTCCTTTGAACCCGTCGTCACGTTCAAAAACTCGCTATCCGAGCGCAGCGTCCCGGTCAGCACGCGGAAATACGTCAGTTGCCCGACGTACGGATCCACCACCGAACGGAAGACCTGGCCCTGGAACGATTCGTCCGGTGACACCTTGACCAAAACTTCCTTGCCGGCGGCATCCGTCGCGACCACTTTACGGTCCAGGGGAGAAGGGAACGAGCCGGCGATGAGGTCCATCAACTCGCGGACACCCAAACCCTTTTCGGCGCTTCCCGCCACGATTGGAACGATTCTCCCGCTTTGGATGCCTTGCTGAAGACCATGACTGAATTCTTCGGCGGTCAACTCGCCTTTGTCGAGGTATTTCTCTAATAACGCGTCGTCCGATTCCGCAACGGTCTCGACGATCCCCGATTTCAGGGACTCGACGACGTCCGCGACGTCTGGATGGTTTCCTGTCAGAATGTTTACGACCGCGCTCAAGGAAGCAGCCTGACCAACCGGTATCACCAGCGGAGCGCACTGCGAACCGTAGGTCTTCTGCAAAACATTCACCACCGCGTCAAAATCGGTATTCTCCCGGTCGAGCTTGTTGATAAAGAGCATGCGCGGTATGTGATAACGGTCCGCGTAATGAAACGCGTTGTCGGTACCGACTTGTACTCCGGTCGTGGCGTCCACCACGATGACCACGCCGTCCAGAATGGGTGTAGATGCCGCGACTTCGCCCAAGAAATCCATGTAGCCCGGATGGTCTACAATGTAAATCCGCGTCCCGTTCCAGTCGCAATGCATCAGCTTCAAGCAGAGGGTCTGTTGGCGCTCGATTTCCTGGTCCAAGTAGTCGCCCACCGTGTTGCCTTCGGAAATCTTACCAAGGCGATTCGTCTTGCCGGCGGCATGCAAGATGTGCTCGATAAGGATGGTCTTTCCCGTGCCGCCGTGACCTAAGATGCCGACATTGCGAACCTTGCTTGCGTCTAGACTGGCCATATCACAATCTCCCTCAAGTTAATAAACCCGGAACCCACCCCAACCGGCCTCTCGCAAATTCCTACCGGTGGATAAAAATGGGGCCAACCGCCCCCAAAAAGACCAAGTATACAATGCCGATTCACGAATGCCAAATGCCGAAGGGAGGCTGTAGGCTGAAGGCGGTAGACTGTAGAGATTCAGGTATAAGAGATGCTTCGACTTCGCTCCGCATGACAGGTTGGGCGGGTTTCTTGAGAAAGAACTTAGCACTCTTGTCATTCTGAGCGTTAGCGAAGAATCTCACGCACCAAAGGCCAACGTACAAGCGATGCTGCGGCCGCCCTCAGCGTGGCAGATCATTTGACGATATCTTATGAGGAAGCACGATTACTCGAAACGTTCTGGAAAACTGCGCTCAATAGACCAGGTTTCGAAAATCCTTCACCGTATGGAACGTGATCAGGTTCCCGTCGTGGGCGTTCTTGGCTCGAGCGTCTCCGGAACGGGATAGGACATGCAAATCGTCGCCGTCAATGACCATCGAGGCGTAGTGGCGGCCCTGTTTGGGGTCGCCGGTGTCGGCGACCCGTCCGGCAAAGCACCAGTCCACGCAGTTCTTGGAGAAATGCAAAACCAGGCGGTGGCGCTCGTTGTTAGGCAGGTTGTAGCGGTTGAGCGGCAAGCGATCAGGTCGCGTCATCGAATCGGTCGCCTGGCTCGAAAGCAGCCAGAAAAGTTTCGTTTCGGCGTCCTGCAGAATATGGAACTTCATCTGGCCGCCGGGACACGGCACGTAGAGGACCGGTTCCCCGGACGGCGCGCGTTCTACGGTCACGCTGATGCTTCCGTCGTCGGCTTCGATAGCTTTCGCAATCGCGGCCAGATTGGTCGTGCCGGTGTGGGCGCGCATCCAGAGATGGAACGTGTGTCCTGTGGCGTCGTACCACACATGGTCGGGGTCGGTGAACTGTACGATGTTGGTTTCCAACCACCCAATGGGCGACATGCTGCGTTTGTCCCTGGGGTTATCTGGTGTCAGACTCCCGACCGAATAGAAGGGCGCGCCGATTTGATGCGGCTTTCCCAATTGCTCGATGGCTTGGTTGAACGTAAACTCCTTCGAGAACGTCCACGAACCGCGCTGGTGGAGGTCGTCGCCCTCTTTTGCCGACAAGACCACGGGGGCGATCACCGCCACAGGCCAACTCGGAAAATTGGGCTGCGTCACGCGCTCCATGACCAGGTAAACGCGCCCGCGCGTGTAATGCACGTTACAAGGCGCTTGGTGCCAGCGCTGGCCCTGGGTCAGCCAGACCGGGTCGCTCCAGGTGTCGCCCCAGTCGTCGGAGCGCATGATGCCGAGATCATCCTGCTGGCCGAGTACGTACAAGGCGCTGCCGGCGACGAAGGGCCGGGCGTGCTCCATGGGCATGTCGGAGCGATGGGTCCAGGTCTGGCCGCGGTCGTCGCTCGTGTAAATCTTGCCCATCCAGATTTTGCCGTCAGTTCGCTTGATACCGGGAAGCTTCTCGACACCCGCGCCGCCTTGGTCCATCGTGGCTATCAATCGTCCGCTCGGTGCACGCGCTATGCCGGGACTATACGCGTAAACGTTCGGCGGGTCCGGGGATTCGTACACGGTCACATAGGGCTGCGCGAGTAGCGGGATTGCGCGCTGGCGTTTGTGCGCTTTCTTCTTCGATTTGGCTCCACCCAAAGAAATCGTTGCTCCCGTCACGGTTGCTGAGATGAACTGCCTTCGATCCATGTCCATGCCCCTTCGTCCAGAATACCCGTCAAAGGACATTAATTATAGTTAGGTCTGAAACGAATCGTAAACAAGCCTGGTGCCCCAGTGAGATTCCGTCAATTGCCATTCAGAGTGGTTCACGGCGGGCGAAGAATCTCGCATACGCAACCCCCAGCCCTCCTTTCATTCTTAACCCAGCCCCTCTGTCATGCTGAGCG
>JACQVH010000130.1 GCA_016209895.1 Candidatus Hydrogenedentota bacterium | reverse complement strand
GTGCTGTATATAGCGTGGCTTTTTGCAGATTTAGCACCCAGCGAATACCTACCTTTCCGTAGTGCCAACGAATCTCGCTGCTCCCATCCTCGAAGTCTGCAACTACACGCTCCCGTTCTTTGGCGTAGCACCAGAGCGCGCCTCCCTTCGTCCCAAACATAACTTCGTCGGCGCCATCGCCATCCAGGTCGCTGGCTACGATGGCGCCGTTAATGTGCATGAACACGTTTTCCTCGAATTCGACCGCGTGTGTCGCAAGATTGATCCGGTAAAAATGGTGCAGACCCCCTCCGATGTAAAGTTCCGGTATTTTGTCACCCTCGACATCGGCGAGAATTGGGTTGCTGTTGGGGAAGAGGTCATCGCGCCGATAAATGTCCCACAGCCATTCCCCGTGCGCGTTCAAGGCGTATATGTGACGATCATGCGAGGTGACGATGACTTCTTTGCCGGGCGCATCGTAGATGTCCGCGACCAACACTGGTCCCATTTGCGTCCCTTCGCCGCAGAACTGCCACAGGAGCTTTCCTTTGTGATCGAAGCAGGACAGCGTGCCCGAATTGTCGCCCACGAGGATTTCGGGACCGCCGTCACCATCAAGGTCTGCTACCGCCGGACACGACGCCCCATTTACGGCCCCCGGCACGGTGGCCGCCCACACATTTTTCCCTTGCGCATCGAGGGCGACGAGATGTCCCGTACTGTCCGCCGCGAGTACTTCCTCCACGCCGTTGCCATCCAGATCGACCACGGCCGGCGCCGCCGTCACCGGCGCCGACATTGGAAACTCCCAAAGCCGTTGACCCTTCAGGTCAAAGCAGACCACTCCGATGTCGCTCTCCGTGACAACGATGCCCACCGCGTCGCGCGCGCCACGCTCGAGGATATTGGGTGCAGAGAATCCGCCGCGTCCGGCGACTTTCCACACTTCCCGAAAGGAAACTTCGGTGAAAGCATCCGCAACGAAGAGCAGCGCCAGCACGAATACCGCCGACCGCTGTCGCCCGATAACCGCTGCAGATAGCATCCGTTCCTCCCTCCCCTTCCAACCAGGCCAACCGCGCCCCAACATCCGCTCAGTGCTCGTCACTCGAGACTCGGAACTCGTTACCCGGAACTCCGAATTCACTTATCACGCCCACTCCCTCGGCGCCGGCACGGCCTTCCGCGCCCGCGACGATTTCTCCGCCGTTTCGATTACGCCGATGACGCGCCGCGCACTTTCCGGGGTCACCGCGAGCGGCTCGTCCAACGTCAGGTGGTCGCCGATATTTCGGTAGTACGCCTGCCAGTCACCCGGTTGATACGCCACGAACGAATCCAACTTCACACCATCCCTAAAGGTTACCAATCGGAACCGGTTGTCGCCTACGTCTTCCAATCCGCCTTTCGTGCCCAGGATGCGCCACCGACGCTTGTTCACCGCCGCGAGCGACGACAACTCGATATTCGCGCAGCAACCGTTGCCGAAACGGAGCACCGCGTTGCAATGGTCTTCGTTCGTCACGTCGTGCCACACCCGCTTGTCTTGGAAATGGCCGGAAATCTCGGTCAACTTCGCGGGCACCAGCCCCAGCACCCAGTCCACAAAATGCGCGCCCCAATCGTAGAATCCACCGCCGGAGATGGGCTTGTGCGACCGCCACCAGTAGCCGGGATGATGATAGCCGCCGCCGGCCAGTTCGATATGGAACACATCGCCGAGCAGACCACGCTGAATAACATCCTTGATGGTCATGTAATCGCCGTCCCAGCGACGATTGTGGAACACGCTCAGCATCCGCCGGTTCTTGCTCGCGGCTTCGATCATGGCGTCTGCTTCTTTCACCGTCAGGCAGAACGGCTTCTCCATGATCACGTGCCGACCCGCCTTGAGGCACTGCAAGGCCAGTCGAGCGTGGGATTCATGTGGCGTGATCACAACCAGTAATTCAACGTCCGACTTACGCAACATTTCCGAGACGGAAGGGTACGTCTTGATGCCCGGATTCTCCTGTTCGGCTACCTGGCGCCGGGCCGCATCGAGTTCGCATACGGCCACGGTCTGGAAACCGGCCGCGTCGCGCAGACCCTGTAAATGCATCCGCCCCATGTTGAACGCGCCGCCATAGCCAATGACGCCGCTCGTAAGCGGCTCGCGCTCCGGCCGCCGCAATGTCCAGTCCAAGCCCCGAATAGCCATCTTCTGAAATTCCGCATGGCCGAAGGCGCGTTCATCGTGACCGAGCGCCAAATAGAATACGCGCCCGGCGCCATATGTCCTTCGGTACGCTACCGGATGCGCCTTGCCGTGCCACGATGCGGTCGCCAGGATTTCGACCGTCTTCGGATCGAACTTATCCAGAGTGTACAGTTCGTCCGTAACGCGGAAGTTCTGAATACGCTGCGTGATCACGCTCTTTGCGGAGGTGATGGTGACGGGAAACTCCATAATCGGTCCATGCGAAGCAAACGTGCCGCCCAAGAAGTCCACGTAAGCGTCATGCTTCTGCCAGGACGCCGCCGCCCCGTGAATACCCACGCATCCCCCGCCCTTCTTTACGAAGTTCAACAGACCCTCAAGCTGTGTTTTCTCCAGTTCGCCACCCTGCGTGTAAAGAATAACCGCGTCAAACCGGTTGATACTCCGCGCCTTCAACCGATCGCGATCCTCAGAGATCTCGCAGCGATGACGTCCCGCCGCCTCGACAAATCCCTTCAGCAGATTCGCACACGACTCGAAGGGATGATACTGGCCGCCAATCAAAATCAATACTCGTTTCTTGTTCATAATTCCCTGTTTCCCCTTTACGCTTCACGAGACCAGACGCGCTGCATCCTGACAAAACCACGTTGCGCTGTCAACAAGCCCGCCCCGCACCAGGCCAATTGCATTGCGTGGGCGGCTGCACAATCCGTCCTTTTGGTCCCTGTTGCCCTCGAACTTCGCCACTACTGGCAATCACGACGCCGTTGGCCCTATCATGAATTCAGGAAAACCACATGTCGCTGCATATCAAGTTCGTATTGTTTTGTCAGGCATACTCCCTGGTGCTTATGAGCGGATCACCAACCCCTGACCGCGTCCCGCCGAAGACCCCGTGGGACTGGACCGTGCTTTCCAGCGCGCCCAAAACCTTTCCCGCCGAAGGATTTCCGGCGGACGGCGTGCGGTCGCTCTTTTTCGAAGGACCGCCTTATCATGGCAAACCGACGCGTGTGTTTGCCTGGTATGGCGCGCCCCCGGACAAGCCCGGCGCCAGTTTTCCAGCGATGGTCCTGGTACACGGAGGAGGCGGCACGGCCTTTGCCGAATGGGTCCGGCTGTGGACCGGTCGCGGCTACGCGGCCATTGCCATGGACACTTGTGGCTGCGTGCCTCGCGGGACGTACGGTGATTGGGAGCACCACGCCGATGGCGGCCCGCCCGGCTGGGGCGGCTTTGGACAGGCCGACGAAGCGCTCGAAGATCAGTGGCCCTACCACGCCGTCGCCGACGTCGTGCTCGCGCACTCCCTCCTTCGGTCGTTCCCAGAGGTGGACCCGGACCGAATCGGCATCACCGGCATTTCCTGGGGCGGCTATCTGACCTGTATCGCCGCCGGCGTGGATTTTCGCTTCAAGTTCGCCGTACCCGTGTACGGCTGCGGCTTCCTGGGCGACAATTCGGCCTGGTTAAGCAATTTCCACGACTTGGGCGCCGAAAAATCCTCGAAGTGGCTTGCGCACTGGGACCCGTCCGTCTATCTTCCGCAAGCGGCAATGCCGATTCTATGGGTGACCGGCACCAACGACTTTGCGTATCCCATGGACTCGCTCCAGAAAACCTACCTCTTACCTGCCGGTCCAAGGACGCTCTGCATCCGTGTTCGCATGCCCCACGGCCACGGCGGCCCCGGCGAGAATCCTGAAGAAATCCGGGTCTTCGCCGACAGCCTGACCGGCCCCGGACCGGCACTACCCGAAATCATCGGTCAAGGTCGAAATGGACGCAACGTCTGGCTCGAGTACGCCGCCCGGACACGCATCGTCAAGGCCGAACTCAACTATACCTGCTCAAGGGACAAATGGCAGGACCGTCTCTGGGAAACGATCCCGGCCGAGTTGGACGCAGACCATCACAAAGCCGCTGCCACTCTCCCCGAATCCGCCACCGTCTATTACCTCAACCTAACTGACGACCGCACCGTCGTCGTAAGTACTCAACATGAGGAGATGAACTCCCCCTCCTAATCGCCACGACGATCAAAACACCGGGACATCCTTGCTTGACTTGTTGTCTTTGCCGTTCTCGTCACCCTTACTATCTACGCCATCCCCATGTGCCAGCACTATCGCCACAGGAATGGCAAAACGCCCGACTCGACAATCTATGAACCACATCCACCCGCATGGTACCCCTGCGTCTATCTCGTCTGCCCGACCCATCGCACACGTCGGGTCGCGCTTTGCGTTTTTCGCACTTCGCACCTCGCTCTTTCGGCTAGGCAAACTTTTCCGCTCTCGGTTGCGGAATCTAAGAAAGCGTGGTAGACTGCCACAACATAAAAGATTGATTGACGTGCGGAGCCAATATATTGGGGTCGAGTCCGTCAGCGGATGGAGACAGCGAAAGTCGGAAGGTGGCGGTGGAGGAGTTGGAGTCGAGTCTGTCAGCGGACGGAGACAGCGACGTGGGGTTATGAGATTCTTCGCTTCGCTCAGAATGACAGGGTGGTCGAGTCCATGTGGTGGATGTAAGCAGTGGCGTGGGATTATGAGACTCTTTGCCCGCCAGGGCGGGCTCAGAATGACATAGAGACTATGGATACACAAAGCACGCAAGGCGAATCCCTGGCGCATAGGCGGGCGCCGAATCCGTCCGGCGCGGCAGGCCAAGTCGAGGCAAGCGCCTTCGACGGAACCACCCCGAATTCGTCAGCCTCTACACCGGCTTCGGGAATTGTCACGCCGGAACCGGACGCGGTTTCCATGGATGAACGTGATTCCAATACGGCCGAATTGGATGTCGCACTCTCTGACCTCGACATGGACTCTCCGCTTGCACGCGAGACCTTGGATAAGCTTCTCGCCGAGCCTGCGACCCCGGAATCAGACACTGTGCTCAAGAATGAACACGGGCCAATCACGCCTTCGGCGCGACCCGAGCCGCCCGTCGTGGAGAAAGTCCCTTCCTCCACGCCCGACGCCCCTGTAGCGGAAATCACCGCTTCGAAGTCAGCGACGAGTCCCGTCGCTGTCATCCCGCCCTCGGATGCGGGCAAGCCCGACGCCACACAAGAACTGGTAAGTACGGAGAATCTCGCGGCAGCGGTTCCTGCGGAGCACGCCGAAGAGACTGTCTTGTCGCAGGACCTTATGGACTCGCTTGTAAAGGAAGTCCAGGCGGAAGCGGCGCCACTGGGCACCACAACGGCACCAGCGCCAGCCGTGCCGACGGTCCAAGCGCCAAAGACAACGCCTAAACGTAAAGCGGCCCCCGCGACGCCTACACCCGCCCCGCCTCAACCTACCGCAGAGAAGAGCCCGTCCTCCCCGGCGGCCACCTCGACCCGAATCCGATCTTTGGGAGCGGCCATGGGGCGGCTTGTACGACGGCACCCGGTTCGGTTGGGCGCGTCACTCGCCGTGGGCATCCTCGGTTCCTTGGTCACTTACTCGTTTCTGTCCGCGCACCAGGTGCGTCTGCCGGGAACCGAGACGTGGCTCGCGGTTAGTCCGAGCGATATCAAGGGCGCGTATCGTTCGGCACAGAATCTGGTTGCTCTTGGCCGTTTTCCGGAGGCAATCCGAGAATTGGACGCCGTACTTGCCGAGGCCCCACCCGGGCCCGAACGCGCGGACGCCGCCTACCTGCGCCTGGAATCCGCGTATAAGAGTCTTCCGGAACCGATAACGGCCAAAGAGACGGAACAACTTGTGGCCGAAATCGACCGCGTGTTGAAACAGAGTCGGACACACCCGCGCGCCCCCGAAGCGCTGCTCTGGAAAGCCGACTTGCTGCAACGCACCGGAGACTTGCCTTCCGCTCGCAGTGTCTACCTCGAGTTGTTGGAGGACTTCGGAAACGGGCCACACCTCGACCAGATGTTGTTCCGCGCAGGTGAGTTGGCGCTCTCTTTGAAACGCGGGGACGAGGCCGCCGGTCATTTCCTGCGCCTCCTTGAGCAGGTCCCGGGTTCGACACTCGGCGCACAGGCGAAGCTTGGCCTCGGAGACGCGCAGGCATTATCCGGAAAACCCGATGAGGCCCGCAGGGTCTACACACAATTGACCCAGGCCTATCCGGACCAAGCTATCGGCGCGGAGGCGGTTGCGCGCCTGGGACGCATTGCGTTCGACGCCGCACAGTATGATGAAACGGTGCGCCTGCTGGAAGGGCGGCTCGAGACTGCTACTTCGATCAAGGGCAATGATCGTTTGTATCTGCTGCTGGCGAAAGCGTATCGCGCTCAGGGTCGGACGGAAGAAACGGAACGCGTCTTGCGCGAACTGATCGAGTTTTTCCCGGACACCCAGGATACCGCCGCCGCGTATGTTGAGTTGAGCCAGGTGCTCGAAGCCCTGAACCGTGAAAGAGAGGCGCTCCGAATTATCTCCCGGGGGGCGGACCGCTTCCCCAGGGACGCCGAAATGCTCCGCAAGCAAGCCGAGTTGCTTAAGAAAACGGGCAATCCTGCCGCCGCCGGGCAAGCGCTTGTGGCGGCGCTGAAGGTCGGCAAGCCCGAACCCGGACTGCTGCTCGAAGCCGCCCGCTCCTTCTCCAAGGCCGGTGAGAACGAGGAGGCACTGGAAACGTATGAACGCTTGCTATTGTTGTTTCCCTCGAGTCCCGAAGGAATCCTGGGAGGTGTGGAAATGGCGGAAGTGGAATTCGAAGCGGGCAAAGTGAGAGTCGCGTTGGGACGACTGGAAGGGCTGAGCATAGCCGCGGCCGGCCAGCCACAGCAACTGCCCGCCCTCCTCGCGCTTGGACGCGTGTACGGGAAACTCGGCCTGACAGCCCGCGCGGCGGATGTGTTGTCCGAAGTCACGAGAATCTCGACCGAACCCGAGGTGCAGGCCAAGGCGGCGGTCGCGCTCTTCGACTCGAATGAATGGGATGAAGGAATGGCTTTGGCCGGCCGCATTGACGCCTCAAAACTGTCCAATGACTCCGGCTACGCGCTATTGGTGCGCCACGCCCGGGCGATGATGCGGGCCGATCCGGAACGCGGCCTGGAAAAAATGGAGCACGCGTTTCAGACGTATCCGCAAGCACGCACCAGCGAAGGAGACCAATGGCTGCTTGAAGCGTATTTGGCGGCTAACCAAACTGCCCGCGCCCGCGCATTGGTCGCCGATCTCGAAACTCGCGCGAAACAAGACCGCGCTCGTGCCCCGGCCTTGGTCAAGGGGGCGCTGACTTGGGGGGACGCACTCTACGAGCGGGAGGATTATCGGACCGCCGTAGAAGCCTATACGCTTGCCGCGACCTACTCCGATACGGCCGACACGTCCGCGGACTGGGCCAAGTACCAGCAAGCCAACGCGCTGTGCGCCGCCGGCGAGGTCAACCACGGCATCGCACTTTATGACGAGATCGCCGCTTCGAAATCGGCGTGGGCGGACGATGCCGCGATACGCGCTAATTATGTGCGGCTGGACCAGCGCCTTCACGGAAAACCCGTTCCCGCGCCGCAGACGGCCGAGGTTCAAGGATAGCACCATGTCGAATCCTGCATTGACGAGTCGCATGCAGGATTTTTTTTCGCGGCAAATTGCCTGGTACGAACGTACCCTGAGGGACCTCGGCGACTTGGAAACCAGGTTGAAAGAGCCGGAGTTGCAACCTCTGGAGGAGCAGCGCCGCACGCATGTGGAAGGCTCGGCGCTCTTAGAGAAGGAATTCCGCGCACTGGTCAAGGAGTGGCAACACTCCCAGGATTTGTCCGCGGCCGAACGTGACGAAGTTCGGAAATCCGCCCAGGGCGCGTATCAACTGGCTAACCAGATCATCGCTGTGCAGACACGCGGCGCGAATCTGGCCGACGAACGGCTGGCGGCGCTACGCGGAACCCTCAACGAGATTCGGCGCGGGCGAGACCTGCTGCGTAAATACGGCGGGCAACTCGTGCTCGATGCCTCCTATATTGACCGAAAAATATGAGCAATCCTCCTGGAGACGTTCAGACGCTCGCGGCTGCGTTCAAAGAACTGATCCGCACGACGCAAAAGATGGAGGAAGCATACCGGCGGTTGGAGGAACGGGTCGGACAACTCGACCTGGAGTTGGCGACGAAGAATCGCGAACTGGCGCTGATGCGCGAGCAGGTGCGTCAGAAAGACCGCTTAGCGGCGGTCGGCGAAATGGCCGCCACGGTGGCCCATGAGATTCGCAACCCGTTGGGTGGAATCCGGGGATTCGCCGCGCTGCTGGCGCGCGATCTTGACGCCGCCGACCCGCGGCAGCGCTTGGTGAAAAAGATCGTGGTGGGTACGCAGGAGCTCGATCGCGTGGTAACCGAACTGCTGGAATACACACGTCCTCTGCAGCTAAGACTCGCGCCGGCGTCGTGCGGTGCAGTAATAGAAAATGCTCTCAGCTATGTTCAATTCGAAAGTCCGATCAAGATTACGAAAGTGATCGAGCCGACGGCGCTGGTACTGGCCGACGAGGAACGACTGCGGCAGGTACTGCTCAACATTCTGCTGAATGCCGCACAAAGCCTGAACGGAACGGGCGAGATACGCATCACCGTACAAGCCAACGGCAAATTCGTGACCATCGCTATCGCGGATACCGGTCGCGGGATTGACCGCGAGCAATTAGACAAAGTTTTTTCTCCATTTTTTACGACTAAAGAGAAGGGCACCGGACTGGGCCTGGCCGCAGCCGCCAAGATTGTGGACGCCCACGGCGGCCGGCTGGAAGCGACAAGCGAACCGGGCAAGGGTGCGACATTCTTGATCCACCTTCTACGAGCGGAGTGAGTCATGGCAAAGTCGTCCATATTGGTGGTTGATGACGAAAAGTTGATGCGCGAATTTGTGGAGGAAGCGTTACTTCGGGCCGGATACGAGGTCAAAGCCGTCGCCAACGCTCGCGAAGCGCTCGAAATGGTGCCTAAGAAGAACTTTGACGTCGTCGTAACTGACCTAAAGATGGTGCCGGTAGACGGCCTGGAACTTCTGCGGCGGATTCGCGCCGAATCGCCGGAAACCCACGGGATCGTGATGACTGCGTACGGTACGATCGAGACCGCGGTCGCCGCAATGAAAGAAGGGGCGGACGATTACATTCTGAAACCGTTCGCGCCGGACGCCCTGGAGTTGACCGTGGCGCGCGCGCTTGAGCGGCGGCGTCTCGCTCAGGAAAACCGCTATCTCCGTGACGAGTTGAACCAATTCTACGATTACCACGCTATGGTCGGCGAGAGCCCAGCCATGCGGCAGGTGTACGAACAGATATCCAAGGTGGCAAACAGCCGCGCTACCATCCTCATCCGCGGCGAAACCGGCGTCGGCAAGGAACTGGTGGCCCGGGCCATTCACGCGTCAGGTCCCCGAAAAGACAAGCCCTTGATCAAAGTGAACTGCGCGGCCTTATCCGCCAGTTTGCTGGAGAGCGAACTGTTCGGCCACGAAAAAGGTTCGTTTACCGGCGCCCACGAGCGAAAGATCGGCCGCTTCGAGCTCGCGGACCGTGGAACCCTTCTCTTGGATGAAATCAGCGAAATCAACACCGAACTCCAACCCAAACTTTTGCGCGCGCTTCAGGAACGCGAGATTGAGCGGGTCGGCGGCGCCCAGCCGATACCGATTGACACGCGTATCATCGCCACCTCCAACCGCAACTTGGAGAAGGCGGTCGAAGACGGCAAGTTCCGTGAAGATTTGTTCTTCCGACTGAACGTGATCCCGATTCGGATTCCCCCCTTGCGGGAGCGCACCGAGGATATCCCGTTGCTCATGGGATGTTTCCTGAGACGGTACAGCCAGGAGAATGGTCGGAACGTCGGCGATTTTTCACTCGAGGCGCAGAAGATGTTCCTGGAGTACGCCTGGCCGGGGAACGTGCGCGAATTGCAGAACGCCGTTGAGCGGGCGGTCGTACTCGGCGAAGGCGGCGTGCTGGGACCGGAGCATTTCAATCTGCAGAATCGTGCTCGCACTTCATCGGACGGATTCAGTGTTTCCGTACCCTTGGGCACGACGGTCGCGGCCATGGAAAAGGAGTTGATTCTGCGTACACTCGCCAAGCACGGCGAAAACCGCACACATGCCGCGCAGGTACTCGGCATCAGCGTCCGTACGTTGCGAAATAAAATCAAAGAATATGGCCGCTAGGCAGAAATCTCCCGACAACGGGAAAAGTTCGTGGACAAATCCAGTTTGAGATCGGTCAATGTTGCCATAACCGATTTGTTTTCAATAGCTTAAGTTTAGTGACTCCCGTGGCATAGAGGTTGCTGATGGATTGGCGACGGAGAATACTTTGGCCTGCCCGGCGCGCATCTCAGCGCAAGAGACGTCCGCCGGGCAGGCTCAGGGTAGAAAGATAGCGGAGCGAGGTAGAGCGGAAGCGCAGCATGTTGTACGCAGGGGTTGATACGAGTCGGCTATTGGTGGATGGTATGCGGACGGCCGAATTCAACCAGCGAATCATTGCCAATAACGTGGCCAACGCGGATACGCCGAATTACACACCTGCTTCTGTAGATTTTCAGTCCACGCTTCGTGCGGCCCTCGAAGGGCACGGCCACGTCGCACTCCGCACGACCCGGGCCGTGCACTTCGAGGCGTCGCGCCATTTACCAGAATTCGAAGGTGTTGCAATTCTGTCCAAGAATGACTACAATAAAGTTGACTTAGATTACGAAGTGGCCAAGCTGTCCGAGAATACCGGACGCTATGTGGTATTTGGCAGTTTGTTGGCCAAGAAGTTCAGGATGATAAAAGACATGCTGACTGGCTTGAGATAAGTCCGGCAGGCGGAAGGATATGACAGAAGTCGTTTCAATACCTGATATTGCGGTAAGTGGCCTGCGCGCCAACCGAACCCGTATGAACGTTATTGCCAACAACATTGCCAACTCGCTCACAACTCGGACGGCGAAAGGCGGAGCCTTTCGTCGTCAGTTGGCGATACTTCGTGGAGAGCAGATTTCTCCGTCCGCAAACCCCGCAAGTTTTGGTGTTCGGGTGAGGAAAATTGTTGACGATCCTTCCCCGTTCCGGACGGTATTCGATCCGGGCCATCCCGACGCAGACGAAGCGGGCTATGTGGATTACCCGAACGTGAATCTGGCGGTCGAGATGGTCAACTTGGTGTCTGCCCAGCGGGGGTATGAAGCGAACGTTGCAATCCTCGTATCCAATAAGCGAATGACTCAGAAAGCCTTGGAGATCATCCAGGCATGATACGTTGCCATCAGAAAGTGCGGAGCTAATGCCTGAGCCGATTGAGATGGTGAATAACGGCGTGTCGCGGGTCGGCCTCGACCCGCGCGAATTGCGGACGCACCGACCGCTTGCGCCGCCGGAAGGGAAATCATTCAAGGAAGTCTTGACCGACGCCATCGGTGAAGTCCAACGCTTGCAGACGGAGGCGGATACCACCATCCGTCAACTCGTCGCCGGGGAAATCAAAGACGTTACCCAAGCCATGGTGGCCGTGGAGAAGGCGGACATCGCATTTCAGACCATGATGGCCGTGAGAAATCGGGTGGTAGCCGCGTACGAAGAGATCATGCGAATGCAGATTTAGCCGCGAAGGATAGTCCCTCGCGGACCAACGGAAGTTTTGGGAAAAGTGCCCGTGCGTATTCTCCGTCAAGTAGCGCTCGGTAGCAGGATGGGGTGGTGTGCGCTACCGCCCCATGCGGGCTTCCGATGCGAGGACGGTGGGTGGACCCCGGTGGCGCCGGCCGGCCGATATGCGGAGCTGACAATTGAATCTACTCAGGCGCACGAGTCCCCGCAAGACCGCGGACGGGCTGAAGCGAAGACCGCATGAGTGTGCGAAACCGTAGTGAGATCGGCGCCACAGCGCTCCGACACGTGAGGTACACGCAATGGAATTCTTCCGTCAACTCCTAACGGGAATCGCCCAGGCATGGCGACGCCTTTCGGCCAGTGCCCGGATCAACATCCTATTGGCCGGTATGGCGACCATTTTGTTGGTGCTAGGGGTGATTTATTTCGGGGGGCGCCCCCAGTTGGTCACGCTCTATTCGCAATTGAATACTAAGGATGCGTCGGCCATTCAAAGCTATCTCGAGGACCAAGACGTCCCCTATCGAGTCACGGATGGCGGCCAGACGGTATTGGTCCCGGCCAAGGAACGCAGTCGGCTGCGAGTCGCGTTGATGGAACAAAGTCTCCCCGCGTCCCAGGGGGCGGCGCCCGGTTTCGAGCTATTCGACCGGCAAGATTTGATGGCCAATCGGTTCTTGCAAGACGTCAACTATCGCCGCGCCGTACAGGGAGAGTTGCAGCGGCAACTCAACGAATTCGATTTTGTGAACGCCTCCTGGGTGTCCATTCAGGAAGCCAAAGAATCCGTGTTTGCCGAAGAACAGAAACCCTCGGAGGCCGCAGTCACCCTCGATGTAAAGCGGCCATTGACGCCCCGCGAGACCAAAGGAATCGTTCATCTGGTCAGCAGTTTCGGCGGCGCCAATCTGAGCCCGCAGAATGTGACCCTGGTCACGACGGACGGGAAACTCCTTCACTCGCCGCCGGAAGACGAATTCGCTTCCGTGGCGAATTCTAAACTTGAATACATTCATGCTCTCGAATCGGAGCGCGAGGAGAAAGTCCGCCGGGCGTTGGCGGACGCGGGCGTGCGCGCAATCGTCAAGGTAAGTGCGGAAGTGGATTTCACCTCGATCAAGGAAACGGAAAACACGGTCATTGAAGGCATCCCGATTAGCTCGATGAGCACGAGCACCACAACCACCAGCCGTCAAGCTCTTCCTGAAGGCCCCGCGGGCGCGACGGCTAATCTTCCGGAAGGGGTTGCGGGCACCGGCGCGACGACGGAAGAGTCGAGCGAGGAAACCATCGAGAATTTTGAGCCATCCACGCGGAGCGTCGAACGGGTCATCGAACCGGGGGCGGTGAAACGCTACAAAGTGAGCGCCTTGCTGGAAAGCAAGTATCGAGAGGACCCGCAATCCCACGAGCGCACACCGGTTCCGTTGACCGACGAGGAAAAAGAACGGTATAGCCAGTTTATTGCCGCCGCCGTCGGGGTAGACGTGGCGGCGGGAGACATTACGATTTTCGACCAGCCGTTCGAGTTGGCTCAGCTCGCGCCCGTGCCGGGTGCGCCGTCGGTCGAAGGGGAAACGGTTCAGTCGGTTCTGGTACAATTGGCGAAGGAAGGTTGGAAGTGGATTCTGGTTGTGGTCGGATTCTTCTGGGTGCGCAGCTTACTGCGGCGTGCCATGTCTGCTCCGGTTCGTCCGGAAGAGGAACTACCTGAAGCACCACCCATGAGTTCCGAAGAACTGCGGAAACGTCAGATCACTACGGAGATTGAGCACGCGACGCAAGAACAGCCGGAAGGGGTAGCGGCTCTACTGCGGACGTGGATGAGTGAGCCTGAGGAATAATCCGACGCCAAAGACAGCATCCAATGCGGAAGAATTGACCGGTCGCCGTAAGGCGGCAGTATTTTTGGCCTGCCTGGGTCCGAAGTCGGCAAGCCGTATTCTGGCCACCATGCGCGAAGCTGAGATCGAGCAATTGACCCTCGATCTCAGCAGTTTGGGCACCATAGATGCCGAGGCGCGTGAGGCAGTGATGAAGGAATTTCATGAGATGATGCTGGCCAACCGCTTTGTCACGCAGGGCGGTATTGAGTACGCGCGCGACCTGCTCGAAGGCGCCTTGGGAAGTGAACGCGCCATGGAGATACTGACCCGGCTGCAAAGCAGTCTGCAGGAGGTGCCGTTTGAATTCCTGAGAAAGGCCGACCCCAGCCAGATTTGCAGTTTCATTCAGCATGAACATCCCCAGACCATCGCGCTGATCCTGGCTCACCTTCAACCTCAAGTGGCCGCAATCATCTTGTCCGCGTTGCCGCAGACGGTCCGTTCAGACGTCGTGATGCGCATCGCCACCATGGACCGCACGCCGCCGGAGATCGTGCGCGAGGTAGAGCGCGTCCTCGAACGTAAGATGGCCTCCGTCTTCACACAGGGTTTCACTTTTGCCGGCGGCGTAAAAGATGTAGCGGAAATCTTGAATCGAGTCGAGCGCGGCACCGAAAAACAAATCATGGGTGATCTTGAAGAGCATGACCCGGAGTTGGCGGACGAGATTTCCAAGTTGATGTTCACCTTTGAGGACGTAGTACACGTGGAGGATAGCGGCATCCAAAAGACGTTACGTGAAATCGAGCAACGCGACCTCGCCTTAGCGCTAAAGACGGCCAACCAGGAGGTAACGGAGAAAATCTTCCGCAATCTTTCGGAACGGGCGCGCGAAATGATTAAGGAAGAAATGGAGTTCATGGGGCCGGTCCGTCTGCGCCACGTCGAGGAAGCGCAACAGAAGATAGTGGCCGTAGTACGTCGCCTTGAAGATGCTGGTGAGTTGGTGGTTGCGGGACGGGGAGGCGGCAGCGAGGACGAGATCATCGTCTGACCGCCCCCGGTGCGGGAAGAGATGCATGGCAAGGGTAATCAAGGCTTCCGAAGTAGGAAGTGCAGGGATTTGTCTGTACGAACGGGGGCCGATCGAGGGTTTTGAATATGGCTCCGCCGACGGGAACGGCCGCGATGGGCCTTTCCTGGAGGTGTTGGACCCTGAGCAAATCGCGCGGGCGGCGTACGAGCAGGCGTTTCAACAGGGACTCGAAGCCGGGAGAGCGGCGTTCGTAGAAAGCCTCTCGGGGCTCAACGATGCGCTTGCCAAGGCGGTCGAACAAGTCGCCGTCGCACGCAACGCTTTCTTGGCGTCGCTTGAACCACAGGTGGTCAAGTTGGCATGTTCCGTCGCTGCGCGGATTCTCCATCGCGAAGCCCGGACCGATCCGGAGTTAATTCAGCGAACCGCGCGGGCCGCTCTCGAGAATATTACGGACCGCGAAAAAGTGCTGATTCGCCTACATCCCCACGATCAGACGGCGCTTCAGTCCCAAGAGGTCTCGCTCTTGAGCGGTGTTTCCGGCGCGGGTCTTGTTCAAATCATTCCGGATGCGTCGGTGGCCGCAGGCGGTTGTGTGGTTGAAACGGAATTTGTGCACGTAGACGCGCGGCTAGATGCGCAAATTGAGAGAATTCTCCAGTCGTTGTTGGAGGGTGCCGGTGACAGCACTCAATCTGGATCGAACGACTGAGCGGGTCGCGTCGGCCAAACCTATCGCCGTTTACGGCAAGGTGATAGACGTCGTCGGTCTTACTATTGAAGCGACTGGGCCGGCGATGTGTATTGGCGATCTATGCTTCGTTCAGCCGCGCGACCGTCGTGAGCGCATCCCGGTGGAAGTGGTGGGCTTTCGGAAAAAGCGTATACTCTTAATGTCGCTTGGGGAGATACGCGGCATCGGACCGGACAGCTTGCTTATTCCGACGTTCCGGCCGCAAAAAATACGCATTGGGCGGGACCTGCTGGGGCGTGTAATCGGAAGCACTGGGGCGCCGCTGGATGGACATCCCATGCCGCGTGGCGTCGCCGAAATCCCGTTGAGTTCGGCGCCGCCGCGACCCCTCGAACGGCGGCTCATCTCGGAGCCGCTGGCTACCGGCATTCGCGCAATTGACGCCTGCATCACTTGTGGCAAAGGACAACGCGTCGGCATTCTGTCGGGTAGTGGTATCGGAAAGAGCAAATTACTCGGCATGATTGCCCGTAACACGAGCGCTGACGTCAATGTCATCGCCCTCATCGGCGAACGCGGCCGCGAAGTCCGCGAATTCCTCGAATACGATCTGGGGCCGGACGGTCTGGCGCGCTCGGTGGTGGTGGTCGCCACGTCCGACGAACCCGCGTTGATGCGCATCAAGGGGGCCTACGTCGCGACGGCCGTCGCGGAATGGTTTCGGGATCAAGGTCATGATGTGATGCTGCTGATGGATTCCATCACGCGATTCGCAATGGCGCAACGGGAGGTTGGTCTGGCGGTGGGCGAGCCCCCCACAACGAAGGGCTATCCGCCTTCCGTATACGCCTTGCTTCCGAAGTTGCTCGAACGCGCCGGGACCTCGCCCAAGGGTAGTATTACGGGACTGTATGCCGTGCTGGTCGAGGCCGACGACTTAAACGATCCGGTGGGCGATGCGGTGCGGAGTATTGTGGACGGACACGTCGCGCTGGCGCGAAGTCTGGCCTCCCGCGGGCATTATCCCGCAATTGACGTGCTGGAAAGCATCAGTCGCGTCATGATTGACGTGACGAGCGACGCGCACCAGGAACTGGCGCAGCGGCTCCGTCGTGTGCTCGCGACCTACCGTGACGCGGAGGATTTGGTAAACATTGGCGCGTATGTCCAGGGCAGCAATCCGGAAATTGACACGGCCCTGAAACTGATGCCCAAGGTGCGCGGCTTCTTGCAGCAAGGCCTTCGTGAAACCACGGCCTTCGGCGAAATTGAACCGCTCATGCGCCGGGCACTGTCGGTATAGGAAACCGGGCTATGCCGCAGCGTCTACGATTCCGACTCGAGACTCTACTGCGGGTGCGGCACTTGATGGAGGAACGAAAAGCGACGGCCTTAGCGGGCGTCCGTCGGCAGGTGCGCGCGGCCGAGGTCCAACGCGCGGACATTATTCGCGAACAGATGCGGATGCTGGATGAGGCAGGCCAGTTGACGCATGAGGAGTTTGATGCCGCCGACGTACGGCGCTACTATCAATACGAGCGATACTTGGCCCGCCAAGCAGTCGAGAAGGACGCACTCCTGATGGAGCTGCGCGGGAAAGAGGTGGCGCAGCGGGCAGAACTTGAAGAAGCCATGAAGCGCAAGCGCATCATTGAACGACTCAAAGAACGCCACGAGGCAGCGCAAGTCTTGGCGTTGGTCAAGTTTGACCAGTGGCAGTCCGATGAGGTCGCCGTCAACGCGGCCGCGGTGGCGCGACGCTATCGGGGCGAGTTATGAAACTACTGGCGCCGGTCTTCTTATTTGTCGTCTGTTTCCTGGCCGCCTTGCTGGGCATGATGGCCTTCACCGGCAACCTATCCTCCGAGAAGCTCGGCAAGCTATGGAAGAAAAACCCGCCGGCGGATTCCGCGACCGCCGCCCAAGCGCCCAGCCCGGAACCTCCGGACGATCTCGATCCCATCGTCAAGGCGCTGAATCAGCGCGAGGAAGAACTCAACAAGCGCGAAGCCCGCGTCCAAGAGGAAGAAGCCCGGCTCAAACTTGTCAACCAGGAATTGGACCAATTACGTGAAGAACTAAAGCAGACGCTACAAGAAGTCCAGACCAGCGTAACGAGTGCGGACCAAGACCGCGAAAAACGCCTAACGGACGTCGCAAAGTCCCTCGAGAACATGAAGCCGGACAGCGCCGCCAAAGCGCTTGAAGGTTGGCCGCCCCAGGACGCCGCCGCGATCCTGCGATTAATCAAGGACAAGGATCGCGGCAAGATTCTGGACAAGATGGAAGCGCAAAAGGCTACTGACGTCCTTCTCGCGCTCCAAGAGCGAAAGCTCTAGTTCGCGGATCTCCGATTCATTCGCAAGTTATCGTGACTGCCGGGGCCGTCCAATCCCTCCCCACCCTCGCCGCAGGCGTGACTGCTTACCGATGCCGCGTTCGCGGCCGAAAGCCGCGGCAAAGAGCGAGACACCACGTTCAGCGTTCCCCATCGTCCATTTTGACCGATGCTCGAAACGGATGATGGAAATATTTCGAAGAGAAAGGAGGTGAACAAATGGATATACCAATCATTGCAACGACTGAATCCACGAGTGCCTCGGCGATGGGCGCCGCTACGACTTCGCCTGTGGAAGGCAAGAAGCCTGCAACAGGTGTTTTCGAAGCCCTCTTGCAGGCGCTTCAGGCCGCGTTGCTTCCGAGCGCTTCGCCCCCAACGGTGACGATGCCACAAGACGAAAGCGACAACACCGATCCCGACGGATCGGCGCCGCTCGCCAATGAAGTCCCAATGGCGACGGAACTGACACCGGCGGCGCCGGATGGGGTTGCGAACACAGGCGCTTTGGCTGACCCGATCCCCCCCGTGACAAATGGGGAGGAATATGCGCCCGTAAGCGTTATTGAGTCCGCCGGCCCAGCCGGACCGACAGTCCCCGAAATAGAGTCCGGAATTGTAACGATCGTAACGCCACCGTTACAGGAACTCGAAGCCGGCGCGTCGCTGACCAGCAGCGCCCGAATCGAAGTCGTTTCAGCGAGGATACCGGATGAAATGGTGGCCGCGATACCGGCGACAGATTCTTCCGCAGGGGCCGCCGAAACACAGACGCGAAGTGGTGGCCCGGCCAGCGCCGCAAGCTACTTGGTAGCTCCCCGATTCGATATAGCCGACGACTCCCTCGTCGCCCTACCGAACGTGAAGCGGCAAGATGCTCCGGCGGCGGTCCGGCACACTTCACTGCCCGAGGGGGCCAGCACCGCGTCCCCGTCGGCGCAGGGCGGGACGTCTGACTCCCCGGACGACACGGTCATGTTGCAGACGGCTCCGACGCAACAACGCCTCGATGACGACGTGCTCGCTCGACTCGCGCTATCCGGCGTCCGACAGGCAATTCAGCTTCGCGGTGGTTCAGAACTGTCCGGGAGGCTCGAAGAGAACCTGCTCTCGTCCGGAGGCAATTCGCACGCGCCACCGCAGCACGTTGTTTCAGCCTTGGCATTTCCGACTCAAAAAGCGGAAGTAGCTATTGGAACCATGCCGGCACATGCTCTGCCGGAACGTGCCACGTTAGCAGCGCTGAATGACGTCGTGGTTCGAGCCGTCGAGTACTTCGTATCGCGTTCGGAAAAAACGTTGCGCATCCAACTCGTTCCCGAATCTCTCGGAGAACTCCGAGTCGAGATTTCCTCATCCGGGGAAATCCTCCAGGTGCGGTTGGCCTCGGCCAGCCCAGTAGTTCGGGACATGTTGGAGAGCCAGGTCACGCACCTGCGCGACACCTTGACCCGCAACGGCATGAACGTCGGTTCGGTAGTAGTCGGCGCCGGCGGCGCGATGCCGCATGGAGCGCCCGGCCACAACCTGTTCCAGGACTGGACCGGACCGCCCGAAAGATTCCCTTGGTTTAGAACGGGAACCCTGGTCAGCGTCGCGAACCCGATTGAAGTCACTCGCTACCTCGCGGCCCCGCATGAGGGCCGGCTCAATGTGTTTGTCTAAGACAGAAAGGAAATGTATATGAATGCCTTAGTGGGGATTCGCACGGGCAACGCAGGAACGCTGAGTGTGACGCCGCACCAACGCGCCGACGTCGCGCAGAAGCTCCTGTCCACGGCCCGCGCGAATCTCTTGGGACGCATGCTCACCGGCGCGACAATGAACAAGGCCCTGAAGACCACCTCTGCGGACCTGCCGTCGCAAGAACTGGGCAAGGACGTGTTCCTCGAATTACTCGTCAACCAGATGCGGTATCAAGACCCGTTGGAACCGGTGAGTAACGAGAACATGATCGCGCAATTGGCTCAGTTCTCCGCCCTCGAACAAATGACCAACCTCAATGAGAGTTTCACCGCTCTGAGCGGTCACGTCAATCAACTCAATTTCATTTCCGCCGCAGCTTTGCTGGGAAGAGAAGTGAAAGGCGTGGACCTTGCAGGGCAGCCCATTGAAGGCGTCGTCGAGCGGATCGAAACGACCGGAAGCGAGATGTACTTAACCGTCGGCGACCGGCGGATGTCGCTCTCCGGCGTGATAGGAGTGGAAACGGCGTCATGATCAATCGAATCCAACTCGACTCGGCACGCGCCGTCAGCACCCTATCGCCGCGTGTGGTCCAGTCAAAAACGCCGAACACTCGGTTCGCGGAACTGCTTGCCGACCGAATTCAAGAACCGGGACGCGTCAAGTTCTCGGCGCACGCGCTGCGCCGTCTAGAAGCACGCGGCCTGAGTCTTAGTCCGACCGAGCAGGCGCAAGTGCAAGCGGCGGTGGATCAAGCCGCGGCCAAGGGCGCGCGAGAGACGCTACTGGTCTTGCCGCGCGCGGCCCTGGTGGTCAACATCCCGAACCGAACGGTCATCACGGCCGTGGGCCGCGATGAACTCGAAAACACCATCTTTACCAACATTGACAGCGCGGTGCTGGTGGCTTCGCCTCTCGGCGGAGCGGCAACGCGCAACCACGAAACCAACGGGCTGGACCCTTCGCGGGAAGCCCAAACACCGCTGACTGATTGACGCGGTGTCACGGATTGGAGAATCTAAGTTATGGGTACTGCGATCTTCACCGGTGTAACCGGTCTATTGACGCATCAGCGGCGACTCGACGCCGTCGCGAGCAACATCGCCAACGTAAACACGACAGGCTATCGCGGTTCACGCGTGCTCTTCCAGGACTTGTTTTCTCAGACCCTGGAAGGCGCGCGCGCACCGGTCGGGAGTTCCGGCGGGAGCAACCCTTCCCAGATCGGCCTGGGTGTGCGGCTGGGCAGCATTGACGTCAATCACAATCAAGGCTCCCTATTTACCACCGGCGTGAACTCCGACCTCGCCATTCAGGGCTCCGGTTTCTTTGTCCTGAGCGACGGCCTCGGCACTTCGTTCACGCGCGACGGGTCGTTCGCGCTTAACGCCAACGGCGAGTTGATTGATCCCGCGACCGGTCTGCGCGTACAGGGATTCCTCGCGGATCGCGCCGGAAACATCAGCGCCAACACGCCGTTAACCAACATCGTCATTCCGGTCGGCGGCACCGCGATCGTACAGGCTACCGAAACCATGACGCTGATTGGCAACCTGGACTCGGACGCCGCGGTCGGCACTACGCTCCAGCGAAACATCACCGCCTTCGATTCCCTCGGAACGGCGCGAGATATCCAACTCGTGTTTACGAAAACCGCCACCACCAACGAGTGGAGTTGGGCCGCCACGTTCGTGAACGTGGACAACGTGTCGAACTCCGTCGGCAGCGGAACGCTAACCTTCGACGCCAGCGGCGCCCTGGGCAGCCAGACCGGCGACACCGGCGTCACAATTACCAACGCCCAGTTGGGCTCGATTGTGGCGTTGCCCGAAGACCCGTTCGCCTTCACGCTCGACTTTTCGGCGATCACCCAGCTGTCGAGCGACAGCGACGTGGCCGTTTCTAATCAAGACGGATTCCCGCGCGGCGTGTTGGAGAGTTTTAACATCGGCCGCGACGGACTCATCAACGGCGTGTTTACGAACGGTTTGACGCGTGTTATCGGACAGGTGGCGGTGGCCATATTCGCCAACGTCGGTGGACTGGCCCGGTTCGGCAGCAACCTGTTCCGCGACACCCCCGCTTCCGGAAACGCCCAGATCGGATTTCCGAACGCGGGTGGCCGCGGCCAAGTGTCGGGCGGCGTGCTCGAAGGTTCAAATGTGGACCTCGGCACGGAATTCAGCAACCTCATCATCACTCAACGCGGATTCCAGGCCAACGCCCGAACCATCACCACCGCCGACACGCTCCTCCAGGAAGCGGTGAATCTCGTCCGATAGGCGCATGGACGTAGCGCCAAGGCTGTAAGAATTGGGGGTGCACGCGCACCCCCGATTTACGTCCGTCCCATTTTACGCTTCTGAGTCGGCTCAGCGCCCGGTAGCGCGCGCCTTTATGGTCGAGAATCTCAAGGAAGTGTGTGTTGGCGATTGACGACAATAGGGACGTGTGAGACTGTGCGGAGTTCATTGCGTATCGTTTCCCGGCGCGAGGCTCGATTACGAATCTCGATTGCGAACTTTGATGCCGGAGGGCAGCGATTCCGCCGTTGGGCTTTAAGTGAGATGATAAGGGTATTGGGGTAGGGAGTTTAGGGGCGCGGGGGATTTTCTGATCAAATT
>JACQVH010000122.1 GCA_016209895.1 Candidatus Hydrogenedentota bacterium | reverse complement strand
CCGACCGCTGCGCCGTCCTGGCCCATTACCTCGACACGGTATAGTACGAGCCCCCGGTGCGCATTGGGGTGCGCGTGGAGACCTTTTGATGGAACCAGTGAGTAATGCCGAGTGGCCAGTGACCGGAAACTGGAAACCGGGAACCAAAAACCGGAAACTGAAGACCATAATCGGGAGTATCCCCCCATGCCCCATTGTTCCTAACTTTTCACCGTTCACGATTCACAATTGCTTTGAATCGGTCTATATCGTCGGGAACTGCACTATCTCAGAAAGCGCCTGGCGGTTTGAATGGCACCCCGTTCTCAAATGCTTTCATGTTGTAACTCGCATTTCTCGGTGCCCTTGGTGCCTTGGTGGTTGATGTTTTATCCTAATCGCGGCCTTGGCCACGGAGAGTTCGTTCGTGTGGTTCGTGTGATTCGTGGTTAAACAAATTTGATCGCGGCCTTTGGCCGCGCTGGGTTCTTTGTGGTTAGAAATAGGCCCGGCCAGGCCACCTGCCGCCGGGAAACAACGCTTTGAGAAATACCTTCGTCCCGTTTTACGTTAATTTACAGAGTACGCGGGGCGTTTATCGGGAATACAGGAGGCAAGCATGTTGACCGAGGCGCAGGTGCAGGATTTTCGCGAGAACGGCTTTATTGTAGGGCCGAGGATCTATACCGACGCCGAAGCCGATGAGCTCCGCGAGCGCATGTTCACTGTCCATCATGGAAAATCCCAAGGTTCGGCCGAGGCGAATCGAAACCTGCTGGGCGACGGCGCGGACCGGGTAGTCATCCAAATCGTGAATATCTGGGAAGCGGACGACCTCTTCCGAAAGCACGTTTACAACGAGAAGATTTGTGCCTTGACCGCGCAACTTATCGGCTACCCCGTCCTACGCGTGTGGCACGACCAAGTCCAATACAAACCCCCGAAGGTCGGCGGCCCGACCAATTGGCATCAGGACCACCCGTACTGGCCCATCATCCAGCCGGCGGAACTGATCTCGGCATGGACCGCTCTGGACGATGCAACCATCGAGAACGGCTGCATGTGGATGGTGCCCGGAAGCCACAAATGGGGTCCCCACAAGGGCGGCACCATCGGCACCGACGACGCCACCTTCGAACCGACGCCAGACCTGGACGCTCTGCCGAATGGCATCAAAATCCAGCGCGTGCCGTGCGAGGTCAAGAAGGGCCAAGTCATGTTTCACCATTGTCTAACCTGGCACGGCAGTCCCAACAACAACTCCGACCGAGGCCGCCCCGCCATTGCCGTGCATTACATGCCCGGTTACACACGCTTCGAACCCAACGGGGCGCACCTCATGGACAAGCGGGTCGAGGTCAAGCCCGGCGAGATTCTACAGGGCAAGTATTTCCCCACGGTCTGGGACAACGGCCCCGTGGCCCATTGCGACTCGTAAAGCGAGGAAGGCGTCAGCGATGAGCGAATACCCACTGAGCGAAGAACAAATCAACTTCTACCAGGAAAATGGCTATATCAAGCTCGAGAACGTGCTCACTCCGGAGGAACTCGACGGCGCGCGGACGGCCCTCGATGACTTGATCTCGAATGGGCGGCACCGGCACAGCAACGACCCCGTCTACAGCAAAGTCTTCCTGCAAATGGTCAACCTATGGCGTGTAGACGAAGGCATCCGGGCGTTCACGCTAAACCGGAAACTGGCGAGCATCGCCCGCTGGCTCGCAAAGGTGGATGGCATCCGCCTCTGGCATGACCATGCCCTGGTCAAGATGCCCGGCGACAGCCGCGAGACCCCTTGGCACCAGGACTTGCCCTACTGGCCCATGGTCGAGACCGGCGCGCTCTCCTGCTGGATGGCGCTCGATGACGTGAACGAGCGGAACGGGTGCATGCAGTTCGTTCCGGGTTCGCACAAGCTGGGCCGGCTCGAACCAATCAACTTGGTCAACCCGCAAGATATTTTCAAGTTGCCCGGCGCCGAACGCGTGACCATGCAAAGCGCCGTCAAATGTGAACTAAAGGCCGGAAGCTGCACGTTCCACAACGGCATGACCTTCCACTACGCCACCTCCAATCGGACCGACCAGCCCCGCCGCGCCATGGTCGTCATCTACATGCCCGACGGCACCAATTACAACGGCAAAGGCCACTGCGTCACCGACCGCCAAGGCTTCGAAGCCGGCAAACCGCTGGACGGGGAGTTGTTCCCCCTGCTCGCCACCTCCGATGGTTCAGCTTGATTCGCGATCAGGGGAAGAGCCGGCCTCTACAAAAATATAATGACCCAAATGGTAGACCTGAGTATTGCGACGGGAAGGTAAGACCGGCTTGACTTTTTCGCAATTTTGCGAAATAATGGTTATGTGCCCAACGTCCATGTGGTCTTCTATCGCGAGGCAGATGGAGCCGTGCCCGTTCTCGAATGGCTGGACGGCCTACCCGAGAAAGCGTTGGACAAGTGTGTGGTCCGTATCGAACGACTTGCAGAACTTGGCCACGAACTTCGGCGTCCGGAAGCGGATTATCTTCGCGAAGGGATATACGAACTTCGGACCCATTTTCAAATGGTCAACTACCGGATTCTGTACTTCCTTCATAGGCGTGGCACTGCTGTGCTGGTGCATGCGCTGACAAAGAAGGAAGAGATACCGGCTCGGGACATTGAGTTAGCGGTACGGAGGAAGAGACGGTTTGAGGCCGAGCCGAAACGTCATACGGCGGAGGAATAATATCATGCCATCGAAGAAAACGTCCGACGCGCTCACCATTCTGCACCGGCGGTACTTCCGAGGCCGCCCAGAGCGGCTGGCGAGCCTTAAGGAAGAACGCCAAAACGCAGCCATTGGACGGAAGCTTTGTGCCCTTCGCATTCGCGCCGGTTTAACCCAAAAGGAACTCGCGGACCAAGTAGGAACGACCACGTCCGTCATTTCACGTTTGGAAAACGCCGACTACGAGGGCCACTCGCTCAGCATGCTCCGTCGCGTAGCTATCGCTCTCAATAGAGAGGTTGAAGTCCGCTTCATCTCACGAACTGTCGCCACATAAGCATTGGGAGCCAATTCCGTGTGTACAACATTCAACAATTTAAATAGGGACAGTCACCTATTATTTGCTTCAAATAATAGGTGACTGTCCCTATTTAAATGGAGATTGATCCTCATGACCGAATGTCCGACTGCTCTGATTCGTCAGACGAAGATGCTTGGCGCCCGCCCGCGGCGTATATCGCTTTTCGCGTTTCTTCTGGCATCCCGTGTCTGCGCGGCTGCGCCTGTTTCCTATCAAGTCCAGGCCTCGGAGTCCGTGTTCGCCGTCATCACCCATCCCGCCGGCCCAGCGGCTACGTTCGCACACGACCACTTAGTTTTTCCGGACAAGTTTGAAGCAGAGTTATCTCTCGAAAGCGAACTCGTCGAGTCGGCCCAATTCAAGCTGCGCTTCTCGGCAAACGCGCTGCAGGTCGCGCTCCCTGAAGTGCAACAGCGCTGGCACCCGGCCCTGCACAGTCTCGGCGCGATGCCGGAACCCTTCTCGAAAATCTCCGCCTCGAATCGCGCCTTGGTTCGGAAGCATATGTTGGGAGACAAACAACTGGATGCAGACAAATTCTCCGACATCTCCGCCGAATTGAAGCAAATTACTCCCAAGAAAACCGTGAAAGGCGAAAAGTCGTTTGAATATGAGGCCGTCGTCGCGCTGACCGTTCACGGCAAGACCGTCGAGCATCCCTTCGCCACGAACGTTACGGTGAAAGACGGCCGCCTCGAGATAGAAGCCGTCGGGAGCTATCAATTCACCGACTTTGGTCTCAAGCCCTACTCCGCCTATTTCGGCACCGTCCGCAACGCCGACCCGTTCTACGTCTACGTGAACTTCACGGCAACAGCGACAAGGCCGAACGCGTAGAATTGTCGGGCCCGGAGTAATGCGGCCCTGCTCGTAGAACAATGAACGTGGGGAAATCCGCCATGAAATGGTACGTCGCAAGATTGATCACTGAAGCCAAAGTCGAACGAACACGGCATGATCCCTTATGCGAAGAGAGTGTGCACCTCATCCAGGCCCGCGATATCGAGTCCGCCTATCGCAAGGCTTTGAAACTCGGGAAATCGCTGGACCACGATTATTCGAACACGCGGGGCAAGACGGTGCACTGGAAATTCAAGGGCCTGTCCGACCTGGCCGAAGTTGACAGCAAGAAACTCGAGTCGGGTACGGAGATTTACTATATCCATCATCGCGGATACAAAGCCCAGGACCTTATCGTAAACAGGAATCAACTGAGTGTCTTTTGGAATGAGGCGACGCGGCATAAAAAGATTGGGGAATGCTTGCAGAAGTGGAGAATTCCCTTCTTCCCTGATCTTTCGGACTGCTTCTCCCAAAGAACCAACCGTAGTACCGCAAGCCGGGGTGTACACGGGGAACATTCATGATAGTTCTGACAGCTATTGTCATTGGACTGGTCGGGAGTGATATGAGTAATGAGCATGAGCGTGCGCCACAAACGCCGGAAAAACGACCGACAACCACGGCAACCGCGGGTGATGTCCAGATTCATGTTGAGGACGCCGCATTGGGCACGCTGCGCGTCGAATGTGCCGGATGGGACGGCTTCAGCATCAATGGCTTAGCGCCGGCATTGACGATTGACGACGTAGAGCTTGCGGTGAGATCGTGCCGTACAGACTCGAGCGCCGCTGCGCGCGCCGCAAAGCTCGATTATAGCTTCGAACACGACATGCGCCTCAGGCTGCGGTTCGAGTCGGTAGAAGTGAAGTGCGCGGGCGGTCACCAAACAGCCCTACGCATGGAGGCGTCCCTGCGCAACGTTGGCCGCGATGCAAGAACGTTGAACCGGGTCGCGCTACTCGAAACGCGGCCCGGCGCTTCACCGATCTCATTCGGTCGCTGTCCGGACCAAGTCCGGGTCATGATCCAGGGGAATTATTGGGGCAAGGTTGTCCCTCTCGTCACCGTTCCCAAGGATGTGGCTGAGACCAAAGCCGCGGAACCTTCAGGCACACCAAGCGCGGAATCCCGCATCTCAGACTTGGTATCCGTGGTCTACGACCGTAATACGGGCTTGACGTTCGTTACCGGCTTCGAGACTTCCGAGCGCTGGCTGGGACGTATCGGCATGGAGGTAACTCCGGAAGGCAGCATCACGTCATGGCGAACGGGATTTGACGGGAGCGATTTAAGAATTGACGCGGGCGAGGAAGTGCGCCTCGAGTACGTGTTATTCCTTGCCGGACCGGACCCATGGCGGCTGCTGGAAACGTATGCCGAGATTGTGCAGCAGCGCCATGATCCGAAAATCCCCGCGACGACGCCGGTGTCGTGGTGTAGCTGGTATCCGTACCGACTGGGCGTAACGGAAGAGCGGCTCCTCGAGAATGCACGTATCGCCGCGCAACGGCTCAAGCCGCTGGGTCTGTCCGTGATCGAGGCTGACTTGGGTTGGGAAAAAGACCAACTGCCCAGCACCTTCGATGAAAACGCGCAGTTCTCACATGGACTCAAATGGCTGTCCGGCGAATTAAACAAACTCGGTCTCGACCTGGGGGTATGGAAGGCCCCCTTCACCATCAGCGAATTTGACCCCTTGGTGCGCGAGCATCCGGATTGGCTCATTCGCGACTCGAACGGCGCGCCCGCGCCGTACTGGACATGGTTTTGGGCGCCTCACGGCAACGTATATATCTTGGACCTGACGCATCCCGGCGCGCGCCAATGGCTGCGCGAACGCGTCTCCAGTCTCGCCGAGCGAGGCGTGAAGTACTTCAAGGCGGATTTCATTGGTTGTGTTTTCCATGATTTGGCAAAGAATCGCTATGATCAAAAGATCGTAGCCGGAGGGGGTACGGAAGCCGCCCGGCTGGGCGCGGAGACCATCCGCAAGGCGTTGCCGCGTGCGCTGATTCTGAATTGCGGCGGGCCGGAATTGCCCGGCACCGGCCAGTGGCCGCTCCTATACACGTGCAATGATACCGGTAACACCGGATTTCAGGACTGGCACTTCCATCGGGACAATTTTCAAAGTGTGGCCTGTCATCTCTTCAAGAACCGGCGGTGGGGCATCCTCCAGCCCTCTTGCCTTTGTGTGGGGCTGCCGGGAACCGTGGAAGAAGCCCGCGTCCGCGCCACCGTCGCCTTTCTCGCGGGAGGTCAGATTGATATCTCCGACACCTTGACCACCCTTTCGGAAGAACGTTGGGACATCCTCACGGCCACACTTCCGCCGCTCGAGATCACGGCAAAACCCGTGGACCTTTTCGATCCCGTCTATGGCGAGGCGGGCTACCAATACGTCGCGACCTGCAAAGGAGAAGGCACGGACACGCCGCGCAAAGAACATCCACCCGCCTCGGTGTGGCACGTGCATGTCGAGCGCGATTGGGACGCGTGGGAACTTGTGGGAGTGTTTTCGTATGACAGCGGAGTATCGGCCCCGGACAAGTCCGCTCCAACGCCCGAACTGGACCGGTTTCTCATCCCACTTTCAAGGCTCGGTCTGTCGCCATCCGAAGCGGTGTGGGGTTACGAATTCTGGTCCCGCCAGTTCCTGGGCGCGGTTCCGGCTCGGCGCGAGAATCCAAGCGCTTACGCCCATCCGGGTGACTACCAGGACCTCGTCGTGGGCGACGAACCCGGGACACTCGATCTGGCCTTCTTCGGGCCCGGCGTGAAACTTCTGTGTCTTCGGAAAATGCGAGCGCATCCCTGGATACTGGGCGCCAGTTTCCATCAGAGCTGTGGCGCCGAATTGCAGGAAGTGCGGTGGGACCCCGGCTCGTCAACCCTGTCTGGTGAGATTCATCGGCCCGCTGGCGAGTCTGGCTTCCTCGTGCTGACTGATGCCGGGCGACGGGTCGTGTCCAGCGAAGTGGGTGGTCACATCGTCGCGCCACGGCGAGGCGCTAACGGCGCCCTGCTTGTTCCGGTGATTGTAGACCGGTCCCCTACGCCTTGGCGCGTGTGCTTTGGAGCCTAACGGCCGTCTTGAATACACCCATCCCTCAGCTCGAGGCGCGTAGTGAAGTGGGTCGCGATTCGCAGATCGTGCGTGGCTACCAACACCGTTAGGCTGTTCTGCGCGGCCAATTGGCTAATCGCTTCCATCACAGCCTCCGCGGCGTGAGAGTCGAGATTCGCGCTGGGTTCGTCGGCGAGGAGGACCTTGGGGCGGTGTATTACGGCGCGAGCCACCGCTGCGCGCTGTTTCTCGCCGCCGGATAACGTCGGCGGGAAGTGGTGTGCCCGGTCATGCAGTCCCAACTGCTCCAGTAGGGCGTGGACGCGGGATTGGCGCGACCTCAGCGGCTCACGGATAAGCACGAGCGGCAATTCTACGTTTTCGAAGACCGTCAGTTCCGGAATCAGGGCATCGTCCTGAAAAACCAACCCGAGATATTCGCGCCGGAACGCCGACGCGTCTCGCTGCGACAGCGCCGACACGTCGTGACCATGCACCCACACCGAACCGGAGGACGGCCGGTCCAGGGCGCCAATCAAGTTGAGCAGCGTGGTTTTGCCGGAACCGCTTGGTCCCGTGATCGCTACACGATCTCCCGGATTCACGGTGAGAGAAATGTCGGTCAACGCGTTCACGGCGGCGTGCCCAACCCCGAACCGGCGGCTCACGCCGTTTACTTTTATCGCCGGCTCGTCCGTCACAGATCGCGCATACCGGCAGTCACCGCCCTACGCGCCGCAACCGTGGCGGGCCACAGCGCCGCTAGTGTGGCCGCGACCAGGGCCAGGATTTGAGGCCCGAACGTCATCGTCGGTGTCAGCCGTGGATGAATAATCGAGTTGACACTGAAATGCGGATTGAAAGACGTGTATCGTCCGAGGTCGAGACCAACCTGCCCGCCGATAATACTGATCGCAGCGCCGAGGAACGTGCCTACGATGCCGGCCCCAAGACACATCAACAACGCCTCCCCCACTACCGTCACCACGACCTCCACCGGGCGGACCCCAATGGCCTTGAGAATCGCGTAATAGCGGTAGCGATCCATCACGGAAACGAGAAGCACATTGGCGACGCCAAAACCGAGAATGGCGACGACGAGCAGAGTGACGATCTGCATGGCAAACTCATTCAGTTCCACCAACTGCGCCACTTCCGGCAACTTTTCCCTCCACGTCATCACCGACGTTTCGGCCGAATCAGCGTGGCGCTCCAACGATCTCTTCACTTCGCCGAGGTCGGTGCCCGCCGGACAGAAATAAGCCACTTCCATGGAAGCCCGACTCTCGATGAAGTTCTCACTTGTTGCCAGCGGCGCAAAGCCTATCGAACGATCCAGGACTTCAACGCCCGTCCTGAAAATACCGGTAATCGCCAATTCATAGTCGCTGTCGGAGGTAGAAACGGCCACGGCGTCGCCGATGCCGACGCCAAGGTCGTGCGCCGCCATACTGCCGATGATGAATCCCCGGTCCTGCTCCGGATACTGGCCGGCGATAATGGAGCGCGCTACGGGAGTTACTTCGCGCTCCAGGCTCGGACTAACCAGCCGTATTTCGAACGGAAGCGCGCTCTTATTGCTTTCTACGACGGCCGGGAACCGGCACCGGGGAAGGGTATGCGTGATCGCTGCGACGCCACCGCCGTAGGCGGCCCACGCGAGCGCCCCGCGGCTCGCATCGGTCATCGCCAGTGAATCCTGAGACACCACGACATGACCGGCCGAGAGCGCGACCGCGTTTTCGACCATGGTATCGTTGACCCCCACCATAATGGCCCCCAGAACAATTAACGTCCCGACTCCGAACGCGATGCCGAGCAAGGTTACGGCAGTTTTGCGACGCCGCCGCAAACATGACCGCAGCGCGAAGCGAAGCCAGAACATCATGCGGGTAAAGAAACCGTCAAGTCATTTCGGTTCCGCATAATGGCCTTTTGTATCAGCGCTCCCAAACCGGCGGCCTCGCGGAGTCCGAATCCGGGTATCGTATTCGAAAGGGCCTCGTACGCGTCCTGGAAATGTCTGCCGGCCATGCGCCGACATTCAAATAAGGCCCGACTCAGTAACTGACCTATCTCCGCCGCGCCGTTCTGAATGCCGTTCGCGTTGTCCGTAAGTTCGCGCACTGCTTTTCTTTCGGAAAAATGACCGCCGTGATAGGCGATGGAAAGGACCAGATTCGAGCGACGACGCGCCACGTCCTCGCCGACGTCCTGGAGATCGTCCAAAATCTGGCAAGCGGTACCTAAGCGTGCCAGAGCGCTCGCCACGCAGTTCACGCGTTCTGGCGCCGCGTCGCCCACACGCTCTACGATCCTCAACGGCGCCTCGAACAGCAGGCCGGTCTTTCGGAAGTGTACCTGCTTCAGCATAGTCTCCGGCGTCGGAATGTCGTTCCCTGAACGCGACTCCTCCTCATGCTCCTGCACGCCACTGGGTATGAGCGCCGCCAGCACCGCCGGGGAAACGCGACTTGCGGCCGCCGCCGACATCCGCCCGGCCGCTAACTCCTCGCCAGTCACCTTCGCTAGGACCGCGTCCGCGGTCATGATTTGCAACACGGAACGGAACCGGCGCCCATCTCCATCAAGTCTCAGCGGTATTACTTCCTTATACTCATCGTCCAAAATATTATCGCAACCCGTCACGAGAGTCCGGAGGCATTGATTCACCATAGCGTAGAACCGCAATCGTGCGGCCGGTAACCCCAGAGCGGCGGTCGCCATGATGAACACGGTCGAGAACAGGTTGCGCTCCATGGACAGGACTTCTTCGTCCAACGGCCGGAGCGCACAAGCCTGGTCTAACAACCCAGCGCACAGATCATAAAAACCCAGCAGCGTCAGGCGCTGAGTTTCGTACGCCGAATACCAAACTTTGCAATTACACAAGAGTTCGCCCAGTTGCTCGTTCATTGGAGCCTCTCGGCCGCGAATACGCGGATATAGCCGGAAAACCGCCCCAAATCTTGGATAGTACCAAAACCTGCCCCGGATACCTCGACGCGAAGTACGCCATCCATATTCTCTTTGATTTCCGGCTGGCGAAACAGTATCCAGGCGCCGTATGAAAGCAACGTGCCCAGCAGCGTGTAGGGCCGGTCCATGTCCGCAATCACTAAGCGCCCGCCGGGCTTGAGCACCCGATGAATCTCGAGGAGACAGCGTCTCTTCAGCCCGCGATTCACGTGGTGGAAAAACAGTGCGGAAGTCACGATGTCGAAGTGTTGATCGGGATAAGGTAACTCCTCGGCCAAGGCCTGACGAAAGATGCAGTTGGACCGCGTTCGCTTCTTTCGTGCGACACGGATCATGGGCTTCGAAGCGTCTATACCTTCGACCTGACATTGCAGATGGCGTTCCGCGATCGCGACGGTAAGAAGTCCGGTACCGCAGCCCACGTCCAGCGCCCGCATCCCGTCCGTCAAGGGCAACTGGTCGGCAAGCCAGCAATTCATGCGTGCTTCTTGGCCGAGCGTGACAAATGGCTGGACCGCGTCGTACACGTACGCCGCGCGAAGCAGAACCCGACCCTCGGTAGGTAGGGAATCGGGACTCTCGTCCAACTCGCTATGAATGCCGGTGTTCATTCGAGAATATGAAGCTAGACGCCGGAAGTAGACGTCTTATTCATCCGTTCCTTGCGCGCCCCGGACGGCGTCCCTCGGCAAGCTTCGACTCGGCATCGCCACGGGACCAGGAATGGAGTCTGCTTGCGGTAGGTTTCGTATGCCGCTCCAAAACGCACGGCTAACTCCTTTTCTTCGATACCTTTTATGTATGCTATCCCAACGATTAGACCCACGATAGCGGCAACGATCCCCGTGGCCAGCGAGAAGCTTAACGTACCCAAACCCAACACGTACAGCAACGCGCCGAACTGAATGGGATTCCGTGAATTCCGGTACGGACCCGAAACGACGAGTTGTTCCGTCGGCGCCTGCAAAGACGGCGTCCCATGTCCCAGCCGCCACTGGCATCCCACGGCCCATAACGAGTAACTGAGTCCGGCGAAGGTCGTAAGGACGCCCAACCCCGCCTCGGCGTTGCGGGGAATTATTCCCGGAATCCATCTCGTGAGAAGGGCTGCCGGCAGAATCAGCAGCCAGGGCACCAGGATGAGGAAAAACGCCTCATCCGCGACGAGACCCAGGAGTTTTTCCTTTGCCGAGCGTTCCTGGCGACTCTTCTCAACAATTCTTCGAATAAGGCTGTCAAACATGATTCTGCGCAACCAATCATCACCCAATTCCCGAACGGCAGTCTTGACCGAGCGCGTGCCGACGCGCTTTAAATTGTCGAACATATTATTGAGTAAACGTCGGAAAACTTCGAGGCATTCCGGTGAAGAGGACGTCGTTCCGTAAGAATAACGGAGAAACGCCTTGGGAATGTGACAAGCCGCGGGGTAGTTTGATCACGCCCTGTCGTGGCTCAACTCTCGGCCTTCACCGAGACCGGCATTCGAGACAAGGCCGACGTCAGAATTTCAGTGATGAGTTGATTCTGCGTCTTGCCTTCCGCTCGGGCGGCAAGCCTCAACGCCTCGTAGAGATCGGCCGGCGCCCGAAAAGAGAGCTTTACGGTATCGTAGAGCGGTGTGTCCGAACCCGGGAAAGGATGAGATTCCTGGTGAGAAAGTGCGTCCACGAACAACTCCGCTTGTTCGGGCTCGCGCTCAAGCTGGGAAAAGTCCGTCTCAGGAAAGCACGTTTCGAGTATCTCCACGTTGGATTTGCCGATATTGACCAACTCCTGGACGCGGCCCCGCCCTCCCATGGCCCGCAAGTGGCGTGCTAGCCCGGAAATGGTCATGGCGTAGCCGCTCTGCCGCAGGAATTCGACGGCGCCTACGCCCTCGAGGCCGTGCCGCACGGCCTCGACGATACGTTCCTGTTTCGCATGTGTCTGAGTGTTCATCGTCCCAATTCCCGCTCCCACGACGACGCAATTCTAGTGATCAGTGGGGCGCCGCGCAAGATCGCGTGACGCTGAAGCCTTCCCTCACCGATGACGAAAATCGCTAGCGCCGGATTCCGCGGAAAACGCCTGACGGCGTCACTACGAACGAGGCTTCCGCCACGGACGCAGTTCGTAGTGTGCCCGTCAGGGCATAAACTGTTGGTCCAGCCAGGCGAAGGCCTCGTCTTGCATCGCAGCATTGAACTCGTGCGGGACCGGCCAGAGTTTAGTGACCAGCCGGTCTTCAACACCTCCGTCGCGCCAGACGCGGCGCATCTTTTGGTACGCCGCCTCGACTCCCGGCACGGGGAATAGCCCATCCTCCGTCCCGTTAAAGAAGAGCATCGGTTTAGGGCACGCAATAGACGCCACATCCGGATAGTCCAAATGATTGCGCAATCCGGGATGAATCATGCTGAATGCCGATTGCCCGCGGGTCTGGTTATTGCCTTCGCTCATCAGAGTGGGCGTATCACCCATCCAACAAATGGCGGCACCGGCTTTGATGATGTCGGTCGCGGCGGCCAGACTCCACGCCCGGTGTGCGCCCATGGATAACCCCATACACCCGACCCGCGCGGGGTCCACCTCCGCTAAACCCTGGACGAATTCCGCGCTGCGCATATCGTCCCACACGATCGTACCTGCCCAGGACATGCCGAGTTGGATCATGTTCGCGGCAAGGGCCTGCTGTTCCGCGTACTCGACCCCTTCCTGCCGGCCGCGGTCGCCCCAGAACATCGCATCCGTCGCGAAGACCACGTAACCGCGCTTCGCCAGTTCATCGCCGATATATCGCCCCCCGTAATACTTGTCCACCCACGCCTGAGCGTCGGTTAGGCGTTCGGCGGACTCTG
The DNA here is from genome assembly GCA_016209895.1 of Candidatus Hydrogenedentota bacterium. Classification (GTDB taxonomy): domain Bacteria; phylum Hydrogenedentota; class Hydrogenedentia; order Hydrogenedentales; family SLHB01; genus JACQVH01. The sequence continues at coordinate 718 of JACQVH010000122.1, read as the reverse complement.
CGAAGGGCCGAACGACCTTTTCCTTGCCGATCGAAAAATGCGCGCCGTGATCATGCAACGCGATCATCGCTGGAAACGGACCCTCGCCTTTCGGGAGCAACAGATAGGTCATGATGCGATTGTCCGCACTGATGTTCAGTGCCACTTTGCGCGCCACATAGCCCCCTCGGTCTTCTTCGCCGATTACTTGCGGAGAAAACGCAGCGTGAGGCGGCGGTGCAAGCAAGCAATCGAGATATCGGGCGCGCGCCTTAGTCCGCCACTGTTCGAACGTCAGGTCCGCTGCGGGCCATGCCAGGGAGAAATGCATCCGCTCGACACGCGACTCATGAAAGTTCGGCAATAGAGCCCGCATTCCATATACCTCGGTACGCGTTGCACCGAAAGGCGGCGCGGCGTTACTGGTTTTCCACCGAGCACGGTCTCGCTGAAATCGGTACGCAAGTTCGTCGGATGTTCCTTCGACGAGATAAAGATTAACTCTAAGGGTGGAGGGCCCGTCCTTGCGAAGTCGCAGTGAGGTCATTCGAGAGTTGCCTTCCTGCAACGCAGCGAGTGCAGTTCCGGCGTCCTCTGGCTGATCCGTGAGAATTCCCACTTGCCAATTCGCGCCGGGAGTTGCGATTTCGCCCATGCCGCATAGGGTTTCTGCGCTCGCTGGCACGTCGGCTCCCAATTTCGGCCACACCGTATAGAAACACTCTATATAGTCTGTGTG
>JACQVH010000128.1 GCA_016209895.1 Candidatus Hydrogenedentota bacterium | reverse complement strand
GGTCACATCGGTGCCGCCGCGTGAAAAAGTCTTGATTCGTCCGCTGGGCAGCGAACCGTAAAAACCGGGCACCACATACATGCCGGGACCTTTCAATTGTGCGCCCAAGAGGTCGTAGGTGGTCGGATCGAGGTTGCCTTCTTCGTCAAACTTGACGTACTCCGCCGGGTCAACGAAGGGGGCATTTAGATATTCGGCCAACAATCGTCCGTTCAGATACTCGCCCCGCGACGCCATGTAATCCGCTTCCTGATGATCGAGACCATCCTTCCCAATTTCCTCCAAGCAGGCGCGGACATCGAACTTCACCCCGAGTTCGCGTGCGAGTTCCTCGAAACGGCTCGCAATAATCTCGGCCGGCTGGGAGTAATCCAACCCCTGGCGGGCCAGACTGTGCCACGCGTACAGCAGGTCCGTGATCTTCTTGTCATCCGGCGTTCGTTTCCCGGGCGCAGACGGAACGATAAAGCGCCGCTCCGAATTGGCGCGGATTATCTTCTCGACGTACCGTATACATTCGGCATCCGCCAGCGAGGTGCCGCCGAACTTACAAGTGATACCGCCCATGATTGATATCGAAGCTCCTTCCTATGGATTGCACACGCCCAGCCAAACTCACTCTGGCGGGATTGCGCGCGTACCGCACTCCCTCGGGCAATCCTCCCCTCTGACCTGACCCCTCGGTCGCGTCCAACGCAACCGGCCCGTTAAGGCAGCACGTTGGAGACCATCCGAAATAAGTCGTTATACGTCACGAACAAGATCAGTCCAATGATAAATACCAGACCTATTTGTTGAATGCGTTCGAGAATCCGCACGTCCATCGGCTTGCGCCGGATGCCCTCGATGATCAGCAAGACCAACAATCCGCCGTCGAGTACCGGCAGCGGCAGCAGGTTAAATACGCAAAGATTGACGCTGATAAACGCCGTCAATTTCATCAGGTAGGACAGACCCATTTTCGCCGCGCCCGTGGTGGCGGAGTAAATCATGAGCGGTCCGCCAAGTTCTTTGGGCTTCACGGTACCGGTAACCAGCATGGCCAACGATTTCACCGTGAGTTCGAGCGCGTTGTAGCCGCTTTGGAACGCTTCCGGCGCGGCATCTTGGAGCGGCACCTGATGAAAGACCTTCTTCAATCCCCATTGAACGCCGATCTGCCCCACCGGTGTCGCCTCCAGATGGACCGTCTTGACGTCGGCGCGCTGCAAGAGCCCAAACAGGATGGCAGGTCGCCGGATTTTGAGCGTTACTTTCTCGCCGACGCGCTGTTGTTCCGCCGCGCGTAGTTCGGCGACGGTCGCCGGGCGACCATTTACCTCGAGTATTACGTCTTTGCGCTGCAATCCCGTGGCTTCCTTCAATTTGTCCGTAATCGAGGCCACGACGGGCTGGGCGGCCAATTCCTTGTCATCCCGGGTCGCGAGTGTCGGTTGGAAAATAACCTCGCGGAAACGTCCGACGCGCTTCGGTTGTAGCTCGAACTTCAAGGTTTGGCCCGCGCGCACGACCTCGATCTCCAACCTCTCATCGGCATTCAACTTTTCGACCATTTGACTCAAGGTCGGTGCATCTACCCAATTACCATTCGCCCGGACAATCACATCGCCGGATCGAAGCCCCGCGGCTCGTGCCGGTGTATCCTCAATCACATCGTCCACCAGCGCCGTTTGGAACGGGCCCACCCCAAACTTGGCGTACGGCTCGCCGCCGAGCTCCTTCGGCTGCACCGGGGAGAGATACCGCGTCACGGAACCGTCCGATGCGACGCGTTCGATCTCGACTTCCAGCACTTTTCCGGCCCCAAGCATGGCGTCGAACCGAACGTCGTATACGACGCTACGAACTCGGTCGCGATTGATGCTCAATATCCGGTCCCCGGTTTGCCAGCCGACGGCGTCCGGTGGAACGCTGGCGTAGTCAACTTCGTATTGACCGGGAAGCACACGATAGAGCGGGGCCATCGCCGCCGGTGAATCCGGTAGTACTTCGCCGATGCGGTTGTCCACTTCGCCTTCGGGTACTTCCGCGCCGACCGTCGCCACCAGCCCATACAAGAGGCAGCCGAGCACGAGATTCATCAGAGGGCCCGCGACGATCACAATGATTCGCTGCCAGACCGGCTTATTGTTAAACCAGCGGTCCGGCGGGACGTGGCCGTATTCTTTTTCGCGCTCCTCGACCGACTTGGGCGCATCCTCCTGACCAGCCATCTTGACATAACCCCCGATGGGTAACGCGCCGATGCAATAGTCGGTATCGCCCCATCGGAATCCCCACACGCGCGGCGGCATCCCGAGACTGAAGCGGTCGCAGTAAATTCCGCAAGCTTTGGCCGCGAGAAAGTGGCCCATCTCGTGGAAAAAAACGAGCACACCCAGCACCACCAGAAAAATCGCAATGTCAAACAAAAGCATACTTAATTGAATCCCAGCGATGAATCACTTCGGCGGCGGTTCGGCGACTTTCGGTGTCGGCCGCCAACACGGTATCGAGGTCCGTCTCCATCCGAATCGAAGACCGGTCCAGGACCGCGCGCACCACTTCACAAATCTTCAAGAATGGAATCCGTCGTTGGCAGAAGGCCTCCACCGCCGTTTCGTTTGCCGCATTCAATATAGCGGGCGCCGTTCCGCCGATCTTCGCGGCCTCGACGGCGTATTCCAAGCACGGGAACTCCGTAAAATCCGGGGCGGCAAACGAAAGGTTTCGAACCTTCGTCAGGTCCAGCCGGCTCATAGGAGACTCTAACCGTTCGGGCCAGCTCAGTGCAAATAAGATGGGAAACTTCATATCGGTGGGACCCAAATGCGCGAGGATACTCCCGTCCGAAAATTCGACCATACTGTGCACGATACTCTGGGGATGGATAATGACCCGAATCTTGTCGGCCGGCAAGCCGAACAACCACATCGCTTCGATTACTTCTAATCCCTTGTTCATGAGCGTCGCGGAGTCCACGCTGACCTTGGTGCCCATGTCCCACCGCGGATGCCGCGCCGCCTCATCGGGGGTCACGTCGCGGAGGTTTTCGCGCGAGCGTCCATAAAACGGTCCGCCCGAAGCGGTGAGATGGATACAATGAACGTCCGAGAGCTTGTGACCTTGCAGGCATTGAAAAATGGCGTTGTGTTCGCTGTCCACCGGCAAGACCGTGACGCCCCGATCCTTGGCGCGCTGCATGATAAGTTGGCCGGCCATGACCAGCGGCTCCTTGTTCGCCAAGGCAATCCGATTCCCCGCCTCGATGGCCCGCAGCACCGGTCGTAGCCCGGCCGCGCCAACGATGGCGCAAAGAACCAAATCCACCGGATGCGCCGCCATTTCTTCCACACCGGCGGGACCGAGCAACACGCTCAAGCCGCGATTCAATTCCGAAAGGCGCCGGCCGCCGGCCTCGTCAGCGACCGCGACACATTGCGGTCGGAACAAAGCCATTTGTTCGGCTAATAATTCGATGTTGGAATTCGCCGCCAAGCCGACCACTCGGAAGCGTTCGGGATAATGGCGGATGACTTCGAGGGCGCTTCGCCCGATGGAGCCCGTCGAACCGATAATCGAGACGCGCGTAACGGCCACAGCCTATTTCCTGGGAGTTTTTCTCGGTTTAACCGGAGACGGGCGATGGTTCCCGGCGGGCCGCGCGGTTCCGCTTTGGCCCAGATAGCGTGCCAGCGCCCGCCGCTCTTTATAGCGCTTGGACAAGAACGCCGTGACTTCGGATACGGTACTTAATTTCAGGGCGCGGCGCGCCAGCCGTTTGGCTTCGGTTAAACGCGTGCCGCTCACTTCCGCGCGCACCAACGGTATCGCAACGGCGGACATGCTCAGGGAATCCACGCCGAGACCCAGCAGTAATTCCGTGAACATCGGCATTCCGGCCATCTCGCCGCAAATGCCGCAAGGTATGCGGGCGGCCTTTGCCGCCCGCACGGTTAACTGGATCATGCGCAGCACGGCCGGGTGTCCCGGTTGATACATGTGCGCAATCTTTTCATTCCCGCGGTCCACGGCCAGCGAATATTGAATCAGATCGTTGGTTCCAATACTGAAAAAATCACACTCTTTGGCGAGAACGTCCGCCAAGGACACCGCCGAGGGAACTTCGATCATCGAGCCCAGTTTGACGTTCTTATCAAAGGAGACGCCCCGACGCACCAGATCTTCGCAGACTTCCTTAACCACGTTCTTGACCTGGCGCAATTCGTCCAATCCGCTGATCAACGGGAACATGATTTGTACGTTTCCGTGCACGCTGGCCCGAAATATCGCGCGGAGTTGGGCCTTAAAGATATCCGGCCGTTCCAGACAGAATCGAATTGCCCGCCAACCCAACTGGGGATTGGTTTCCTCGTCCAACCGCAAATGCGCCACCAGTTTGTCGCCTCCCAAGTCCAGGGTTCGGATCACCACCGGCGCCGGCCGCATCGCTTCCGCGACTTGCGCATAGGCGCGGAATTGTTCCTCCTCCGTGGGCAAGGACGTGTGGTTGAGAAACAAATACTCGGTTCGATACAGTCCTACGCCTTGCGCCTTGACTTTGACGCCGTGCGAGATTTCGAGCGGCAACTCAATATTGGCGAGCAGCGGCACGGGATGCCCGTCCAGGGTCGCGCTAGGTCGGTCGTGCTCGACCAGCAGCAGCGCGCGGCTCTCTTCCTCGAGACGCCTCTTCTCTTCGCGAAACCGCGCGACCGTCTCCGCGTTGGGTCGAATATAGACGTACCCTTCGTTGCCATCCACGATCACGGTATCGCCCGGAAGCGCGTGCGCGCCGACGTGCTTCAGACCCACGACCGCGGGGATTTCGAGGGCCCGAGCCAAAATGGCCGTATGCGAGGTCGGACCACTGGCGTCGGTGGCCAGTCCGAGGGCATGTTCCACGTCCATTTTCGCAGTGTCGGAAGGGGCGAGATCGTGAGCAATGACGATAGACGGCCGTTCCAGGTGCTCGAGGCTCCGCAGATCCGTATTCAGGAGCTTGCTAAGGATACTTGTGCCGACGTCCACAAAATCCATCGCGCGTTCGCGGAAACGCGAGTCATCCACGGACTCCATCATCTTGGTATGTTGGGTGATGATATCGTCCAGGAGGTACTCCACGTTGTACGATTCGGTTTCGAGCCGAGACTCAACGTCCTCGCGCAGCTTGATGTCGTCTACGATCATCAGGTGGCTCTTGAAAATATCCGCGTGTTCATCGCCAATCTTGGACGCGGTCTGCTGGTGAAGGCGTTGCAAATCCTGCCGCACCTCGTCCCGGGCCCGATTGAACCGCTCCAATTCGGCGGAGCGATCCCGGACCGGGTACTTAGGCACGTCGAGACTGTGTACACGGAAGGGAAGCGCAGGACCAATGGCGATGCCGGGCGAAACGCCGATGCCTTTGAGCGCGATTTCCACTAGTGCTCCCCGAAGCCCGATTGGATCAATGCGCGCACCGCCGCCATAGCTTCCCGCGCGTCGGAGCCTTTGCAGGTGATTACCAATTTGCTACCTTGCGCCGCCGCCAACGTGAGCACGCCCATGATGCTCTTTGCGTTCACCCGGTGGCTGTTCCTCGAGATGTGGACGTCGCTCTGAAATTTCAAAACGGTCTGAACCAACGTTGCCGCCGGCCGGGCGTGCAACCCGAGGGAGTTCACAATTTCGATTTCTTCGGTAATCTCTTCCATGGAACCTACTGTTTGGTCCGTCACGATTCATCAAATTCCGGTATCAGACGCTCAACACCAATTGTGCAGCGCATCATTCCGGGCGTTTTGTCGCCGCCCCTTCGCCCACTATCCTATGATACCTGATTCACGCTTTTGATGCACCCCTTGACTTTCTTGCGCGAATGTAGTCTCTTTTGTCCTTGACAATCCGAATTGCTCGGGATGCCGGAACACGTTGAGGGAGTTATTCTCTCTGCGCCACCGCGTGAGCAATATCCACTCGAAAACTTTCGGAACCACGCAGAGACACATAGGCGCCGAGAAACGGTGAGCCAAACAGGAGGGAAACATGATCGCTGGATTAATACTGATGGCGCAGTTCGCGGCGAGTGAAGAGCTTGCAGGGCGCTTGGCCGTGCTGCAGAAACACGTGGAACGGCTCGCGGCCATATCCGTGCCCGCGGATTTGGAAGCACAAAAGCAGGAACGGCTCAGCGAGTTACGGAAGGCCGTCGAGTCCGGCGTGAATTCCGTCGAGCAGTTCAATGAACTATACTTCAAGATTGACGCGGTCCGCATGTGGCTGTGGGACCATTCGGCCCAGCGTCCGCGGCGCGTTGAGGGTACGCATGGAGATTCTACCGACGCGTGGGCGCTGACCAATCCGCATATTGAACTCTCGATCGCGAAGGCTGACCTGTCCATAACCGTGCGCACGAAGTCCGCTCAATGGCAATTCGAGCCTTGCAACGAAGATGATGTCGAGCTTAAAGGTAAATCACTGAGTTTCCTGTCGGCGCAGAAGCGCGAGGCCGAGCCGTTCGACACCGGCTACAGCAAGGGAATGATCCTTTCGTTGACGGAATTCCCAGATGCGCCCGAACTGCAACTCAGCCTCTGCATAAATCTGGTTGGCAACGAAGTCGTATTCGAAGTCGTAGCGCCGTCGGAGGCCGCGACTGAATTAGAAGCTATCTACTGGCCCAAGCCAGTCACGATGGGCAACGCCGCAGACGATTTCTCGGTAATTCCTCTCATGCAGGGTATGCTGGTGCCTGGCAATTGGCCGCAGGAAATTCACCACAAAGACCTCTGCAACTCGCGCTCGCTGTATATGCCGTGGTGGGGACAGATTCACGACGGACACGGTGTGCAGACCATACTCGAGACTAGCGACGACGCTGGCGCCGCCTATGATCATAAGCCGGGCGGCCCGACCCGCATCCAGCCGCGCTGGTATGCCAGTCTCGGCAAGCTACGCTACGCCCGTTCGGTCCGATATGTATTCGATGACGCCGCCACCTATGTAGCCATGGCTAAACGCTACCGTCGCTATGTTCAGGAAACCGGCCGCTTCGTGTCGTTGCGCGAGAAACTGGCGCGAACGCCGAATCTCAAGGAAGTGGTGGGGCGGCCCGTGATTCATGTTGGGGCCCTCTATCATTTCGTGAAAGAAGCAAGCCTGTTCAACAAGGATCGTATCGAAGCCAACCATTCCCTCGTGACTTTCGACGAGATTGCCGCGCAATTGCGTGACTTGAAAGCGAAAGGCATCGGCGACGCCTACGTACATCTTGACGGTTGGGGCTTCTACGGCTACGACAACGGACATCCCGACGTGATGCCGGTGGGCGAAGAGCAGGGTGGCTGGGAAGGGCTTCGGCGGTTCGCGGATACCTGCGATGAATTAGGCTACTTGTTCGCAGTTCATGATCAGTATCGGGACTTTTATTTCAACGCTGTCTCGTTTGACGACCGATTGACCCTGACACGCATGGACGGCACCCGCGAAGAACATTCCACTTGGTGCGGGGGACCACAGACGATCCTCAGCCCGTGGTTTTCACCCGGCTATGTGCGGCGCAATCACGACCTGTTCGCCGAGCACGACATCAAGGTGAAAGGCGCATATCTCGACGTGTTCGCCGTGGTACCCCTCGAAGAAAGCGCGCAGAAAGCGCATCCCATGACGCGCACCGAATGCGCGCAACACCGTCGCGAATGCTTTAATCTGCTGCGGGCCCGAGGCTACGTCGTGAGTTCGGAAGAGCCCGCGGACTATCTCATCCCATCATTGGACCTGGTTCATCACGGTCCCTATTTTCTGGACCCGAATCCCGGCGGCGGAAAAGCCATCGGCATCCCCATCCCGCTGTTCAATCTGGTGTATCACGACTCCATACTCTTGCCCTGGAGCATGGGCGAAGGCGGCGGTTGGGGCGTCCCCGACGGTGACGCGGGTCGGCTGCACTGCCTGCTGAATGCCGGACTGCCCTATCTGTCGCCGGGCGCCAGCGAAGAGCAGATTGCCCACGTTAAGGAAGCACTCGCGCTAGCGGAACGCTGCAACCTCGAAGAAATGGTCAACCACGAATTCCTGGATGAAACCTACCGCCGCCAACGCACCACCTTCGGCGACGGCACGCGGGTGACAGTGGACTTCGACAAGAAGGAGCAACAGATTGACTGATTGTCTGGCGACCTATTTCCAACGGCCGAAGTGGTACTGAGCACCTGGAATCCGAAGTTTGCCGAGCCGCTATCTCCGGTGACCATCGCCATCGGTCATAACCCATTCCGCAGTCCGCATTTGTCCTTTGTCCTTCTTGCCCCGGTCCACAGGGGCAATCAAAAGGGAGCCCATTCTGCACTCTCTCATGCCCCATGTCCGCGGCCCATGCTGATTGGGCGTTCTTCGAACTTGCCTTCCTCGACCGAAACGTTCCCCATCAAGCGCACCAAGTTCCCGTCCTCGGTTTTGAACTGGCAGCATCCGTGGCCAACTTCGGGACCATTTTCAACGTAAAACACCAATGCGGGTTTCCCACCCGACCACAACGTAACGCGGTATTTGTATGCCATATCGGTACCCCTACTGTTGTTTTGCCATCAACGATGTTCGCATCGAAGACTAAAGCCCCAGCGCGGCGTTGATCACGAGTTGTATGTCCGTGGCGTTCACGATGTTGTCGTTGTTGACGTCGGCGTCCAAGCCGCCGATATCAAGGCCGAGCGCGGCGTTGATCACCAGTTGGACGTCGGTCGCGGTCACGCCGCCGCCGTCTATGTCGGCCGCGTTCGAGCCGCCGTAGACGCCGCTGATTTCGGTCAGTTGGGTCGCCGAAACAGTCACTTCCACGGAGGCGGGTGTGGCCCATCCGGATATCTCTTTGTATTCGACCGTGTGCGTGGCAAAATTGAGGTCCTGTTCCGTGTAACCGCTGTCCCGCCAATCGCCGCCGTCTACGCGCCATTGCGCCCCGGCGGTCGCCGCCGCGGCGGGCGTGATCGTTATCCGGAGGTCGCCGCCGTACATGCGCAGGGTCACGAACGACACGCCGTGGGACGCCACGTTCACGTACTGGCTGTAAGGCGGATAGTCATCGGCGATACCGGAAACCGTGTAGCTCCCGGCGGGCAAATTCGTCAGTTGGAAGAGACTACTGATGTTGTCGTAGCTGAACACGAGCGTGTCAATGGCGACCCGCGGGGCCCAATTACTCGAAACGCGCTGCGTCGTGTCGCCGCGCACCATCTCCGCCAGGACGGTTCCGGGCAAGATGCTCTTGCCAATCCAGGGATTGAAGTCCACATTCGGGCTCACCTTGGCCTGAATTTCCTCTTCCGTGTACACGCCCCAATCGTTCTGTTCCGCCTTGGTCAGCGTGTCGCTCTGATTGATGACGCAATCTCCGTTCACCGTGATGGGGTCGAAGATGTTGAGCCCGGAAGTATCTTCCAGCGCCACGTCACCCAAGATCGGCGTCGCGGCCGCCTTACCGCCGGCGGGCCGGTCTACGTATACGCCGACCAGGATGATCCACTCGAAGCGGTTCTGACGGATGTTCACACCGGAATCGGCGGCCCAAATGCCGTATTGCAGATGCCGAATGACGCAATTCTCGATCGAAGAGGCCGAAGAATTCGCGCCGGTAATAAACGCGCCAATCGAATCCGGCGAGTCGCGTCCGTTCAGCACCACGTTCGAAATCCGCATCGTCTCGTCCACCACTTGAATGAGCGCCACATCTTCCAGGACCGTGGCCGGAACGGTGACCGAGCAATTCTCCAGGACCGTATCTTCGGCGGCTTCGATCACTACGTGCTCCGCATCTTTCGAGTCATAATACTGAATGATCGTATCCGCGCCTTCGCCCGCCACCCGCACGTAAGGCCGGAACACGATCTTGCCGGTGTACGTTCCATCCGCCACTCGGATGGTCAGCGGGTATTGCGCCGAGGCGGCCGGGCCGGCCGTGTCCATCGCGTGCTGAATCGTACGCCATGGGGATTCGAACGTGCCCAAGCCCGTCTGATCGTTGCCGGTCAAGTTATTGACGTACACTTCCCGCACCTGCGAGGCTTGTCCGAGCGTGCTGTAACGCAGCGTGTATCCGGCCGAACCGTAGGCTCGGACGTAAAGGTAGTAATACGCCGTTTCGGTGGGGGTGTAATTGAGGTTGAAGCCTAGCCCCTCGCCCGAATCGTCATCGGCGGCCCGGAGTGCATATGACTCCGTGCGAAGCTCGGCATAAGTGTTGCCAAAAGTGTTAATCGAACTGAAGTTGTAACTTACCCCCTGCGTAAGCCGCACCTGGAACCCGTCGGCAAAATCCGTGATGGATAATGTGTGCGGCCCGTGCGTCTGCGGCGTGGTACCCGGCAAAAGTCGTGCGCTGCCGCTGCCGTAGTCGTCATCCGGGTCCCATTCATCGGAGCCCGGGTCCTGCGTAACCGTCACCTCAGCGGGACTCCCGGACACGCCGGGATCACTTGCCTCGACTTGAACTACGCCAGTCCGCGGGAACAGAGTCGCATTGGCCTGCGCATTCAACAAGACAAAGCCCGATCCCACGCCTTTCGGGCTCGGCGCAACCGCCAACCAACTCGCCCCAAGCGTCACGGCAGCATCCCACGACAGACCGGTTTCCCCTTCCGTCGCGGAAACCGCGAAAAAGGCGGACCCGCCGGCCGCGGGCATCGTCAACGAACTGGGATCAACCGTGAGCACCGGCTCGGTCATGAGCCGGTAATTGAGCATGTACGACGCCGAATCATACGCCAGTACCGTTCGCGCTTCGAGCAGATGCGCGCCGGTCACGTCCGGAGTAAGGATAAGCCGAATACCCTGGCTGCCGCCATCGGTTTCCGCATGCGCCACCCGCTCCCAACCTCCCGCAAACGCCCGATTCGAGTAAAAGTGCAACGTCCCTTCACTTCCCGACGGAGACATAAGGTCTATCTGGATGGCGTCGGAATACGGATGCTCAAGTTCCACGGCCACATTCAAATCAGTAATCGGAACGTTTTCCGCAACGGTAATGATGCTTTCCACTACAAATGGAGAACCCGGAAAGAATTCCATCGGCGTGTCAGACGAGGCATGAGGACCTGGATAGGCCTGGCCGTTGAAAAGTAGTTGCCACGAATTCAGGCGACGGAACGTATCGGTGTCTGACCAGTCCGTTATCCTGAGCCGCCAATTTCCTACCGTGCTCTGACCGTTAAACTGGGTTAGCGCGCCGGAAAAATCGGGGGTGCGCACTCCCGGACCGGGCGTCTCGTCGTAGATGACCAAACTTGGCCCTGGCGCATACACGGTAAGACCAAACGGTTGCCCACCGTTAGCCGTGGTTGTGAACTCGTAGGGTAAATCCGCGTTCAGGGTAACCCGGAACCAGTCCACGTAGTCGTAAGCGGATAAGGTATGCGGGCCATGGGTCTGAACCTGTTCCGTGGGCAGGTCCAGCAGGTTGGCGTCATCCCAATAATCGTCGGCAGGGTCCCACGGGTCCAGAGCCAACCCCGGAGGCGGCTCGGTAATGGCGTAACTGAGCGTGTAGCGTGCGTCGTACCAGGTATCGTATCTGCTCACCGACAAGTAGTACGTACCCGGCGTTCGTGGCGCGAAGTAAAGACTGAATTGGCCCGCCTCGCCGGAGTCGTCGTCGTAGGCCAGTTCATTTCCGTCCTGGTCGAAGATGGCACCCACCGTGTCTCCGATGGCGTTGACCGTCGTGAAGTGATAGACCTGTCCCGCAATCATCGAAACGCGGAAGTAATCCTGCGGGTCCGTACCGGCAAGACGGTGAGGCCCGTGCGTCTGGATGGCCTCGGTTGGAACCAATTCCGTGGCCCCGGCGGAGGCATCATCGGCGGGGTCCCAGATGTCTTCGGGCGTCGTAACGGTATTAAAGATCAACCCCCAACTGTGCAGCGTGCCCACGTCGTCGTAGACGTCATTGTCGGATACATACAGTGTCCATTCACCGCGCGCATTCTCGCCGATGAAGTCCGCCAATCTTCCATTGCCACCCGGCGGCGGTCCGGCTTCATCATCGTAGGTCTCGTTGATCACGGTGCCACCCGCGCCGGTCCGGTCATGCAGGGTAACCCAGGTGCCGGAAGGAGAAACCAGCGTGACGTTTAAGTCCCCGATAAAACTATGCTCCAGATACACCGACACGTTGACGTCGGTGATCCCCAAATCCTCGTTCACGACAATCGTGCTCGCAATCCCATTGGGATCATTGTCGGGGATGGCAAGGTCTACGGTCCCTGATTCAAAGATGCTTGCGATGGGCGTCCCAGTAATGATCGGCTGCCAGTTGTTGAGCGTCCCGGTCTCACCCGCGGACGCATCAATGACGCGCAGATTCCACGTACCGTAGGCATTTTCCCCGTTGAAGGCTGCCAAGGCACCCGGACCATCGGGCGCGGCCCCCGTGTCGTCGTAGACCAGCACAAGGTCATCGCTCGAACCGCCGGTCCGGTTATGCAGCCGTACCGTCGTGCCCGTCGGGGAAATCAGCTCGACCACAAGGTCTCCGACTGCGGTATGCGTGATGTCTACGGACACATTGACATCATCCACAGTAAGACTCTGTGGGAACCAGAATGGACCCGTGATCCCTGTTGAATCGTTGTCGGGGATCGGGCCGCGCAATGGAACGAGGTGCGCAAACGTCGCTGCCTTCAACGCGTAACTCGCGGCCTCCTCGTCGGGAAGTACGTCCGATGCATAACAGTTCTCCTCGGTCAGGTGGTAGTCATTCGGACCGTACAACGCCAGGCCTTCCACGAGGCCCGTCTCCTGGTTAATCACCGGACCCCCGACGTTCCCGAAATACGTGTCCAAATTAGTGCTGAAGAAATTCGGCTCGCTCGCGTCGTACACCTGGGAATTCGCGCCAAACATCAATTTCTTGGGCAACGACGCCGGATAGCCAATCGTACCTACCCGTGTGCCCATCTCGACCGTTCCCGCACGCCGGAGTGGAAACGGCACGGCGCCGGGCACCGTGACCGGACGATCGAGTCGAGCCACACAGTAATTCACGTCGTTATTGGTGACCCGGCCCACGATCGCCACGCCGCGATACACCTGCGAGGCATCTACCGTCAGTTCCGCCGTGTCCGCATCGAGCATTTCGAACCCGAAGACAAAGACCGACTCGGCCACGCCGAATGCGTTCAGACAATCCCCGGCCGTCGCGACCAGGTCTTCCCCCACCAGAAAGGCATTGCAATACAACGACGCCAACGGCTGATTCGAAAACCGTTCCGTTGTACATAAAGGCGCCCCGAACCAGTCTTCAAAGGCGACCGTGCGAAGTGTGAACGTGCCGTCGCTGTGGTCCACGATATCCCACGTATACATCAGGGCGCACACTGACGCCGCCTGCTGCAAGCGCAGCGGGTCCGTTTCCTCGTAGACATCAATCCGATCATCCGTGCCGTAAATGACCTTGGGAGGGACTGAAGAGTTACCCGTAGGAATCGGAGATAGCGCCCCCGCACTCGCCGCGAGTATCGCTTGCACAAACACGCACGCGGCTAAAAAAGATAGCAATTTTCGCCCCATTGCCCCGCGCCTCCTGTGCGTGTTCGGCATAGCCTCCCTCTTATCCGTAATTTTATCCCCAAATCGGGTATTAGTCAACCGAGCAAGCAGGCCCAGAATCCGCGCCTGAGGAATAAACAGAATGTACGAGACATCCGTGTGTAGACGCGACGTCCTCGTCGCGTTTCATCGCGACGCTCATGCATAACGCGACGAGGACGTCGCGTCTACACCCCGTGAATTCAGTGGGTGAGCAACCGACGGACTTCCCAGCAGCCGTTCCGCCGCGCGGGAGGACCGAAGGAATGCGAAGTGCGGAATGCTTCCCCGCGTGCGAGGGCGACCGACGGGGCGGACGCAGTGTAAAGTGTTGGGGCGCAATGATTTTGTTTGGCGATAAGGCGTGATAAGCGTGCAAAAAGCGTGCACAAAACGTGTACAAAGCGTACATTTTTTCGCAAAAAACGTGCAAAACCGTGTCGAAAGCGTGCAGAAAGTGTGCATAAAACGTGCTACATTTTTGTAGGATTTGGGCGAATTGGCGCCCGCCTTCGCCCGCCTTGGAGGGCGGGCTTCGGCGCGGCAGGCGGGCCGGCCTTCGTATGCTCCGCCAAGGGGGACAGATTTCGACGCGGCAAGCGGGCGATGAGAGGCGTAGCCGGAACCACGGAAGGCAGAGTCGGTCGCGTTGGGCATCGGTTCACCTTTACGTTTGGCGTTTGGCATTTCATTGTCGGGGGACGGCGCTGCAAATGTCCCTCTATATATATAGCCC
>JACQVH010000127.1 GCA_016209895.1 Candidatus Hydrogenedentota bacterium | reverse complement strand
TTCATACATTGGAACGCGCCGGCAAGGTAGAGAATGCTGTGCGGCTGCGCCTCGCCAACCCGCCCCGGGTCCAGCCGCGCCAGCACCTGGCCCGCGCTATTCTTCACCAAAAACTCCTCCTCGCTGCTCGCAGCCAAGGAAGCATGGCCAATCCCTCGCCGGGCTTGCACAACCTGGACAAGGATTCTTAGGCAGGATGCCCAAGCCACGCCCTGCGTAGACGCAACGGAGACGTCGCGTCTACGAAACCCTACAGCCTACGGCCTACGGTCTTCAGCCTACTCCCAGCGCCGAGTTGATCACCATCTGCACGTCTATCGCGTCTATGACGCCGTTGCCGTCCACGTCAAGGCCGGCGCGGGAATCGAGGCCGAGGGCGCCGTTGATGACCAGTTGGACGTCCACGGCGTCGGTCGTGCCGCTGGCGTCTATGTCGGCTTCATCTCCGGCTTGGTATTCATACGCCCCCATGTCCACCCCCGCGCCCTGTGGCCGCGCCACACCTCGGATATCCACCTCCGGTGCGCCGTCAAGCGTCCCTGCATCAATCGCCGGAGAACCGGCGCGGAGGCGGAGGTCGCCGTTGGAGGAATCAATGAACAACGGATCCGCGTCCAGGTTCCCGATTCCTTCCCAGCCGCCTTGGACCAAAGAGTAATCCACCTTCAACTGCATCCACTCTTCTAACCCAGCCGCCCATGTATAGTAAATCTGGTCCGGGGTGTTACCCCACAAGATACAGTTGCGAAACCGCGCTATAACCGGGTCTGCGGTGACACCCCCGGCCCCATCCAGTGCCCGATTGCCCACAAAGATGCAATTCGTGAACTGGACGGTCCCACCCGTACAGAAGCCATAGTCGTCACAAGTTACCGTGTTCAGACCCACCGCCCCGGATGTCGTGGCGCTATTGTTATAGAAAATGCAATTCGTTACCTCGGCGGAGGCATTCGTGTAAAAGTAAATTGCACCGCCAAATCTTGCCGCGTTATTCACAAATGTCGAGTCAAGTATCTTAACCTGCCCCGATCCGACCGAGACAGCGCCCCCTCGGTCGTCGTTGCCAAAACCGCTGCCGGACCGATTTCCGTGGAAGCTACATCGCCAGAGAGTAGCCGTGCCCCCGATTGATACAGCGCCCGTGATGCCATATTGCGAGTAGTTATCCAAGAACACGCAATACTCAACGGCGGCATTGCCGCTCATACTTAGGGCTGGTGAAGAGAACTGACCTGAATTGTTGGAGAATACACAACCAGAGAGGATAGTGTCGCCTCGTATCGAAACCGCACCAATGTTTTCCGTGAAGGTGCATTCGGAAATCAACGCATTGCTTCCCTGAGTAGTCTTGAGTGCGGAAGCCCCATTTACGTAGGCTCGATTACTCGTGAATTTGCAATGGGATATCGTCGGACTCACATCCAGATTGTAGACAGCTCCTGCAAGGTCCCAACTGGCGACTTGGTCGAAAATAGTGCATCCTCTTATGGTGAAGCCGTCTAGAACGACATCATCGGCGCCCAGCACCACGGCAGTTGCCGCCGAACCGTCCCGGGATCGCGATCCGTCCAGGACGCTCTCATGTGCTTCCACGTTACGTTGGTCCCGCTGTGTCTCTGTGCCGCCAAAACCTCCATACATATCTAGCCCCGGACGCATTACAATGGAACCAGTATTCGCTATTTCCTCCACGTCTTCGCGAGCGTCCGTATCCACAACGGAAGTGCGGGGTTCATCATAGATACCTTCGGCCACCCACAGTTCCTGGCGGTCGCCCAAGTTCGTATATACGGCGTAGGCAGCGTTAATGGCCGGTTGCACCGTAGTAAACGCCGTGGCCCACGAAAGGCCATCTTCCATGCCGGACACATTATCCTTGTTCACATACCACACCGCACCGAAAGAGCAGAACTGAAGGCTGACGCCGAAAACGGCGATCGCAAGGGCGCGATGAATTAGAAAAGAAGCCCTGACTTCTGCCTCGTGGAGAGATTTACTTCGCTTCAGACATCTGTCGGCATCGAGTATTGTGCCTGACTTCTGTTCTTTTTCATCCGGACAGGAATATCTTCCACAAACTGATGGTCGGCCGTCACGATGACACATGTTGCTTTACCCTCAATTGCAGCCGGGACAAAACGGAACATATATTGTGACGACAGACTCGCCCAACAGTTCCCACCAATAAGCGAATTCCTCGGGCGAGGGATACTCGTCGGCACCCATATCGTAAGGAAGAACTGAGTCGTCGGTAGGATCTGGATCCGGATCCTCGAAAAGCTCGGACCCAATCCCCGTAATGTCCACATAGGTCGGCTGATCATCTATGTCCCGATGGTCTCGATGAAGTGTCGCGACAGCACTTTTGGGCCCCAGTTTATAGCCGCGGTCAATACAAGGCGAGGCATCCGCTTGGGAATCGCACGCGGACGTGCAACTGATATGGAGAAATTCGCGGAACAGACTACCTTGTGCCGTGGTGACGAAGCGGGGATCCTGATTCGTATTACCATTCAAGTCGTCGTACCCATCGCCATTTTGGTCATAAATGGACCACCCTTGGATGCACGAGAATTCGGGTGCGGTACTATTGAGGATCTGGTTCGGAGTATTGGCCCAAATGATGTTGCTGCGGATAACTTGGCCCGTGCCCGTGCAGGAATGCACGCCACCCCCCGAAGCGGCCACGTTGTGGTAGACCGTATTATGCTCGATGTGGCTCGTGCACTGATAGAGCCCGCCGCCGTTGACGTAGGCCGAGTTGTAAAAGATCAGATTGTTCTGGATCGGTACCCCCATGTCGGCGAGCGCGCCTCCGCAACCTGACCATCCCGCCGCACGGTTGCAATAGATGAGATTGCCCGCAATGATCTCCGGGTAGTCTGTCGATGGGGTAGGGTTCGGGTCGGTGCTCCCGTACAGTCCGCCTCCAGCCACGGTTGCCTCGTTGTAACGAATAATGTTGTTGGTGATCGTCCCGTCGCAATAGGCCAGCCCGCCCCCGTAATACTGCTGGTTCCATTCAATAATGTTCATCTGAATCAGCCCGTCACAATTGTGGAGGCCGCCGCCGTACCCGGTACCGTAGCCGTTGTACTGCACGATGTTGTTCAAAACGGCGGCATGCGTCCCGTTGCCGGCGATCCCGGGCTTACCAAAACGGATGGTGAACCCTTTGAGGGCCGCACGCCGGGTCTCACTGCCTCCGAACTGAACCACTGGTTGGCTATAGGCCTGAGCAGCTTGGAGGACGGTCGCACGCACCACTATGGGGTCTTCCGGCGCCACCGACTGCACCACGGCGTCCACGCCATTGAAGTTGAACGGGTTGTACACGGTCTCCACCGGTACGCCGTTCTCGAAGCGCGGGTAGACGACGATTACCGGGTAGGTGATACCGAGGACCGCAGCCCGCGTGAAAGCATCCTGAATCGCCTGACTGCCCGGGTCTTCATTGTCGTACGGCTCTTCGTCATCCGTATATTCACAGTCATAGTCATAGCCCGGCGGGCCGACCGTGATCGTGGTCTCGGCTTCGAACGCATCGGGGTCGGCCCCGATAAAGCCGTATCCTTGGCAGTACAGATTCCCCTGAGAATCGAGGAAGGCGACCAACTGGGACGTGGGAGTCGTGGAATCCTTAATCCGGACCGCTCGGCCGACCGGCGTG
>JACQVH010000126.1 GCA_016209895.1 Candidatus Hydrogenedentota bacterium | reverse complement strand
GGTCCCGGCGTAGTCCCGAAATCCAGACGTCGAGCGTGGCGAGCGCGCGCTGGTTCGGCTCGACTTTGCGCACCCAGCAGCAGTGCTCCTGCTTCTCCTTGCTGTCGAAAAAGAGGTACTCGCCGTGTTGGGATATCATCCGCTGCAGCCGCTTGGGATCGGGCGTGAACCGCTCGACGGTGATGCCGTACCGCTTCTCGATGGCGGCGATGAAGTCGTAGGTTTCCTGGTGCAGCCGGAGTGGATCCACGGTAACGATGCGCAATGCCGGCGCAACGCGACTCGCCATGTCAATCATGACGCATCCCGTGTTCTGAAAACTGGTAAGAATCGCCGCGCGCTCGCCGTGCGCTGATTCCGCCCAGGCCAGAATCTCTTCCGGCTCCATGGCGTTCAGAGCCTCGATTCGGTTCATGTCTACCGCAACGCTCATGTGCGCATCCCCCGCTTTATCGAGCAAAAGAAGTTTCTCTGCATGTCACGCCTTTACCGGCGCGACGTTGAGCCGGGCGCGCAACGCGTCAGCCCCGACGTGGTGCGACCAGTCGCCGAATCGCTCGCCATTCTGTTTTTCGGTTTTCCAGAGATCGAACAATGCGGCGATCATCGGTCCGACATCGTGCGTCTTGACGTTCTGCGCGAGGAGTTGGTTCAGGCGCGTGCCCAGATAGTCGCCGCCAATGTACAGGTGATAGCGGTCCGTGCCGTTGCCGACGATCCCGATCTCCGCGGACCGGGGTCGCGAGCAGTTATTGGGGCAGCCGCTCATGCGGATGATCGCGTCGGCGTCGCCGTGTCCGGCCGCTTCAATCGCCTTGATCACGCCCGGCAAGGCGCGTTCCGATTCAGACATGGCCAAGCCGCAGTACGGCAGGGCCGGGCATGCCATCTCCAAACGACGCAACGTCGAAATGCCTTGATCGGTTGGAATACCGTATTCGTCCAACATCGCCTGGACCGCGCTGATGTCCTCGTCCTTGATGTTCGCGAGGATGACATTGTGGTGAGGCGTGAGCCGAACATCGGGACGGAATTTCGCCACGACCTCGCGCAGGCCGGTCTTGAACCGGTAGCTATCGGGAAAGTCGCGGATGCGCCCGTTCTCGACCCACACCCCGACGTAATTCAATCCCGGCTGCATTTGCTTGTGCCAACCCAGGTAGTCCGGCTGCGCCGAGGGCTTGATGCCGCGCGGCGCGGGAAACGCCCGGCCGGCGTACTCGAAGACCATTTCACGGAACTTATCGAAGCCCACGTCGTCAATCAGGTACTTCATCCGGGCGTGGCGTCGGTTCGCGCGCCCGCCGTGATCGCGCTGAACCTTGACGATGGCCTCGAGCAGCGGGGCGATATCGTCCTCGGATACAAAGGCCAGAGGCGTCCCGAGGCGCGGATAGGTCGCCGCCTTGTTATGCGTATAACCCAGCCCGCCGCCCGCCAGAATCTCATACCCGATGATCTTTCCGTTCTCGGTGATTGCCATCACGCCGATATCGTTGGTGTAAAGGTCCACCGAGTTGTCGAAATCCACGCCGAATCCAATCTTGAACTTCCGGGGCAGGTACCGCTTCCCGTAAATCGGCTCTGCCTGCGGCGTCTGGCCGAGTTCCTCGGGAAAGGTCACGGTTCCGTCCGGATTCACGGTCACTTTCTCGTCGTCAATCCAAAGTTCATAGTAACTGCGCGTCTTCGGAAGGAAATGATCGCTGACCCGTTTGGCCATGGCCATCAGGTCCGCTCCGCAATCCTTGAACTTCCGGTCAATATCCGAGACCGGGCAGGCCACGACGTTGCGCACTACGTCGCCGCAGCCACCGAAGGTCATGATCTGCGCGAAGCGATTCAGGTCGTGTATCAAGGCGCGGATGTTGCGCTTCAACACGCCGTGAAACTGAAAGTCCTGCCGCGACGTCACGCGCATATCGTCCTGGCCGTACTTGGTCGCAAACTCATCGCAGAACAGGTACTGCTCCGCCGAAATCCGCCCGCCTGGAAACTTCGTGCGCACCATCATCCGATAGTCGCGATCCAAACCGGCCTTCTTGCGCTCGGTGCGTGTGTCCCGGTCATCCTGCTGATACGTCCCGTGGTGCTTGAGCAACTGAGACGTGTCCTCGGAAAAATTACCAACCGGCTGGCTCAATTCCTCCGCGATATGGCCGTATAGGCCGCGGCTGGATTCCTTGATTCCTTCAACCTTACTGAGCTGGCCATCGCCGCTCTGTATTTCTTCGGACATTCGTGCCTGACTCCCTTGCGCCGGGATTTCCACCCGGGCTACAATCCGGTCCATTCCTGGCGAATGGATTGATCCCTACTTACCGTAAACACCCGCCACACTCACAACAGTCCATGAGCCTTTTCGGCGGCTTTATTAAACATAGC
>JACQVH010000125.1 GCA_016209895.1 Candidatus Hydrogenedentota bacterium | reverse complement strand
CCAAAGAGCCATGCGCTGCATGCCGCTGCTGTCCAAGGACTACTCCATAGACGCGGGACCGCGAGTGTAACGGCCAGCATGGCCAAGGCATGATACATCTGGTATCGGACACCCACCTCGAATACGCTCAGCATTTCCGGCGACAGACGTTGTTTCAGTCCGTGCGCCGCGAACGCCCCCAGAATGACGCTCGACGCTCCCAGCAGACAGGAAACCCGGAAAAACCAGACCTGAGCCATCATCGGAGGGTAGGAGAAGCCTGTCCTAATTGCCCGGATACAACGGAATGGACGAACCGCACTGTTGAACCGGCTCAATTCTTTCGAATTCGTCAGGCGGGATAGACGGACCCTGCGCGGTGCAGTGTTGATTGAAAAATTCGATCAGGTTATTCGCCACTTCCACCGGGTTCATCCGCTCGATATGCTGTCGCTGCAGGACGTGCAATGGCTTGCCATCCTTGAAGAACACCACGTTGGGCGAAGATGGCGGAATCCCGTCCATGTACTCGCGCGCACGTTGCGTGGCTTCCGTATCCACCCCGGCAAAAACCGTGACCAGCCGGTCGGGTATGACATTATTCTGCAACGCCAACATCACACCGGGTCGGCACGCGCCTGCCGCGCAGCCACAGACCGAATTTATGACCAGCATGACCGTACCCTGAGGCTGGCCAAGCGCACCGTCCACCTCTTCCGGGTTAGTAAGCGGTTTGACTCCGACTCGCGCAAGTTCTTCCCACATCGGGCGCACGGCTTCAGGATCGTATAACGGGGGCATCTTTCCTCCTTTAGACAGAACTCACCCTCTATTCCGAAGAACCTACCCAAGGACGGATTTATTCCCGAAAGGCCCCATGAGCCATTCAAAACGCACTTTACGAGACCTGGGGTATAGCCGTTGCCAGGGACCAATTCCGTGAGCGGCCCTGGTAGTCGAACAATGCGTATGGGTTATCACGCATGAGTTGCCGAATCATCCCCGAAACCTCTGAATTATCAATCCAAGCTTCTTGCACGAGTTCGGACAGGCTTCTGGCCAAGCCTTGCCGAGCGATCACGGCGTGTCCGGGCACCCCCTCCAGATTCCAATAGTCGCCGCCGAAACAGAGCAGTTTGGTGGCCGGGGCGCTGACCAGGAACTCCTTCACGAATCGGCCGGTTGCCGACGGGCTAATGATCCAGGCCCAGGAGAGGTCAATGAAGACATTAGGGTAGTGTTTCGCCAACGCCATCGCCTCATGCTGATACGGAAACCCCATGTGGAACAGGACAAATCGCGCATCCGGGTGTAGTTGGAAGACCGGACAGAGATCGCTGAGATTGTGCTGAACTCGGCGCAGCGGCATGCCGAAAACGCCGGCGTGATAGCCCGTGTGCATCTTGATGGGAAGGTTGTAGTCCACGGCCTGACGAACGCAAAAATGGAACAAATGGTCATGGAGCGCCTTTCGCTCCTCATCACTCAGTGCCGACGGATCACGGCGATAGCGGTCAAACAGCGGCGCGGCGGCCTCTGAGCTGACCGGCTCATAATCCAGGCGCCGTTGGTAGGCTGACGCATGTTTCAGAGCGATGGCGCGCGGGGCGAATCGGGCAAAATGCCACTCGATGATCTCGTACCACGCGCTCAAGTCGCTCGGCTCGCGGCTCGCGGCCTGTGCCAAATCCATCATTACATCGCCCGGCACGAAGGACTTTTCGAGGCACAACGGATCGAAATGAAAGTCCTGACACAGCAAGTCCGGGGATTCCGTCTCGTGGAATACGTGCGCTTCGAGGCTGGCTACCTGGCAGTATTCGATATTCGAGATCGTTCGAAGTACCTGCCGATAGTGTCCCGGCTGAAGTAGCTTCGCCAACGCCTCCGAAATTCTTCCACAGTTGGAGCCGTCAATCTCGTCTTCCCCCGTCAATGCATGAATCGAAGCACGGACATTTCGCATGTACCCGGTATGCCAGGTCGGCTTATAGTAGGGTTCGATGTCGCGCCACTTGGTAGCCACGTCCACTACCGGTGAGAATAGCCGCTGGTGACACTCCGCGGGCAGGCCCGCGGACAAAAGGTCCGAGGTAGGATAACCGAAGAAGAACGCTGAAAAGTCGCTTGGAAATTTTCCTTCCGCCGACAAACGCAACCGCGTGGACTCATCCCACAAGTGTTCATGCGTGTCCACCCACGCGGTGGCACGGATAAGTTCAGCGATTTCCTGAATCACTCGGGACCTTTTCCTGGACGATCGGCAATACCACGGTGAGCGCCGCCCCGGACCCTTCCGTGGAATCCACCAGGATATGCCCCCCGTGATCGCGGACAATGCCGAAGCTCACGCTCAGGCCGAGACCGGTCCCCCCTCCCAGATTCTGCGTAGTGAAGAACGGAAAGAAAATCTTCGACTGGAATTCGCGCGGAATCCCCGGACCATTGTCTTTGACCCGCGCGCATACGCATGCGCCTTTGCGATACGTCGAGATTTCCAACCGACGCTCGCGCTCGGTTACGGTGCTCAACGCTTGGTGAGCATTGTTGATGAGGCTCAGGAAAACCTTTTGAAGGTGCTGCGCATTAGCCTGGATCGAGGGCAGCGTCCGATCAAAGTTTACCGCAAGTTTGATCTGGTCGGCTTCCAATTCGAACCGTTGTAAGGCGACCGTATCCTCAAGAATCCGGTTTACGTCCTGACTAGACTTCTCGAACCGTTGTCGCTGCGCAAACGTTAACAGACTTTGCACGACGTGGCGACAACGCTGCGCCTCTTGGGCGATATGCTCCAAACGCGATTTGTATTCCGGTTCACTGCACGTCAGCAGAAGGAACTGCGCGTATCCGAGAATACCAGTCAGCGGATTATTCATTTCGTGAGCCACCCCGGCGATGACCTCACCCAAGGCCGTGAGTTTCTCCGATTGCAGGAGCGCCTGTTGAATCTCCAGTTCTTCCGTAGCGTCAAACAACATCACCAACAGCCCGTCCACCGTATCCGGACGGCTCCGCAGCGGCACGGCGATAACGTCGCAGTCCACGGCCGTCCCAAAGCGCGAAGTCATTGCGCAGCGTTCATGAAGCGCAATTCCTTTCTCCAAGACGGCGCGCAATTTCCCAGGTAGGTCCGATTCCGGGTGTTTGCAGATGGTATGGAGTGGGACACCAATGAGACCTTTGGTGCCGGAAACGCCGCACAATTCGGTGGCCATGGCGTTCGCCTCGCTGATTCTTCCTTGTGCATCGGTGGTAATAATGCCAATGGGCGCAGCCGAGATAATGCTCTCAAGATGAAGATTAGAGCGTCGAATCGCCTCTTCCAGACGGTGTTCCAAGCGTACGTCTCGCGCGACGCCCAAAATCGCCGCAACCGGCCCTTCCGCCAGGAGACCGCGGGGAAGAATCTCGACCGGAAGCCGTTCACCGTCTTTGGTGTAAATTTCGATCGTGAAGGGTGAACGGGACGCTGAACGGGGCGACTGCATTCGGGCCTCCACCAGGTCCAGATAGTCGGGCACTACGAGTTCATAAAGCGATAGGCCCTTTTGCAAATCTTCGGCAGTAAACTTAGTGAGGTTGAGACCGAATTGGTTGATGTACAGGAAATTTCCCGCCAAGTCGTGCACGTACAACATGTCATTCAAGGCCGACATTAAGCCGCGGGTGAACGCCAGAAGCCGCGAATCGCCAGTCACGGACGATGGTTTTGTTTCCATCAATTGCTCAAAGAATGCCACGTCCTCGGTGGCAAAGGACGCTCTCGGGATCGAATTCCGGACGCACTTTCGAAGACCCAGTACGCAGTCGCCATAGGGATGGGACAACCGCGCACGGCGAAAGAGTTCAATGATCTCGGCTTGCAGCAAGTGTAGGGTTCGCGAAATCACGGAATCGTCGGTGGTACACGCACGCAGCCCGTGAACGTCCAACGCGCCGCCCGAATGGATATGATTCGCGATTTGCTCGACGACCTCGTGCAGGGATGGGCCGAAGAGTTGCAATGCCCCTCGATCCAATGCGGCGTCAATCACCCGATCGGCGGACGACCGGAGCAGTTGCGCACACGCGTCCATTGCTTCTTCCGGCATCTTCGAGCACTCCTTGGAGTAGTATAACAGAGGCCCTCACCCGCGAAAAGGAATTCGAGCGCAGAACAATCATTTCAAATGATCGGTAACCTCGGGCAAATCTTCCGACTGTTACCTTCGCGACTCGAAACCCGGCCGCCGCATGGGGCCAGAGCACACTTCGCACTTCAGACTTCATACTTCAGATTGACTTCCCGATTGTGGAAATGTTTCAATGGCGCTCTGTGGGGATACGGGCGGAACGGGGGTTCCGTCCCATGGACGAGGGACGCACCAACACGCGCGAAGGAGGAGGAGACCGTGGCCTTGCGAATTGCCATTGTAGGCATGGGCGGAATCGGCAATGTTCATGCCCGCTGCTATACGAACGACCCGCTATCGGAAATTGTCGCAGTTTGCGACATCATCAAGGAGCGGGCCGACAAAGCCGCGGCGGCATACCATTGCCCGGCCTTCTACAGCGTGCAAGAGATGCTGAAAAGCGGCATCCAGATTGACGCCGCGAGTATGTGCACGGCCGGCAAGGAGAATGGCGGCGACCACTATCTGCCCACCATGGAACTCCTCGGGGCCGGGATTCCAGTCCTCGGCGAAAAGCCTATTTCCAACGAGTTGCCGAAGGCGCGTGAAATGGTGGCTCTCGCCAAAAGCAAAAACCTGCGGTACGCCATCAACCTGAATCACCGATTCACGCCCGCCGCCCTACTGGCAAGGGAATGGGTGGACCATGGCCGCCTCGGTCGACTTCATATCATCAATATGACGATGTGGATCAACAATCCGAATGAAACCTCTCCCCACTTTCACATCCGGGCGCTGCACCCGCACTCCCTTGACGTAATGCGATACTTCGGCGGGGACGTGAAGAGTGTCCACGCCTTCTTTCTCCAGGGCCAGACCCTGGACGGCAAACCGCGAGTATGCTGGTCCAACCTGCAGGCGAATCTGCTTTTCGAGAACGGCGTCGTCGGCCATTTGACCGGCAGCTATGATGCCGGCGGCGCGTTCGGTCTCGAGCGGTGCGAAGTTACCGGCAGCAAAGGCCGGTTCGTCATCGAGAACGCATGCGAAGAGCTTACCTTCTACAGTCGCGCCAACACCCAGCGTGAGAGCTACATCCACTTGGGCGGCATGCGCGGCTTTGATGAGACCTTCCCCAGCCGTATCCACAGGTGGCTCGAACAGAATGCCGCAGGCGCCGCGCCCAGCGAAATTGACGGGTCCGGCGAAGATGCATTGAAATGCCAGACGATCATTGAAGCGGCCATTGAATCCTGGGAAAAACATACCGTCGTAGACCTGGCATGAGGACAAAATGAGGGAGTAGCCCATGATCAAACTGGGGGTCAATACCGTGCTCTTCGGGGCACACAACCTGCGTGCCGCCATGGAACACATCAAGTGGTCCGGCTACGACTGCGCGGAAATCTCGGCGATCAAGGGCATGTGCGAGCATCTCTGTCTGGATACGTGGCGACGAGACGCGGCCGACATCAAAGCCCTGGTCCAAGACCTGCAACTGCCGTTGACTGCCATGGAAGAGGCGGCCTTGGACGAAGAACGCTTGCAGCGTGCATTCGAGGCCGGTGCGGAGATCGGAATTCCCATCGTGAACATCGGTCCCGGCGGCTCGAAGGATGTTCCCGAAGACTTGGGAAAATCCGTTGACCGAATCATCAAGATGGCCGAGGCGGCGGCTTCCTTCGGCGTGACGTTATGCGTCAAAGCCCACGTCGGGGCCGCAATCTGGAATACGCCCACAACGCTCGAAGCCATGGCAAAGATAACCTCCCCGGGCTTCGGGATCGATATGGACCCGAGCCACATCTACCGGGCCGGTGAAGAGCCTAAAGACGCATTGAAGCAAGTGGTCGGCCGGCTCAAACACATTCATATCCGCGATTGTTCGGGACGCGGACCGAGTCCGGGCGCCCCCGAGTTGCAAGCCTGCGGACGAGGCGAGATTAATTTGTTGGGCTATTGCCAAGTCTTAGTGGACGCGCATTACGATGGCCCCGTGAACCTCGAGATTATCGGCGCGGCGAAATATGAGCTGAGCCGCTCTGCAATCATCGCGGCGGAGTCGTATGGATATCTTAACGCCTGTCTCAAGGCGTGTGGTGGAAGGTAAAGGAGAGAGGAATGAAACCAAGGCCACCCAACATCGTCCTGTTTGCGATTGACAGCATCCGCCGCGATCACATGAGTTGCTATGGATATCGGCGGCTAACGACGCCCCATTTGGACCGTCTTGCGCGAGCGGGAACGCTTTTCGAAAACGCCTTCAGTGCCTACATTCCCACCACGCCCGCTTACTCCTCGATACTGACCGGCCGCGACGTAATGGGGACGCAGCAACCGGCGCTTTCTGCCAAACATCCCCTCGATCCTCAGCAACCCACTCTCCCAGAAATATTGCGGAAAGCCGATTACGTGAGCACCTGCGTCGGCTTCGACGGCGGTTTCTTCCGAGGATTCGATACCTATGTGAACTTCGAGGGCTGGGTGTCGTGGGAAAACCGGCCGGCACGCAAAGCAGAAAACCTCAATGCCGTCGCGATTCCCGCCCTGGAACGAATGCACAAATCCCGTAAGCCATTTCTGCTGTTCCTCCGCCACATGGACCCCCACTCCCCGTATCTGCCTCCCCCACCCTTCGACCAGTTGTTTTATTCGAAGGACCCTTGCGATAAGAAGAACAAGAGCATGAAACCGGTGTTCGACTTCAAACCGTTTGCGGAGTTCCTCAAGTCCTGGATGCCGCCCGGCTGCACCGACAAGGAGTACGTAGTCGCGCAGTACGACGGCGAACTGGCGTACATGGACGCGTGCATCCAGCGCGTCCTCACCCGCATCGAGGAACTGGGCATTTCGGAGAACACCTTAATCGTGGTTACCGGCGACCACGGCGAGACACTTTATGATCACGAGATATTCTTTGATCATCATGGACTTTACGAACCGACGCTGGTCGTGCCCCTCTACTTCTATTGGCCGGGAAGAGTGCCGGCCGGCGTTCGCGCCAAAGCGTACACGTTACACGAGGACTTGATCCCCACGATTCTGGACGTCTGCGGCCTTAAGAATGTCGCCGCGCGCGTAAAGTTCGACGGGAAATCAAATGTACCGTTCTTCACCGACACCCAGAACAGCTACCGCTCCGAATTCTACATCAGCGAATGTACTTGGATGCGCAAGCAGGGCTGGCGGACGCCCGACTGGAAATTCTGGGAAGCGCTCGAACCCGACTTCCATCACAAACCCCCCGTCGAACTCTACAATCTCATCACCGATCCCGAAGAGTCCAAGAATCTGGCGGAAAAAGAACCCGCAATCGTGGAGTCGCTGCGCACCCGCATGAATAATTGGCTCGAAATACGCAAGAAAGAAACCGGCAAGGATAACCCCCTCCTCGAATACCAAATCGGCATGGACAAACACATCGGCTCCATCGCCACCGCAAAGAAACTCCAGGCCCGGTAATCTTAGCCGCTATCGCTCGCGTGGGACAGCCTTTCCGGTCTGCCCCGCGAGTTTCTACAGTTGGTCGCGCCTTACATACTCCGTCTAAAGTCTCAGCGCGCTTGTAAGCGCAGGCTGCTGTTCAGGTCAGCCCGAGCGCAGCATTGATCACGCGCTGGACATCTACGGCGTCAACGACCCCGGTCTTGTTGACGTCAGCATTGTATTGGATCGGGATGCCCAACGCCGCATTGATGACCAGTTGTACGTCGTTCGCGTTGACGCTGCCGGAGTGGTCAACGTCCTCCGGAGCGAACGGTACCGGAGTAAGATATTGAGCGATCACTGGAAACGTCACGTCGAATCGGCCGTAGTAGTCCGCTTTATCCGGCGAATTGCACGAGGCAAGGCCGCCCCACAGTTGCCCGATAATTTGCTGGGTCGTCTCTCGAAAGAGCGGACTGCCGGAAGAGCCGGGCTCCGTCGTACCTAAATTCGGTTTCCAGGTCATTTCATAGAAACGGTTGGCGGGCCGACTCAGCATGCGGTCCGGACGATCGGTGATATTGCCGAAGGTGATCCGCTTGTAGTCCGTCTGCGGATGGTGAATACAGACTGCGTCCAAGCCGAGCGCTTGGGCATCCGACGACCACCCCAGGAACGGAATTTCCGCAGGCGCCGCATTGCGTAGCCGCAGGAAGGTGAAGTCATTCCCCGTGGTTTGGTTGGAGCCTGCAAGATAGTCGGCGCCGCCGATAGTCCGAGGTACGTCCGCAACGTTCGGTATGGCGCCGTCCGGGCACGAACTCCGTTGATACAACCAGTAGACTTCAATATTAGAAGCGCCGAAATTTCCCGTCTGTCCGCCGACGCAATGGTTCGCCGTCAGAAAATAGGGAATCTGACTGGAGGTATCGGTGTCCACGATTAGCGAACCGGTGCAAAAAAGCAGCCCATTGAGCGCAATGGTTCCAATCAACCCAACGCCGCGCGCGGCCGTGCTCCAAGCTGGGTAACAAGAAACATCAAGATTGCACGAACCCGCGATGCCTTTCGCCCATTGCACCGCGCTGAAGCCATGGTAGATATGCACAATCTTGTCAATAACTATGTGCAAGTCTGAGCCGTCAGCGGCGACGGGCACGAAACACTCGATGGTCACGTCGTCGGAAAAACAACTCGGACTCCACAAGTCGGAATCGAGACCGTAGGGTTCCGTGAACGGGCCGTACGCCTCATTAGGGTTCGCGGTGTTGTATACCGACACCTGCGCTTCCGTCGGGAGGCTGAGAGTGGAAAAATGAATCCGCATACCAAGGGCTTCCGGCGCGCTAAGTCGCACACTCCAAAGTGTGCCGCCTGCTATCGGTTGCCATGTCCCGAGGTTACACTTCGTCGCCGCGACGCTGATCGCCTCCGGCAAGTCAATGACTAGCCCCACCCGCTTCGGGCCTTTGGGCGTCTGCTGCTCTCGCGCATCGTCTTCGGCCAGCACGGTCGCCAAGTCAATGCCGGGAAGTTCAAGTACGGATGCCGCGCCCGGAACGCTCTTCGGCCGGGGCCGGGGTGGAAGCGCCTTGGCAACCGGCAAGGGCAGTTCGGCCTCAGCTTCCACAGGTTTCAATTGCCAGTCCTTGGGAGCAACGCCCAATTCCGTCAGTTGGCCCTCTTCAAGCAAATTGCCTTCGCCGTCGCTGTAGAGGTCGAAGGGCGTTCCGCCCGCCTTGGGCAGCACGTGAAATCCATGGATTCGATTCCCCGACGACTTCGAAGCCGCCTCATCCCACGTGAGTAGTACATCATACTCATCCGTTGGGTACCCTTTCGATGCCAGAAAGACCGCCGCGTCAGCAAAGACCGGCGAGCCGTCATTGCACTCCCCGCAGCCGTCATCGGCAGCGCCAGCTACGGAAGCGAAATAAGCCAAGACCAGAAAAACCGAGAAGAGACACGAATTCTTCACCAAAACAACTCCAAATACTCGGGAAACATAGTGCTAAGCCCATAAGGTTTCACGAATTATACCATTGGAAGCGCCTTCCGTGACGCACGACCTAGTTCAAGTTGAAACCCAACAGGCTCGGTGCTAACCTACCCTCCTCGCCGGTATGGGGTTTTGAATTCACGGTCAACACCTCCCCTATCTCGGCTAACAGTGTCACCGCCATGATATTCTGCGTGCGGTGGGGTAAGGAGTTTCACTTGCATTCACCCTCGAAACTGTTCGATCTTTCGCGGAAAACCGTCGTGGTCACGGGTGGGGGCGGCGTATTAGGAGCCGCCATTGCCCGCGGTCTCGCCGTGGCCGGCGCAGGTATCGCTATCGCTGATCTGCTGCCGGACGCGGCGGAAAGCGTCGCCAAGACCATCCGCGACAGCGGCGGCGCGGCGAAAGGCTACAAGCTGGACGTATTCGAGCGTAAATCCATCGAGTCTTGTCGGGAAGCCGTGTTGCAGGACTTCTCGCGGATTGACGTGCTCTTCAATTGTGTCGGCGGCAATATGAAGGCCGCGACCACCTCGCCGGAACAGACCTTTTTTGATATCTCCGGCGAAGCAATTGAAAAGGTCATGAATCTCAATCTTCTGGGCGGCGTAATTATTCCCTCGCAAGTCTTTGGGAAAGCGATGGTGCAAAACAAGGATGGCGGCGTCATCATCAACATCTCTTCGATGAACGCGATGCGACCCCTGACGCGCATCCCGGGCTACAGCGCGGCCAAGGCGGCCGTCAGCAATTTTACCCAGTGGCTGGCGGTGCACCTCGCCCAGGAATACAGTCCGAAATTGCGCGTGAACGCCATCGCGCCCGGGTTCTTCTTGACGGAACAGAATCGCTACTTGCTTACGGACAAGGGAAGCGGTGAACTGACGCCACGAGGCAAGACGATCATTGGCCATACACCGATGGGCCGGTTCGGCGAGCCGGATGACCTCATCGGAGTGAGCATCTGGCTCGCGTCTGACGCGGCGCGTTTTGTGACGGGCGTCGTGGTACCGGTGGACGGGGGATTCTCTGCGTTTGCAGGCGTTTGATGAAAGGAACTTCTGACTCATGAATGATCCTGTGCTAAAGCTTAAGAACCATAAGCCGACCAAAGAATTCTTCATTGCCATAGACTCCGATGGGTGCGCCTTCGATACCATGGAGATTAAACACAAGGAGTGTTTCATCCCCAACATCATCAAGCATTGGGGGCTCCAGCCAATCGCGAAATACGCGCGCATGGCGGCGGAGTTTGTGAATCTCTACTCCAAGTGGAGAGGCATAAATCGCTTTCCCGCCCTCACCATGACGTTTGACTTGTTGCGCGAA
This sequence comes from Candidatus Hydrogenedentota bacterium, assembly GCA_016209895.1. Classification (GTDB taxonomy): domain Bacteria; phylum Hydrogenedentota; class Hydrogenedentia; order Hydrogenedentales; family SLHB01; genus JACQVH01. The sequence continues at coordinate 709 of JACQVH010000125.1, read as the reverse complement.
TGGGACAAAGTCCAGCAGCGTCATGTGCCTATTCCCGAAGTTCCGAACCTTCGAAAATGGATCGAAACCGAGACCAAGCTCGGGAACCCCGCCCTGGAAGCGTACTGCAAACAACACGACCACGCAGATATGCATCAAGCCCTGAAATGGAGCAAGGGCGTCAACGCCAGCGTCGCCGAAATCGTGGATAAGGGACTCCCACCGTTTCCCTATGTGCGCGAGTGCCTGGAGAATGCTCGGAACCATGCCGACATGCTCGTCTGTTCACAGACTCCTACCGAGGCCTTGCGCCGCGAATGGGCCGAGCAGGGCATTGACCAATTCGTTTTCGCCATCGCCGGCCAGGAAATGGGCACCAAATCACAACACATTGCCCTGGCGGCCGACGATCGTTACGTCAAAGCCAAGATGCTGATGATCGGCGACGCCCCCGGGGATATGAAAGCCGCGCAGGCCAACGGCGCGCTGTTCTTCCCGATTAATCCTGGCGACGAAGACGTTTCCTGGCAACGGTTGTACGAAGAGGGGCTCGCCCTCTTCTTCGCGGGCAAATACACCAAGGAGTACGAGGCCGAACTCATCAAGGAGTTTGACCAGTACCTCCCGGAAATGCCGCCGTGGAAACGGTAGGATTTGACTCTTCTGCCATTCTTCGTCCCGCGCCTAGCCTCCGTGTCATTCCGAGCGAAGTCGAGGAATCTCTTCCGTG
>JACQVH010000121.1 GCA_016209895.1 Candidatus Hydrogenedentota bacterium | reverse complement strand
CCCGTCGAATGAGAGCGACAATGCACTTGCGCGAAGTGAATTTATACTACTTCGCCGGCCGGAAAAGAGTGCGTAGTCCAGATCGAAGTTTTCTACGGAGATGCAAGCGTCGTTGGATGCGAGGGTGGAATCGTGGTCATAGATCGCGAGGTCTTGCGCCCGCAGATGCCCGAGGGTGGATACGCCCGACACCCGCACTTTCGCACCTAGCGTACGATTGAGGACTAACGTGACGACCGAACGCTGGGGCCAGCCAGACCACAGGAGTAGACCGACTACGACCGCCGCGATTAACGCAACGCGGACTGCGAATTGCGCTCGCCCACACGGCGAGGGTTTCACACTCGTGGGGGCGCTTTCGTCGCGGCCGCCCATGTCAGGAGGATGGAGAGTCGTCGGGCACCTCGATCTTGATCTGGCCGATCACGGGCAAGAGCGCGGCTTGTTGTAGTAAATCGCCCTCCGCCAGTTTGATATGCGTCGCGTCGGCCAGCGGCTGATTAAACGTGGGGTCCACGTCAATCCATTTGCCAATCCAAACCTTTGCCCATTGATGAAAATAGAATCCCGGTTTGTCGCCTTCCACATACACGAGACCGGCAACTTCCCGGGCGGGTAGTCCTGCGGCCCGAGCCAGACCGATGAACAGAATACTGTGCTCCGTGCAGTCGCCCTGGGGATCCTCGAGGACTTCGAGCGCGTTACTGAGCCGGGCCGAAAACGTAGTATGGACATTTCCATAGACCCAGTGGCAGAGGCGTTCCGAGACCTTGAAGCTATCCGCTTCGTCGTTAATTATTTCTTTTGCTTTTGCCGCGAGTTTTGGATGGTCGCTCTGTATATAGGTCGTAGGCTTGATCCATTGTGCGGCATCGGCGTCGGTGACCGGCAACCGGACCGGCGTAAATCCGTCGAGCACGACTCGTTTCCCCGTAAACTCGAATTTGTCCCCCGTGGCGTGTAGTTGTTGCCGTTCGTCGTTGAACAGCAACGGGGTCGTCAAGGGCCCGCGGAGGACGAGTCGGAGGGAAGACCGGCTGCGCGGGTCGCCAATTGGTTTCTCGACCAATGCCGCGTTGGAGACGATTACGTCGTTGCTGTACCGGACGTCTTTGGCCAGATCCTCCGGCTCGAGCCGCATCGTCATTACCTGGGCAAACGTGTCTTCCAGCGTAACTCCGGAATCCGTAACATAGGAGTTCGTGGTAATGCCCAATTCCTCGAGGGTAGTTGTAATTTGGTACACTCGGGCCGGTGCTCCTTCGAAAACGCGTTCTTCCATGCCAACAACGCGGCTGACACCCTTCATTTCACGTTCAAACATCGGGTCGAATAGCGAGAATGCCAAAGTATCGCCCACCTTGGCGCCCGCTCCCACCAACTCAACCTGCTTCAAGGCGTCCCGCAGCGATTCGTGGGGTTTGGGGAGCGTCTTGTCAATCGCCGCGCCGCCCACTTCCGAGTGCAAAACCAGCGTGTCGCCCTCGACGCGCGCCTTGAACGTCTTGGCACCGGCAGGATCATTGACCTCGCTCTCGACAAGGATCAGTGCGCCTTCGCTTGAATAGATGCGCTTGGAGCTGATGCGCATGTCCTGGCGTATCCCGGACATCCGGATTAGGAAGTGGGCTTCTTCGGCAACGGTAACTTGGCCGGACGCATCTTGAGACAGGCGGTTACAGGCGTAGCCCGACTTCTGGCCATTCAAATACAGCCCATACCAGTGCTCGCCGGCCAGCGACGCGATATCAAAGCTGTGCGCGGCCAGCAACCGCGGAAACAGCGACAGGGTTACCATAAAGGCTATTCTCTTCCAATAACGCATGCAGATTCACTCCGAAGTAACGATTCCCAGGCATTGTATATTCAGCAATGAGCAATGAGCAATGAGCATCACGGAAAGAATAAGTGCACAAGTCTGCTCCGCTTGGCAGGTGGAATGAGTGATTTGTATACTATCGCGGATGTCTCGAGAACAAATTGCGTCTATTATTCTTTGCGCGGGGAAGGGGCGGCGGATGCAGGCGCCCGCCGTGCCGAAGGTGTGCTTCCCGGTGGCTGGGAAGCCGGCGGTGGCGCATCTGCTCGAAATCTTGATTGCGCTCGGGACCGCGCCCAACGTGCTGGTCGTGGGCCACTTAGCCGGCAAGGTTGTAGATGAGGTAGGTCCAAAGTTTCCCCAAGCGTTGTTCGCCTTCCAGGCCGAACTATTGGGTACCGGTCACGCTGCCAAGCAAGGGGCGGCGGTATTACGTCAACTGGAATTTGACGGTGCCGTTCTCGTGATTGCGGGAGACAAGGTGGTCGAACGTCGCGCGTTGGAGAAACTTGTCCAAGCATTTGAAGCGGATCACGCCGATGCGGCGCTCGTGGTCGCGCCCAAGTCTCGTTGGCCGGAAGCGGGTCGGATCATCACCAATGATCAGGATCGCTTTTTGCAAATCATGGAACGTGCGGATCTGCGCGACGCGGCAAAAACCAAGACGCCGGTGGTCGTTGACGGAAAGAACTATACGGCGCAGGAAGTGGAAGACCGAGTCCAATGGATCAATCAAGCCATCTATCTTTACCGGGCCGACGCGCTGTTTGACGTGTTGGGTCGGTTAGGTCGCGACAACATTCAGCAGGAAGAATACCTTACGGACACCTTCGGCCTGTTGGTAAAGTCCGGGAAAAACATCGTCACCGTTCCTGTCGACGAACCTGAGGACGTCCTCGCCTTTAATACCCCGGAAGAACTGCTGGAAATTGAGGAGCATTTCCGCCGTAAGACCGGCCTCGAGGTGGGGCCGACCGCTGCGCTCGACCCTCGGATTTTCAAGACGCCGCACGTGTGGGCAAATTCCCTTGCAAATCCGGATGGAACCGTGAAGAGCATGTTGCACGCAATCTATGGCGATAGTGCTGCCCTATGTGAAGAAAAACGGCGGCACCTGCTGGAGACCGTCGAGCTATTTATTAGAGTCTTCGGCAATGAGGGCAAAGTCGCGGTGATTCGTGCGCCGGGCCGGGTCAACCTGATGGGCCGTCACGTGGACCACCGCGGCGGGCATGTAAATCTGATCGCTATTGACCGCGAACAGATTCTCGTAGCGCGCGGCCGTACGGATACGACGGTACGCGCAAGGAATACTGCGCCCGATCAGTTTGCCGACATTGATTTCACGGCCGGCGACTTGCTGCGACTGGTTCGGCTGGACGATTGGCGTGATTTCGTCAATAGCGAGGCCGTCATCTGCATGGTGCGCGATTTGCAAGGCGACTGGGGAAACTACCTGAAAGCGCCGATGTTGCGCCTACAGCAGCAGTTCAAGACGCGACAGATAAAGGGGCTGGATTGCGTGGTGCGTGGCGATATTCCGATGGCGGCGGGCTTGAGTTCTTCGTCCGCACTGGTTGTCGCGATGGCCGAGGCGCTGGTGCTAGTCAACGGTCTGGATGTTTCTCCCAATGATCTCGTGGACCTGTGCGGCGAGGGCGAATGGTTCGTGGGAACCCGGGGCGGCGCCGCGGACCATGCGGCCGTGAAGCTCAGCCAGTTCGGCCAGATTGCCCACGTCAGCTTCTTCCCGTTTCAGATCGAGGACTACGTTCCGTTTCCGGAGGGCCACGCGCTCGTAATCTGTAACTCGCGTCTCCAGGCACGCAAATCGCATAGCGCCAAAGATGTTTTCAATGAGCGGGTCGCTTCCTACGAGTTCGCGGTCCATCTGGTCCGCCGCCGCTTTCCCAATTACGCCCCGTTGATTCGTCATCTGCGCGACATTTCGCCCGCTGGTCTCAGTGTGCGCAGCGCTGATGTATACCGCATACTATTGGACATTCCCGAAGCGATCGCCCCAGAAACGTTGGTCGCCGAACTCGGAACCGACACTTGTGAGAAATACTTCGCCACGCATCGCCGACCCGAACGGTACCACCTTCGCGGCCGATTACTCTTTGGCATTGCGGAATGCGCCCGCAGCCGTTTCGGCATTTCCTTCCTCCGCAACGGTGATCTGAAGAAATTCGGCTGGCTGATGAACATCTCGCACGACGGCGACCGCATCGTGCATGCCGATGGTGGACCGTTTGCGGTGGACGTGAGCGATGTCGCATTGCGGGGCCGAATTGAGGACTTGCAAAGTGAAGATCCGGAGCGCGTCTTCCGCGCGCAGTTATACGCCCAGCCGGGCGTGTACGCGTGCAGCACGCCGGAGATTGATCAAATGGTGGAGATTGCGCTGGCGACCCCGGGCGTGTTGGGCGCACAACTCTCCGGGGCAGGCTTGGGCGGTTGCATGATGGTCCTGGTGCGAACCGAGGCTGCGGACGAAGTCGTCCGCCGGATGAGTCAGATGTACTACGAACCGCGCGGCCTCGAACCTGGGGCCGCGGCCTTCACTCCCATCGCCGGATGTAACGCGTTGGCGTTAGGAAATTCCTAGATGGAGGACGCGTGACAAGTTACATTGCCGCCTACGACACGGAATCGCCGGGATGTCTCGCCGGCGTTCGTGAAATTGTAGCGAAACACGAGAAGTTTGAGATGCCCGCCACGTTTTTTCTGGTCGCGCGTACCCTGGAGGCGGACCGGCCTGAATACGTAGCGCTGCTCAAGGACCATCCGCTTTTTGAGATGGCGTGCCATTCATACACGCACATGGTTCTGCGTGACACGCCCGAATTCGGCAAGGCCGGACCGCTCGAACTCTTCCCGCGGGAGATCGTTGACAGCAAGAAATTTATTGAGGACACCTTTGGCCGCGAGGTAGTTGGATTCCGTCCTCCAGTGTCATCCGATGACGGGTTGAAGGCGGTGCCAGAGGCGCTGCGCTTGTTGCAGGTCGCGGGCTACCGGTACGTCAGTTCGCTCGCCTGGGGCCCGCATTTCACGCTGCCCGCCTTGCTGGTCTCGCCGTTCACTTATGCCGAGCAAGGCTACCCGGAGTTGTGGGAGCTGCCGCCCTGCGGTTGGCACGAGAATCTGCTCAAGGGAAACAACCGGTGCGGCCCGGTGCGTATCGGACTGTTCCCGCCGGCGATGCCGGAGACGATCCCGAACGACTATATCAAGACGCCGGAAGAAGAATTCCAATATAACAACAAGCCGTTCGTTGACAAGGCGGTCGCAGATCGGATGACGCACGTGAGTCTGATTTGGCATCCGTGGAGCCTGCACCGGTTTGATCCTGAAATGCGGATGCTCGAGATGACATTCAGCTATATCCGCGAACGCGGCATCCCGGCCGTCACGTTTGTAGGATTGCTCCAACAATTACTGGATGGGAAGGAGAGATAGATATGCCGCCGAAGTGGAAGGTGTTTGTGGTGCCGCACACGCACTGGGACCGCGCCTGGTATCTGGGTTTTGAGGAATTTCGGATGCGTCTGGTTCGTCTAGTGAACCGGGCGTGTGACACGCTCGAAAAAGACCCAGCCTTCACGAACTTCTGCCTGGATGGCCAGACGGTGGTGATTGAAGACTATCTGGCGGTCCGGCCAAAACAAGCCGAGCGCTTGAAAAAACTCGTTCAGAAAGGCCGATTGTGGATCGGTCCATGGTACGTGTTGCCCGACGAGTTTTTGGTAAGCGCGGAATCTATGGTGCGCAATCTGATACTCGGCCACCGAATCTCCGCCGAATTCGGCCACACCATGGCGGTCGGGTATGTCCCGGACCCGTTTGGTCATATCGCGCAGTTGCCGCAAATTCTCCGCGGGTTCGGACTCGATTCGTTCTTATTCTCGCGCGGACTCGATATGTCTAACTCGAAGCTCCGGCCGGAATTTCAATGGCGCGCACCCGACGGTAGCGCCGTGCTCGCCATCCATCAGCGGTTCTTCTACAACAACGCGGCGTTCTTGGGCTATCGCATCGGCTGGGGTGACGCCGAGATGATGGCCCTCGATAAGGGCTTGGCGATGGAGCAGATCGAGAAGGCCTGCAAGGGCCTGGAGACCATTACCGGCACAAGATCACTTCTACTGAACAATGGCGTGGACCACTCCGAGCATCAACCGGAGTTGCCGGGCCTTCTGCGCATGGCAGCCCAAAAGTTCCCGCAGTACAACTTTCGGATCGCGTCCTTCGAGCACTACGTTAACTCCGTGAAACGGGACTTGGCCGGGAAACGATTGCAAAGGAAGGAGGGTGAACTCTACTACGATTTCGGGGATATGCTGCACGGGGTGTATTCGTCGCGGATGTACCTCAAGATGGCGAACCAGCATTGCCAAGACCTTCTCGAAAAGAGTGCGGAACCGTTGGCCGCGATGGCATGGCTAGCGGCGGATGTGCCATATCCACAGGACCAACTCTGGTACGCCTGGCGGGAATTGCTGAAAAGTCATCCGCACGACGACATCTGCGGCTGCAGCGTGGATCAGGTCCACCGCGATATGGAGCATCGCTTTGGCGTCGTAGACCAAGTCGCGAGGCCAATCGCGCGCGACAGCCTCCGAGCCATCGCACGCCGCTTGGATAATTCGCGCCAGCCCGGCGTTCCCATCGTGGTCTTCAATCCCTTGGGGACGCGCCGGAGAGGGGTCACCACGATTCCCATAGATTTGTACCATCACAGCGAATCCTGGAAGCGGTTGATTCTTCGCGATGAGCGAGGCCAGAAAATACCGTACGACTTGCTCAAGAGTGAGGACCAGTTCTGGATGGAGACGCTCAAAGGATTCGAAGTGCGGCGACACCTGGTCCAACTTGAACTGGATGTCCCGCCCTTCGGTTACCGTACGCTCTATGCGCAAGAAGGAAAACCCAGTCAAGCTACACCAAGAATAAAGGCCGGCGCGCGTACTTTTGAGAACGAATTCTATCGGCTTGCCATCGTTGACAACGGCACGCTACGTCTCTTCGATAAATCCACCAAGACGCCGTACCGCGACTTGCTGCTGTTCGAAGATACCGAAGACTTCGGCGACGAATACAACTGGTCGCCGCTGCGGAAGAATTCGCGCCCGCTGACGACAGTGAAATCACGTCCGCAAATCCGCCGCGTCCATGTCGGTCCCTTCGGGGCGGCGTGGCGCGTGACGCACCGCCTGCGCATTCCGGAAGGCCTGACGCCGGACCGCGCGGCACGCTCGAACCGCACGGTTACGATCGAGATCGTATCGGAGGTGAGATGCCATGCCGGCTCGCCTCGGGCGGACGTAATCACGCGTGTGCATAACAACGCCAAAGACCATCGGCTCCGCGTCCTTTTCCCAACCAATATCGCGACGGATACGGTGCACGTGGACGGCCACTACGGCGTCATCGAGCGCACGACGATTGTGCCGCCACCCAAGGGGAAAGTGCCGCCGTATACTACGCAACATCAAGGCCGTTTCGCCGATCTCGGCGACGGGAAGCGCGGACTTGCGATCATTAATTTCGGCCTGCCGGAATTCGAAGTAGTTCGGAAAGGCGCGCGTCGCATTCTTGCGCAAACGTTGTTTCGATGCACGGACATGATCAGCCGCGAAGACCTCGTCACACGTCCCGGGCATACCGGGCCGCCGAGTCCCGCTCCTGACGCCCAGTGCCTGCGACCGATGGAATTCCGGTATGCCTTCATGGCGCATCGCGGCGACTGGCAGCCAGTTTTACGTGCGGCGCTGGAACATAACGTGCCACCTTGTGTCAGTCGCTGCGACATTCACGGCGGAACTGATCCGAAACAGATTGCTTTTTACAAACACGACGCGTTTCTCTGTGCCCAGCCCATGCGCGAAGTTTCGCGCGAAGGGACATTGCCGGACCACGGCAGTTTGCTTGACCTCGGCAGCGACCGGCTGGTCTTAAGCGCAGTGAAAAAGTGCGAAACGCGCAATAGCCTCATCGTGCGCCTGTACAATCCGGGCGCGGAGACCATCAAAGCCACGTTGAAGGCGTTTCGCCCGATCAAACGTGCCTACCTGACAAACCTAAACGAGCAGCGGCGAAAGACACTCGTGCTCCACGACGGATGCCTCCACTACACTTGCCCGGGCTATAAAGTGTTGACGTTCGAGTTGGTGCTGTGAAGAGAATTTGAGATTTGAGATCTCAGATTTGAGATTTGAGTTCCCAGATTCGAGATTTGAGAGCTCAGATTCGAGATTCCATTTGATATTCGGTAATTGAGAAAGCGAGAGTGGGCAGGAAGATTGAGT
>JACQVH010000116.1 GCA_016209895.1 Candidatus Hydrogenedentota bacterium | reverse complement strand
ATATTAACAAAATAAGCCGCAAAAAAGAAGAACTTTCTTCAAAACCCCTTTTTCTGACGCAGGCCCCAATGGGCTAGTGAGCTTGTCTGGCGCGAAGAGAATATGCTAAATTTATGTGTTGCCCACCTTACGGCGTACCCGTAGCTCAATTGGATAGAGTACTTGGCAACGGACCAAGGGGTTGGGGGTTCGAGTCCCTCCGGGTACGCCAGTTATGACGTCGTCCGTATCTCGCATACGCGTCACCCCGGTGCGCCGCCCCGCTCCGCTTCATTCGTATGCTTCGCGTAGTCCGAGGTTGCATTCCCCCAGTAACACGGCTCCGAAGTTGAGGTTGTTCCCTTCCGGCATTATCCTTCGTGTCGGTTAACGGAGTGGACGGTAGTGACCAAGGCGGAGCGGAGTTGGATATTCTATGATTGGGCGAATTCGGCCCATACGTTGATCATTGTCACGACCATTCTGCCGATCTTTTTTAAGAACTTCGCCGCCAAGGACATGGAGCCTTATTTATCCACGGCGTATTGGGGCTATGGTAATTTCGGGGCGCATCTCATCGGGGCGGTTATGGCGCCCGTTCTCGGCGCGTTGGCGGACCGGCGCGGACGGAAGAAGCCGTACTTCGCGTTCTTCCTCGCGGTGGGCCTGCTCTCGACGCTGCTCCTGGTGTCCGTAGGCGAGGGCGCGTGGTTCTCGTGCCTTCTGGTCTACGGGCTTTCGGTTATCGGCTTCACCGGCGCGAACACCATATACGACTCGTTTCTCGTGGACGTGACCGAAAAGAAGCGCATGGATTGGGTCTCGTCGTGCGGCTACGCGTGGGGTTACTTTGGCAGCACCATTCCGTTCCTTCTGAGCATGGCGATCATTATGAAACCGGAATGGTTCGGACTGTCCTCCGGTATCACGCCGACGCGGGTGGCCTTCGGTATCACCGCCGGGTGGTGGCTCGTATTCTCGCTGCCGCTGCTGCGCAATGTCCGGCAAGTATATTTTGTCGAGCCTGTGGGAAATGCCATTGCGGACAGCTTGCGCCGGCTTGGAACCACGCTGCGGAACATCCGCGCGACACCCCAGGTATTCCTCTTTCTCCTGGCGTACTTCTGCTACATTGACGGCATCTACACCATTATCGAGATGGCCGTGGTTTACGGCAGCGACGTGGGGATCGGATCCGACCAATTGATGATCATCCTGCTCGTCACGCAGTTTGTGGCGTTTCCTTTTGCCATCCTGTACGGGCGGCTCGCCAAGACCTTCTCCGCAAAGAACATGATCCTCGTGGGCATCGTAGTCTATTTGGGCGTCACGATTTTCGCGTACTTCATCCGCACGGAACTGCATTTCTGGATTCTCGCGATCCTGGTCGGCACGTCCCAAGGCGGCGTGCAATCACTCAGCCGCTCGTTCTTCGGGAAGATCATCCCGCCGGAGCGTTCGGCCGAGTTCTTCGGCTTCTACAACATCTGGGGCAAGTTCGCCTCGATAGTGGGCACGCTCCTGGTTGGACTCGTCACGCAACTGACCGGCGCTTCGCGCAATGGGGTGCTGAGCCTTATTTTGCTCTTTATCGTGGGTGGACTGATCCTGTTGCGGGTCGAGGAGGAAGGACCACAAGGACACCCGGGACAACAAGGACCCAAAGGACATTAAGAGGACGGGACGGCTTTGTTAGAACCAAGAATAAAACGCGGACTATCCGGATTATGTGGATGAACGCAGATAAATTAGTACCACACTCGACGCGAGTGCTGACGGAATCAGAGAACCCTTAATGCTCGGTACTCGGAACTCATTGCTCTTTGCTGCCATTCAACATTTGGCATTCGGAATTTGAAATTGCCTAGATGGAATTCCCACTCGTAGACCGTGAGTTGACCCGAAGCGGGAAACGCGTGATGACCTATGTCGTGCGCGTGGTCATCGTTGGTTTCCCCGTTTTGTTTGTTGGTTTCATGTGGTTAGTGACTCTGGGGGCGCCAGTCTATCGGGCCGAAGAGTTCGCCTCGATGATTGTGGGAATCTGCACCTTCTTCCAATTGGTGGCGGTGTTTGGCGTAACGCCGCTGCTCACGGCTGGGACTATTTCCGAAGAGCGCCAGGAGCGTACTCTGGGCCTGCTGATCATTGCCGATTTTCGAGGTTGGGATATCTTCTTCGCGAAGTTTCTGTCCGTGTTTATACAAGTCGAGTTGCTGGTCCTGAGCCCGTTACCCTTATTCGCGTTTGCCTCGTTTCTGGGCGGTATCCCGGTACCCGAGATGGCCGTGATGGTGGTCTTGCTCAGTTCGCTCGTGCTGGTTAATTGCGCTATCGGCATCCTTTCCTCGTGCCTGGTCGAGCGCCCCGGCGAGGCACTGTTGCTCACTATCCTGGGAATGTTTCTATGGATTGTTGGCACTGGGGAGCTTGATGGGTGGGTGCCGCTCGAGAGGGACATCGCGCCGGTGAATGCGCTTTCCGCGATGGCACGCATTGATGAGCCGGGCGCCGGTCTCGTAGACTGGCTGCCGAGCGTGCTCTGCGCGGTAGTGTTTTCCGCCGTGCTGGCCGCGATTACCATCGCGATCTTGCCGTATCAGGCCGTCGAGAGACCGGCTCGACCTCCGCGTCGGCGCGGGCGACGCCGCCTGATTCGGCGGTTGTTTCGCAACAACCCCGCCGTACAACTCGTGTCCGCGTATACCGGCGAGTTCCGGGGCACGCATTACAGCCTCCGGGCCATCGCAGTACTCGGACTCTGTGCCATGGCGGCGATGTTCTTCTGCTTCGCCTGGCCGCTGATCCTTCTGTTGATTTGCTACAGCGTTTGCTCTTCGGTAGCCGCGGCGAAACGCACCGGCGCCCTCGACGACATCCTCGTCACGCCTCTGGAAAATGAAGCGCTGGCCCGGGCATTGTTCATCGCGCACATGCGGGCCGGCGCCTATTATTTCCCCGCGCTGCTTTTTTGCGGCTTGATGCCCTTGTTTTGGGTTATCGGCGATCTGACCGTGTTCTCGGGATACTCCGATTTCGTTCTTACGGCTCCGCTGACGCTTGGGACCGTACTCGAGATGCTCGTCATGGCAACTCTAATGTTCACAGTATATTTCGCCTTCTTCCTGGCCCAGTTCATCAACGCGGTAGCGGTGGCGTGTTTCAGCAGCATGCTCAGCGAGACGCCGGTTCGCCAGACAGCATTCGCGATATTCATGATACTACTTCTGCACGTGCTTGGCGGGGCGTTTATTTCCATTTTCGTGGGGATTCCGATGGGCGTGATCGCGGATAGCGAACTCGTCCCCCTGGGTGAATTTGGGGTGCTCCTGGGTTTCCTGATCGTCATTGCGACGGCCATCTTCATTTATCTCTTGACCGCCTTCGGCTGCTACCGCATGTTCGCTTACGACTTCTCGATAACCTTGCGCGTGACCCCGCCGCCGCAGGTCGAGACCCGGATTCTGTGACGACCAAAGAGTGCTAACCACGAATCACACCAACCGCATGAATGAACCCAGTGCGGCCAAGGCCGCAATCAATACAATCAGCCACGGAGGCACCGAGACACGAAGAGACAGCAACTTATCGTGGATTTCTTTGCGCACTCTGCGTTCTTTGTGGTTCGAAAGTCGTGATTTAACCGCAAAGAACGCAGAGAAGACACTGTCTAAATTTATCCGCGTTATCCGTGTAATTCGCGGTCGAGCGTTCTCGCGGTTTAATGGCGCGCTGGTTCCGCGTTAGACTGGGGCGATGCACCGGGCGCGATTGAAGGCTAACGAAGAGCGGCGGCTGTTGCGGGGGCATTTGTGGGCGTACCGCAATGAATTCGAGTCGTTACCGGAACTGGCGGATGGCGCGCTGGTAGATGTCTACTCGCATGAGGGCCGTTTTGTAGGACGAGGGTTCTATCAAGCGCAAGGTGGGATCGCGGTGCGGGTCCTGTCGCGCCATCAGATTACCGTTGACGAAGCGTTCTTCGAGTCGCGGATCGGAGCCGCGTTGGACTTCCGCCGGAAAATTCTACCTGACCGCGACACGTATCGTTGGGTCTTTGCCGAGAGTGACGGTCTACCCGGCCTCGTGGCGGACCGATACGGCGCGGTGGTCGTTGCACAGAGCTCCTGCCGGTTCTACGAAGCTTACCAGAAAGTTCTGCTCCGAACGTTCAGTCAACACGAGAGCGGCGCGGCGGTACGCCTGGATGTATGCGGGCAGACGCATAGCGTGGGAAACGTACCGGAGCGGGTCGAGGTCACGATCAATGACGTTGTGCTCGCGTGTGACCTGGTCGGAGGGCAAAAGACGGGACTGTTCCTGGACCAGCAGGCCAATTGGCGGATGATGGAGACGTATGCGCGGGATGCCCGAGTGCTTGATGGTCATTGCTACATCGGGGCATGGAGTTGTTTTGCCGCGGGTGCCGGGGCAAGAAGCGTTCTCGGCGTGGACACCTCGGCATCGGCCGTCGAGTTGGCGCATGCCAATGCGGAGCGCAATGGATTAAGCGACTGCTGTTACTTCGAACGGGCCGACCTCGCGGAAGTGTTGTCGCGGGGCGAACGTTACGACGTGATTGTTCTCGACCCGCCAGCCTTGGCGACGTCGCGTACCGAGGGTGACAAATCCCTTGCCCTATACCGGGCTCTTAACCGCGAAGCGCTGCGGGCGATCGAACCGGGCGGATTCCTCATCACCTGTAGCTGTTCCCATTTCGTGGATGCGCCAACGTTCCTCGAGGTTCTCAAGCGCGCCGCGCGCGCCGCACAACGGGACGTCTGGATTCTTGAGATGCGCGGCGCCGCCCCCGATCATCCGGTGCTCATGAGCATGCCGGAAACCGCCTACCTGAAATGCGTCGTGCTCCGGGTGTTGTGAAGAAAGAAGCAATGAGCAACGAGCAACGAGTAGCCGGAAACTAGGAACCAGGAACCATCAACTGACCACTGATCACTGACCACTGGTCACTCATTCAACCGCCGCTCCCAGTCGTAGTCGCGGGCAGTGACGATGCTTTCCATACGCTGGATGCGGCGGTCGAGGTTGTCGAAGGTGCGTTTGAGGCGATGCAGCGCCATGCTGCGCGAGGTGGTGTAGGAATTATAGAACTCGGCATCGTCCTCGCTCTGGAGCGGGAGCACCGGTTGCGGCTTCATCAGCAGGGCCGCGATGACGTAGAGGCATGGTACCGGCCAGACGCCGGTGAAAACGGAGGTGCCCACGGTGGCCACCCGAACCCAGAACACCGAAACGTCGAGGTAGTCGGCGATACCTTTGCACACGCCGAAGACCAGGCCATCGCGGGACCGATAGAGTGCTCGTTCGGTACGTTGCGTCATTTCTCGACTCCTTTCCGTTCTCTTTCGAGCAGAATCGTCTCGAGCGATTCAACCCGTTGTTCCATCCGGTTCAACCCGTGATAGATCTGTTGGATCAACTGCGTCTCTTCCATATCCGGCACCCGGCCTTTTCGGCTGGGGCCGCCTCGCAGGGTTTTCAAGGCGGCGATGCAGAGGCCTCCCAGCACCGCAATGATCGCCGTGGCGAAGAAGCCGGCCACCGCTATGATTCCTATCCATTCACCCATGATGTCCTCGCTATTCTACCGGCCAAGCTTGTGGGCGGTGGCCGTATCCATCCGCTCCGGGAATACCCGTTCCAACGTCTCGAGGCGTCGCTCGAACCGGGATAGGCCCGAATCCAACCCATGGTCCCGTAAACCCAAGACCCTCTCTCCGGACTGCGCCGAATTCTCCGGGCTTGCGCGCAAGGCCAGCCATCCCACGAGCGTGACGCCGGCCAGGAATCCGAAGACAAACCCCAGAAAGCCTATCCCCAGCAAAACGGCGGGATCAAGCAAAGTGTACATGGCACTCTTCCGCTCCTATCCGGTTCGGTCCGATGGGTTACGCTGAGGGACCGGGCGTGGGTCGAGTTGAGGACTTCAGCGCTTGTAATTCTTTCTCGAGCTCTTCGTCGCCTTCCAGTCGGGAGAACTCCTCTTCGAGGGAGGGCCGACGCCCGAAGTTTACCAGGTCAGCCTCCGCCTCCATTTGTTCGATCCGGTTCTGGAAGGATTCGAATCGGAGGAACGCGTCGCTGGTGTCCGCGCGCCGAATGTCCTGCTGCGCGCGCTTCTTGCGCTCCGCGTGTATATGGCGCTGGACGAGGACGCGCTGCTTCTCGCGAACGGCGCTCAGCTTGTCTTCGAGCTGCGTAATGTCGCTCTGATACTGCTCGACGAGGGAGTTACCGTGCGCCAGCTCTTTTTCGAGGGCGCGGGCGCGTTCGGTATAGCGACGCTTTTCGAGAAGGGCCTCGCGGGCTAGGTCTTCGCGACCTTTGTTGACGGCAAGTTGCGCTTTGCCTGCCCATTCCTGGACGCGGGCCTGGGCACCGTCCAAGTCCCGCTGGATTCGCTTTTTCGTCGCCATGGCCCCGGCGCAGGCCGCCTTAATCTCGACCAAGGTGTCCTCCATCTCGCGGATCATGAGCCGGATAAGCTTCTCCGGGTCTTCAGCCTTGTCGAGGATGGCGTTGATGTTGGAACTGATGATGTCGCGGACGCGAGTAAAGATACCCATGACTGAACCTCCCTTACGATAGCCTCAGCGAGCGCGTATTCAATCGCCGCCGTGAAGGGGAAGAGCAACCGGTGTGCCAGCCGGGATATGTCAGCACAAGCCGTTTTACATCAGGCAGTTACGGTAAAAAGAGCTATCGTCGGGACGGAGAGATTGGCGGCGAAAACTGCCACGGAATAGTCCGTTTTCAGACGAGTTAGCGGAATTTACCAAAAGACTTGGCAGGAATTGGATGGACCGGTCCGACCTGTCGGACAGGGCAGACAGGTCGGACTTGTCGGACGAAAGGCTGCGTAGGCGGAAAACTGGTGCTTCAGGGTCGGCTGGCGGCGGCGGTCTCGATGAGCTTGAGAAGCTCTTCCATGACGACGCGTTCATCGGAGTCGGCTTCGTACAGGGCGGACACCTTCTTGCGGGCGGCGGGGACATCGCCGCAGGCCTTTCCGCGGGCGATCAGGGCGCGGCAGGCATCGGGCATGGGTCCCCAGTTGCCGCATTCGACGAAGGTCGGGCTGAGAAAGATGAATTTTGGGATGGCTTCGCCGCCGTTGGTGAGGAAACGGGCGAAGACGTCGGGGTGCTGATCCCGCCTGATATACCTCACTTTGATATTGGGCCCGTCGTCCGCGAGTTTTTGCAAGCCAGGGACATGGCGGACGACGTCGCCGCACCAGTCTTCGGCGATGGCGATGATATGAACAGGGCGCGTCAGCGCCGCCAAAAGTCCGGACATGTACGGCTCGAGCGACAGCTCTTTGCGCAGGGCTTCCATTCGCTGGCAGTTTTCGGAAACCTCCCCGGCTGCGAGCCAATCCTGGTAGGTCTTGCCGGATTCGAACACGGATTCCCAGTCAATCGTCGGGAGAATCGGAGGACGTGGCATTATTGAGAACTCCTTTGGGATGGTGTTGAGAGAGGGGAGGGTATCAGGGCAACGAGTGTGATTCAAGGGGGAGGGGGTTCCTTATTCTCGATTTCGGACTTGCGATTCTCGATTTGTTGGTAGGGAAGGGATCTAAAGGACCTAAACGACCTAAGGGACGGATTGGCTGAGGAACCCGCGTAATCTAGTGGGGTTCTGATTCTGCCTTTTCAGTCTATCCAGATGGAGGTGGCGGGAGATTCGGGTGCGGGGAATGGTTTGGTGCGGATCGGACGGAGAGTGATCGTTCCTGAGGACTCAATGATCGCCTGCGCGACTACGCCGTTGTCCGACCCGTCGGATACAATCAGGGCGGTTTGCCAGTTTCCGTCGCCGGTTGACATGAGTTGAGTCCATCCTCCGCCGGACCAATCGCGAAGTTCGGCGAATAAGGCCGACGGGATTTCCTTGGGGAGTACGTATGCAGTCGCATTGGTTCCGGCGAATGCAGCGATGCCTTCACCGTGCAAATCGGCGATGAGTATGAGGGGCCGTAGCGAGTCGGAAAAATTGCGAGGTGCAGGATGAATTTGGGCACCCCAATTGACCAGGAGTTGGACTAATTCAGGGGCGGAGAATCCGCGAATCTGCGCTTCGGCATTGCTACCTAAGAGGAAGAGAACGGCCGAAACGAGGGGCGCGACATCGAGTTGTGTTTCAGCAGTTTGGCGGGGCTGGGCACGCAGCCTGAGGGAAGCGATGGCTTCGTCGGGGCGTCCCGCCGCGATCAGGGCCTTTTCGTACGCGAATGAACGTTCGGGATGCGGAAGCGCGGAACAGTGATCGCGGAGGGCCACGAGAAAAGGCTGGCATTCGTTGGTACTGGGCGGAGGTATGATGAGTTCTTCATCCTCTTGAACGGGCTTCATCGCACGCGCAAACTCGGTGGCGGCGGAATGCGGAAGCCCTTGGCTAAGAGCGGATTGCGCGCGCCACCAGTGGGTGCGCCGTTCGCCGGGTGAGACGCCTTCGAAGAAATCCATGCGCTTCCGGAGATTGTCGAGGCGGCCATCGGCGAAATCCTTCGCGGCGGTGACCTCGTAGTTGCGAGGATCGTGCTCTTGAGATGGCCACACGGTGAATGTGTTATAGCCGACAAGCATGAGGAGCGCTGGGGCAATTTCAAATCGGAAGAACTTCCTGACTTCCAAGGGGGCCTCGTACTCGAGGGGGCTCGTAGCGGCGTCGGTTTCGGGAAGCGCATAGGCCGCCGCCAGGGCGAGGAGGAATATCGGGGGGCCGTGTGTAGCCGAAGGTGTACACAAGACCCAGAGACCCTCGGCTGCGATTATCGCCAAGAAGGCAGCGTGCGCCGCAGTCGGGTTATCCCGTCGGCTCACTTCCAGTTTGGCGGCGATACGCGCGGCTAGCCACACGAACACCACCCAAATGGCGGCGTGGTATGCGTCGAACGGCGCTCGGAACGGTGCCGTCCAGTATGAAGACAGACTGTAGGCCGCAATAAGAACACGAGGCAAGGGTACAAGTATAACGACGGCGCTCACCGCTGCCGCGACGCGCAACCATTTCGAAAGGTTTCCGGAACGCGCGCTTTGAACCGCACAAAGGAAACACACGATGAGAGCGAGCGCTCCGTTGGACAGGTCGCGCGGACCCGCCAGAGTCATCCCAGAATGAAGCGAATACGCGGTCGGCCAAATCCATCCCGCCCATGCCATGCAGGTAAAGATGGAAAGGAGCGCGCCGCCGACTGCGGACACGAATAGGTAACTCTCGATGCGCACGCGTTCGCCGGCCAATTGGATAATTCCGAAGAAGAACAGCGCGTCCAAAAGACTGGGAAGTAGCTTATTGTCCGTTCGCGCGAACAGCACAAGAATGAGAATGATCGCCGCTGGCCAGGCCAATTCGAAGGGAATCCGCGTCTTCCTGGTCAAAAGAAGTAAAGTGAGCCACAAAGTGACGAGCAGCAATGCCGATAATCCTGATACGGGCCAGCCGTAGACCCCCAACGGCCATAGGAACGCGAGGACGAGGAGGAGCAGATCGGAGATCGAGTGGAGAAGCCTCACTCGGCGGCTCCGGCGACGGGTGGTTCTTTTTCGGGAGTAAAATCAACCGTAGAGCGAGAGCCGCCGAGCCAAGTGATGAGCGCGGCGAGCAGAAGAAATACGGTGGTCAATACGAAGGCGATTTTGCGCTCCAGTTTTTGACGTTCGACGGGGTCCCGCATGGGTTAGCCTTTTTGAACTTTCAATCCCCAAACTCGACTTCGATCCACTTGCGGACGGAGTTGATCAGGCGGATGGATTTCGCCCGGGCGAGGTCGTTCCGGGTGAGCAGGCGTTCGCGAATGGCGCCGGAAGCGAGCAAGTGTGCGCGCATCGTGCCCGCAAGGAGTCCCGAGGCGATCGGGGGCGTCCAGAGCATGCCGTCGAGTTCGAGCACGACATTTGCCGTACAAGTCTCTGTGATTTCGCCACGGCGGTTCCAGAGCAGGACATCGTCGCAGTCGGGCCGCGAGGCCTTGGCCGCGTCGTAGACTTGGCGGTGCGTGGTTTTGTGAAACAGGAAGACATCGCGGTCATCAACGGGTTCCAGGGCCAGGCCAAGTCGGACGCGCTGCGACATTTGGGCCAGCTCGGTTTGGATACGAAAGCGTCCCTCGCGCGCGAGGAAGAGTCGCACCTTGAGAGGAAGTGACGCCGGACACCGGTCTTGAACGGTTTGCTGGAGTGCGGACAGGATAGCCGGCCGGTCACACTTGAATCCGAAGAACTCGGCGCTGGACCGGAGGCGCGCCAGATGTTCTTCGAGGAGAAAATAGGCGCCGTCGAACAGCAACGATTCCAGGAGTTCAAAATCGGGACGCGAACCGCTCAAAAAGGCCGCTTTGCTGAGGCATTCTTCGAATTCGCTGGTCCAAGCGGAGTCCCAGGTGATTCCGCTGCCGACGTGATACGTTGCGGTGTCTTCGTCGTGGTCCACCGTGACTGTCCGGATCGCCACATTGAATTCCGCCTGGCGTCCCGGACCGGCCCATCCCACGGCGCCGCAATACACGCCCCGGGGAAAGGGTTCTAGTTCGCGGATGATTTGCATCGTCCGGATTTTCGGGGCGCCGGTGACTGAACCGGACGGGAACAAGGCGCGGAAGATATCGGACAACGGCGTGCGGCAGCGGGACTGGATAGACGAGGTCATTTGCCATACGGACTCGTAGCGCTCGATATCGAAGAGGCTGACTACCTGCACGGAACCGATTTTGCTGATCCGACCCATGTCGTTGCGCAGGAGGTCCACGATCATCACGTTTTCGGCGCGGTCCTTGTCTGATTTTTCCAACTCCTGGCGTAGACGGATGTCTTCCCCGAGCCAGCGTCCACGCGGGCGCGTCCCTTTCATGGGCCGGGTTTCGAGGGAGTCGCCGTCGAGACGGAAGAACCGTTCCGGTGAAATGCAAAGGACGCTGAAGCGACCGGTCTGCAACAGAGCACAGTGGGCTGCTCCCTGGGCACGGCACAAGTGACGATACCAGCTCTCCACGCTTCCCTGGAACGAAGCGCGCATTGGAAAGGTGTAGTTCACCTGATACGTATGGCCGGCGGCGATCCACTCGCGAATGCGGCGTACCCCGTCGCGATAATCTGTTTCGGAGATGAGGGAGGACCAGGGACCGACCTCGTAATCCGGTGCACCGGGCGGTTCGGGCGTGCGCGACTCGACGCGCTGGTATAGTCCGAATCGGAGGAGTGGCAACTCGCCTGAATCGTGTGTAACCAAAGCCGGGTCGAAGGCCGACGCCGCTTCATAGGCCACGAATCCGGCCGCATACAGTCCGCCGGCCACGGCTTGCTCGATAGATTGGAGACAATTCCCGACCTCTTCCGAACGGTTGGTCTCGATATTGGCGATCGGATCGGAAAAGCAAACGTCTTTCCCCGACGAAGAGAACAACGCTTCTCCACGTGGGAGCCCGGTAGGGCGCTCCAAGTCCGTCAACGATCCTTGCTGGGACTTTTCGAGTAGTTCCGGCACCTGGGGCATGTCATCGGAATCCCTTTACCCACGCCGATGGATTTGCTTCAGCCGGGCGTAAGCGTCGTTCAAGGCGCGCATGGCGTCTTCGTCGCCGCCGCGGTCGGGATGATGCACTTTGGCCTTCGCGCGATAGGCCCGCTCGATCTCTTCCCAGGACGCGGACGGGCTGAGTCCGAGCAGCTTGTAGCACAGTTCGAGGTCCATCGGCGGCGCGCGGTCATCGTCGAAACGCTCGCCGTGGAGTTCGCGCAGTCCTCGGATAATTCGCGGCCAGAGACCCGTGATGCTGAAGGCCAGAATCACGAGCATGAGAATGAGGAGTTCCTGGAGATTCATGACCCGCGTTCAACCTCGATCCCTCGCAAGGCGGGGGAGCTATTTCCTACGACGTTTTTCATCGTCAAACTTGAAGATATTGTCCACGGCTTCGCCCACCTTGTCGAGGTTGCCCTGACGCGGACGACGCCGCACCGTGGTCTGCCGCCAAGAGAGCAACCACGACGGCAATTTCATGTAGGCGTATGCTGCGGCCATACCCGCAAAGGCGGCCGCCACGAATTCGCCCCCGGCCGTCATCGCCGACATAACGTTCAAGGCGATCACGATGAGGACGACTGCGCGCACGTTCAGCGGTATCGGGAACGGAAACAAGAGTATTTCGCGCTCCGGATTAATAACCGCTAATGCGACGAGAACGCCCATGACCGGCGCCGTAGCGCCGATGATCGAAACGTCACCCAGCAGAGTCGCCATCGCGCCTGCAATTCCGCAAAAGAAATAAAATCCGAAGAACTGCCGGGTACCGAGGACGCGTTCAACGTCGGGCCCGAAAAAATACAGCCACAACATGTCGAAGAAGAGCGATAACAGACCCGCATGCAAGAACGTGTACGTGACGGGTTGCCACAGACTGCCGCGCAGAAACGTCTGGGGCTGGAATGCCAGCCACGATGCGACCTCTCCACCGAGCCACGGAGAGGCACCCAAGGGGATGTAAAGCAATAGTTGTCCGGTAAAAACGGCAAGATTGAGCACAATCAGCCGGTGGACCGCCCATGTGATGCGCTCGCTGTAGCCGAAGGAAAAGTAGGACTCGTGGTACTCGTATCTGCTCATGATGGAAGTATTGTACACCGTTTGGGGGCGAGAGTCTTGTCGGGGCTCGGGGCTCGGGGTTCGGGTTTTGGGGGATAGGAATGCCGAATGTCGAATTCCAAATGCCGAATGCGGACTGGCTGAAGACATGCGGTGCAATACATGTTGGACGGTGGCACACTGAAGCGTGTACGACGAACGGCGTTTCGTGTTGGCGCTGCGGATGGCTAGGGCTGCATCTACCGTCGTTAGTCGGGTTTGAGCGCGGTGAGGGGATAGGGCCGTAGCGGGCCCATGCGGGTGGGCGGATAGTAAATGTAGCTCACCCGCCCGATGATGGTTTCTGATGGCACGCTCTTGCCGGTCCTGGGACCGGCCGGTGGAGGGTCATCGTTTCCGGGCACCGCAGTGGCCCAGAGGCTGCTGTCTTCGCTTTCGTTGCGGTTGTCACCGAGTACGAACACATGGTCTTCGGCCACGGTGAAGGGTTTCAGTTCGTAGTTGATGGGTTCGAGGAGGTACGGCTCGGAGGCATATCCGCCATTGATGAAGAGCGCGCCGCCATCCGCGGACACGGTATCGCCGCCGAGCGCGACGATACGCTTGACCACATAGGAACCGGTATCTTCAGGGTCTCGCAATACCACGATCTCACCCGGATGGTACCCCGTCTGATTCAACGTCACCAAACGATCCCCCGGCAGCAGGGTCGGCTCCATCGAGCCGGACGGCACCAGAAAGAAACGCATGCCTCGAAAGCCGAACAAGTAAATGAGAAAGGCCGAACAGATGATAATGCCAATGTAGGCTGTTTTGCGCGCGGGCGAGAGACCACTTGCTTTTTGAGGTTTCAGCCCCGTATCCATCACTTCGCGGGGGCGGTGGCTTGTTGAAGGAGGTTGAGGGCGGCTTCGTTGTTGGGGAGGATTTTGAGGGCTTCGTGGATACAGGCGGCGGCCTTCTCCGTATCGGAGAGTTTCAGCCATACGCGGCCCTCGTTCATCCACGTATTGAAAATCTCGTGGTCGGACCGAGCCAAGTCTCGGGTGCGCTGCCACGCGGCGGCGGCGTCTTTCCAGTTAACGGGTACCTTAAAGACTGCGTCGGCGCTGAAGAAGTTAAAGGCATAGTCCCAGTGTAACTGGAAACTTTCGGGCGCCAGTTCGGCCGACCGTTTCGAGAGTTTCATGGCCTCGCGGTACACGCGTTCGCGGCTCCATTTCTTCCGTTGCTCGAATTGGGGGAAATGTATCAAGTACATCTGCGCGAGGTTGTACAACATATCGGGGTTATCCGGGTCCAGTTCGACCGCCCGGTCCAAATACTGTAATCCTTGGTCGTAGTCGCCCACCTCGCAATAGAAAATGGCCAAGTTGTTCAAGGGTTCGGCGAGAGTCGAGTCCAGCGCCGCCGCGAGCTTCCATAATTTGAGCGCTTCGGCCTGCTGGCCTTGCAGGTCGTAGGCGCACTCGCCTTTGTAATTCAGCAGCCGCGCGTTTTCCGGATAGAGCTTCATCGCTTCGTCGTAGACGCGCTGAATGAGCGCGGCCCGCCGATTCTTGGTTGCCGCCTGGTTCTCGGCAAGAGCCGATTCATCGGCGCGTTGGTACGCCTCGATCAGGGCGTCATCCCAGGCCATCAGCGCCTTTTGCTGTCGGTCGAACAGGCGGGCGCCATCCACCAATTCTTTTTCCTTCGACAGGACGTCGCGCATTCCGAGCAACTCCCGGGGGAAGTCGTCAGCGGCGGCGGCACCGAGCATGGCAAGCACGATAGGCAAGAGCATCCAGTGGCACCTCGTTAATTGGACCGTAGTTGATTAGCCGTATCGTAGCAAAATCGCGGCGATTTGGGAAAGGGAGAGGTAGGAGTCAGGAGACAGGAGACAGAAGTCAGAAGACAGGAGATAGGAGATAGAAGATAGAAGATAGAAGATAGAAGATAGGAAATGGGAAATAGGAGTCACGGTCGCCACCAGACGTATGCGTCCACGGTCTTCTTGGGATCAAAGCCCAGGGATTCGTAAAGTCTGCGGGCGGGATTGTTGCGCGTCACGCCTAAGGCGATGCGGTCATAGCCGCGGCGTCGGAAAACTTCCGCCGACTCGCGCAAGAGGAGTGAGCCAATGCCCTGGCGCCGAAATTCGGGGCGCACGGCGAGTTGTAATACGAACCCGACGCCAGGGGCAGCGCGACAGCCCAGAATCGCGGCGACCGGACGGCCGTCACGGTGAACCGCACGGACGAATTCCGGTTCGGCGGCCCCATAGATGCCCGCTGCGCAATTCCGTACGAGTTGAAGCGCGGCTTCCGGGTTGCGGACTTCGAAATGGAGACGACGGTCGGGATGCTCCCGATAGGCTTCGGCGATCACGTCGGCGAGCGCCGGCCAGGCTCTCTGCGTATACACGACGCTCTCGAGTTCCGACGGGCTCTGGAGGGAAGGTTCATTCAGCGGCGCCGACATCAGTAAGCGCTCGATCTTCTCGAAGCCGAGTCGCTGGTACGTATCGTCTACGTTCAACGAAGAGAAAGTTACGCATTCGGAGACAATCGCTTCGACCCCGCCGGCCTGAAACGTCGCGACGGCTTCTTCGATTAGTCGCGCTTCGAGGGAACGTCCGAGGTACCTGCGCAACACGTGCAGAAAACTAATCTGGCCAATCGAGTCGCGCAAGACCGCAAGAAGCAGCGCGGCAACTCTCGAACCGTCTCGAAAGGCCACAGCGTCTACGAGGGGATTTCCGAGGGCGGTCTGCAGGAGCCGCACGGCCTCGCAGCGGTACTCCTCGGCAGCGGGCGGACCGTAGAGCCCGGCCAAGCCGGCAGCGACCTCGTCCACAAATTCCCCATAGTTCGGTGGAACCTCCTTGATTCTTCGCAGATGCAACATCCCACAATCGTAATCGAGATTCGTAATCGTAGTCGAAAAACGTAACCGCGACTGGTAGTCGAGCCAGTGGACATAGTGGACGGTATGGACGAGATGGACGATGCGGAGACACGTAAACACGATTTGAAATCGAACCGCGCGACAATGCGCTGCAACGGCGAATACGAACGTGAAATAGCCGCCGTCCTTCGTTCAGAATCGCGTGGCGAGTATTCGTTTCGCTCGACTGACGCATAAAGGAAGGGACCATGTTGAATCGGGTAGTGATTTTGGACGCAGGTTACGGGTCGTACGAATATGAAAAGCAATTGCTCACCGAGCACGGATTTGTGCTCGAAGCCTTCGAGGGCGGGCGCCACGATACCGCAGGGCGTTGGGCCTTTGCCCGTGGCGCCATCGGCGCGTTTGTACGTTGGACGGTGCTCGGTGCGGCCGCGTTCGACGCCTTGCCCTCGGTGAAGTACGTCGTGCGGTACGGGGTGGGTTACGACAACGTGGACGTGGCGGCGGCGACCGCGCGCGGCGTGCTGTTCTGCAACGTGCAGGGATATGCGAACCATTCGGTCTCCGACCATGCCTTGGCGCTGATCCTGGCGTGTGTGCGCGACCTCCGCACCGGCACGGGGCGCTTTCGGCAAATCTACAACTCGCCTCCTAGACCGGACCTGCCGGAGCTCAAGGACCTGACGTTGGGCATCGTCGGGTTGGGACGGATCGGAGGCATATTATGCATGAAAGCCAAAGCGTTGTTCCGCCAAGTTCTTGCCTGCGACCCCTATATTGCGGCGGAACGGTTCCCCGCGTTGGGCGCAATCCCAGTAGAACTGGATACCCTCTTGACCCAGAGTGACGTAGTCAGCATCCACTGTAATCTTACGGAAGAAACGCGGCTGATGTTTGATAAGCGCTCGCTGGAAAGGACGCGGCCAAATGCCATTTTGGTGAATACCGCGCGCGGGGCGATTGTAGACGAGGATGCGTTGTTATCGGCCCTTGACTGCGGTCGTTTATACGCTGCGGGTCTGGATGTGTATTCTGAAGAACCCCCGCCACCCAATCAGGACGCGTTACTGAACCATCCCCACGTGGTCGCCACGGGACATTACGCGTGGTATTCCGTGCCGGCCGGACAGGAACTACAGCGACGCGCGGCCCGGAATATGCTCGCATTGTTACAGGGCCACATTCCCGAAGATTGTCTCAATCCCGAAGCGGGCAGTTAGTCTCCGGTTCCTGGTCCTTGGTTCCCAGTTTCCGGTTGTCTGTTGCAAGGTACTCGGCACCCGGTACTCGGCGCTGGATTCCCCCTTGTGGGAATACGGCATTTGGGGGTATACTATTGACGAACGCGACTGAATCAGGATGTAGTTGAGGGTAAGGAGCGGATGGAGTATCGGCTTTGGAAGAAGTGGGGCGCAGCGGGGGCGTGTGTGGTTTTGATTCTGGCGTCCGCCCGGGCGGAAGAGCCGGCCAGCAGCAAGAAACCCACAAAGCCGTCGGCGGGTACCGTCACATCCGTATCCGCGACTTCTGCCCGTAGCCTCGCACGCGTGGTCACTCCGGCACAGCGGCGCGCGAAATCCGGGATTAGGGTATTTCGGGACAAGGAAGGCGTACTGACGGTCACCAACCGTCCGGAGCGGTACCGGAACAAGGCGGGATTCGTAGAGACCACCGTCAAATACGACCCGATCGTCGTGCCCCATCGTTATCGGCGATTACTAGCGGCGAACCACTTTTCGGCGAAGGCGGTGGCCGACCTCGTAGGGCATTATTCCAAGATGTACGCTGTCGAAGAAAGCCTGGTGTTGGCCGTGATCCAGGCGGAGAGCGACTTCGACCCGTATGCAGTATCGCGGTGCGGGGCTCGGGGACTGATGCAACTGATGCCGAGTACGGCGGAAGAGATGGGCGTCCGGGACATCTACGATCCGGCCCAAAACATTGCAGGGGGCACTCAATACCTGGCAAGAATGCTGAACTTATTCGATAATGACCTGCCGCTGGCACTGGCGGCCTACAACGCCGGACCGGAGACGGTGAAGAAATACCGCGGCGTCCCGCCGTTTGCCGAAACGAAGGGGTACATTCAGACCGTATGCGACTTTGCAACCCAGTTTGAGTTACACGGTATGACGCCCAACCTGAAAACCGGCCGTAAGCGACCCCGCCTCACGACCTTGGCGCAAGACTCGAGCAAGTTTTACACCATCCACTTCCACAGCGGCATGACGCAACTGGCCGAGAAGATTACCGACGCGGAGCCCAAGCCTTACTTCTACGCGGAGTTTATGGGCCGAACCTACGCGGTACGCAAGGACAGCGTGGCGAAGATCGAGACCCCGGCCTGAAACCGATGGCAGGGATAGGACGTATAGGACCTATACGGGGCGGAACTGCGGAGGGGAAAAAGGTGTCGGATAAATGGAAAGACTTCTTCCAAGACGGCCTTCCCCGGGGAAAATCCGAGCGAATCTGAGATACCGGGGGTTATGCCCGCTTACGAATACGGCGAAGTGCGGAGCCCGCAAGTCCGAGACCGAGTAGGGACCAAGTCATAGGTTCCGCAACGAGCCGGCCGGGGACATTCGGTTCGGATAAGTCGGTGCCGTATTGGAAGCTGACATTATAAATATCACTCAACGCAAATCCGTCCGGCAATGAACCGAGCGTAAATACGACTGAATTCTGGATTAGCGCGCCACCGCCGCCGGTTACCGGGGTATTGCCAGTACTCGTATCATCTCCCGCCGAGGTAATACCGTATTGAAGCCCATCCGGCGAAGTGGGCGGCTGGAGATCAGACCCTGGGAAACGATCGCTTGGCCCGAAAATATCCAAACCAACACTGCTGATGCCTTGAGTCTCGCCGTTGGGCGTGCTACCTCCGATTCCGATCAGATAGGCAAATTCACCACCTACCACGCCACCGGGATCGGTACCTCCGAAAAAGACCACGCTCCCGACATTGAGCACGGCCGAAACACGCGTCAAGGTGGGATCCCCGACTACCGAGAAAAACACGGCCGTCAGGACGTCCGCCGGAACGAGCACGTCGGCGGTGGAAGTGTTCGTGAGCGTTGCTACCAGATTGCTTCCGTCAATCTCGAATTCGACGGACGCACTAAGGCTGCCCGAGGTGCCCTCGAACACGACTGAATCAGCCATCGCTGGAAGCCCGGCCAAGCTGAATATTGCGGCCATCGCTACTCGGCTGAACCACTTTGTCGCACTAATCTTACACATTGTTCTCACCCTTTTTCTGCGCTTTCACGGGGCAATCAATACACCCTCGTTTGTTGGATTATTCTGGTCCCCATTCCCCTTGCCCCAGACCGCGGAAGCAGTGAACAAAGTGACCATTATCCCAAAACTCATAAAGGTTGTGAGCAAGTCTAGTGCCAATGCAGAAGTTCCACCGTAGAAACTGGAAGATATTATGGAATAATGACTTAGGCGAGCTACACGTCGAATGGCTTTGCGGGTGGTCGGTCAGTCTGCAACCCTTTACATGCCGGGAGTTGTCACGTCTGACATATTTGTGCCCCCCCCTTTGCACCGGGAAAACGAAACCGGAAGGCCTAAGAATGGCCTTCCGGAGAGTAGTATCGTAAAACGTAGTTTAATTGGGGTGTTATGACCGCTTGCGCAGCCGCCGCAGGGCGGTACCCGCTAATCCGATGCCCAAAAGACAAAACGTCGCGGGTTCCGGAATCACTTCGCCGGGTTCATCTGGTTCGCCGGGGAAATTCGGTTCGGCAAGGTCCGTGCCATACTGGAAGCTAACGTTGAAAATATCTTCGAGATCGAAGCCTTGCGGCAACCCGCCTAATGTGAACACCACCGAATTCTGGATGAGCGCATTCTCCCCTGTAACCGGGGTATTGCCCGTCGTCGTATCATCTCCCGCCGAGGTTATACCGTATTGCAGTCCGTCGGGAGACTCGGGCGCTTGCAGATCATTTCCCGGGAAGCGATTCCCTGGACCAAAAATATCAAGCCCCACACTGCTGATGCCTTGCGTCTCACCGTCCGGGGTGAGCGCGCCAATTCCGTTGAGGTAGGACCATTCACCGCCCACCACGTCGCCCGGGTCGGTGCCGCCAAAGAACACCGTGCTCCCGGCATTAAGCACTGCAGAAATGCGCGTCAATGCGGGGTCGCCAACGATCGAGAAGAACACCGCAGTGAGCACGTCGGCTGGAACCAATACATCCACTTCGGACGTGTTCGTCAGCGTAACTACGAGATTACTACCGTCAATGGCGAAGGTTGCCTCCGCGCTCAGGTCGCCCGACGACCCTACGAACGTTACATCAGCCACCGCCGAACCGCCCATGATACAGATGGTAAATACTGCCGCTGCCCCCAGGCGGCTCAGCCACCTTGACAAACGGGTTTTGCACATAGTCCTCATCCTTTTCATCATCAGTGTTTGATTACAATGCCCAAGCTTTATGGAACACTCTGACCACCTTCCCAGGTAGCCTTTATAAAACCAAGGCCCTGAGTCGAGCAGCCTTCCCGGTAATTCTTGACGGAATATTAAGCAACTCTGGTGCCAATGGGCGCAGCTAGCCATGAGCAGCGGAACTCATTATGACCAAAGCACTTAACATCAGGGATGATCAGTTAATCGCCATTGACCCAACTTCGAGACATCGTCGTCAGAGGCCAGGAGTTGTCACGACTGACATACTTGTGCCCCGGTCGCAGCGTATCTGTTCCAACTTGATATTCCCGCAGCAAAGAATTGGTCAGAGTTGCACCATCGGTAGAAGTTGCGGTCAGGAAATGAGGGACAAGACATGAATGTCAAGAGATTACCGCTGGGCCTTGATGCAAGTTCTATACACGTCCAAGAGGCGTCGGGCGCTCTGTTCCCACGTAAATCGGTGGGCTCTAGTAAGTCCCTTTTGCTTCATGGTCTCGACTCGGGCGGAATCGGCGATTAGCGATTCCATTGCGGTCGTGAGGGCGTCTTCGTCTTCGGGATTCACAACGATGGCGGCGTCTCCCGCGACTTCGGGCAACGCGGCACGGTTGGAAGTTATGACGGGCGTGCCGGCGGCCATTGCTTCCAGAACCGGCAGGCCGAAACCTTCGTATAGGGACGGATACACGCATGCCTTCGCCCCGCGCAGCAGAAGTATAGCCTCACGTCGTTCCAGGTAGCCTGCATGGATAGCGCAGTCATGGAGTCGAAGCCGTTGGATGGTGTCGAACACGTCCTGATAAAGCCATCCCGGCTTGCCGACCAAGACCAGCTTGGGACACTCGCGGCATCGCGACCGAAGGGTGGCGTAGGCGCGCAACAATCTCGGAACATTCTTGCGGGGTTCAAGCGTGCCGAGGTGGATAAAATACTCGCCATGAATACCCAAACGTTCGGTTACTGCTTTCAGGACTTGCCGGTCGAGTTCGCCTGCGAATTCCCGTAAGTAGACCCCTCCCGGCACGACCCGGACGAGTTCCGGGGGCACGCCGAGCAATTCCACAAGATCGTTTTTGCAACTTTCGGAGACCGCCACCAGAGCATCGGCGTGGCGTGCGCTGTGCCGAAGCAACCGGGTCTGCACGGCTCGTGTCCTCGGGGTGTGCGTCTCGGGACACCGAAAGCAGGAAAGATCGTGGATGGTAGCGACGCGTGCGGCGCGGCGCGCAGCGGGCAGATCGTGAAACAGGCCATGTGCGATATCTACGGGGCCGCAGAAAGTTTCGATCGGCGGCCAGTTGGAGGAAGTCCAAAGGTAGTACTTGAGCAATCGGGCGAATGGTACTACGATGGCGGAAGGGAATGAGGGGTCTAGATCCTGGAGCGTGCGAGGCCCGTTGTGCGCGCGCGTAGCGAAGCAATTGAACTGCGTTTCCGGGGATACCGCGAGGAGAGCGCGGAGCAAGTGACAGGCGGTGTAGCCCACGCCCGTGAGGGGTCGTTCCAGGAGACAGCTAACATCCAGCGCTACACGCAATGGGAAGTTCTCGCCTGGTATCGGCATCGGGGCGCTTGACGACTGCAAAGCTACCGGGGGGATTCCTCGCCGAGGTCCTCGACGTCCGGGGCAAACGCAGCACTTTTACCGGCATCGTCTTCCGGGGCGACGGGCGATTCTTCAGGCGGCGAAGCTTCTGGCGCTTTCCCGTTGGCACACAGTCCGAGGATTTTGCTGGCCAGTTCCGCGGCCTGTAGCTGAACCGCTTCACTGTTTCCGGCGAGCATTTTTTCGAGAACAACTTTTCTCACGGTCTGCGCGTCGAGCTTGGCGCCTTCGAGACTGGTTTCCTTTTTCTCGAGGGCGAGCGGCCGCTTCAAGGCATTGATACACTGGGACCTTCCGTTCTCGATATCAGGGTTGCCGGGATACACTTTGGTCAGCGAGTCAAAAATGGCGAGCGCTTCGGCGTATCGCTGGGAGTAGTAAAGGTCAACGGCTTCGCCAAACTTCCGTTTCGCATCTTCGGCGGGTTCGGCGGCCCCTTGCCAAGTCAGGGCTTTGCCGGATAGGGGCCGGGCCTGCTTGGGCAGGGGCGCCGGCGTGGTGTTATTGGCCATGATCGGCACGCTGCGGCCACAATTCGGACAGAGCCCGGCCTTGCCGAGCGCCGAGCGCGGCACCTGCATACGTTGGCCGCAATCGCACGTCAGGATCAGTTTACGCATGGAGTTCCTTTGGGAGCAATGAGCAATGAGCAATGAGCAATGAGTACCGAGTACCAAGCAAGAATGCTGGGACCGGATTGAGTGTGCGATTCATATTCTAATCCTTCGAGTAAAAGCTTGGTCAGCCGCCGGGTTCGAGGAAACGGAACAGGGTGTCCACCATGGGGTCCCGGTGGCGGTCCGGCTCATTTTCGAGAACCTCCGGCACGAAGCTAACCCCTTCAGTTTCGTCCATCGTGTCATCGAAGCGCAAGGCCGTCGCGCCGGGCTCAGCGCGGCGTTCGAGCTCGCGAATGCGTCCATCGCGCGATTCAAGTTCGGATTCGAGACGCGCGGTCCGCTCGCGTTCTGCGGCCAGTGTTGCCCGGGTTTCGCCCAGGGTTTGGGAGACCGCTGAGATTTCCTCGGTCAAAGGTTGGACCACCGATTCACGTTCATGGAGACTGGCGCGCAGGGCGCTGATCTCTTGCTCGAGAGTCTGCGCACGTGTGGAAAGGGGACGTAGGGATTCCACCTCTTGGGACAAGTTTTGAACTTGCGTCTCGGCGCGGTCGGCGCGCAAGACATAATCCTGGAGCGCCTTTTCCACATGGTTTCGTAGATCGCGTTCCGCTTTCAAATCCGTTTGCCAGCGCTCGACTTCTTGGAAAAGGCGGGCGACTTCGGCGCCTCCGCCCCGAGCCCCGGCTACCATTTCGCCTTTCAGTCGGTCGGCATAGGCCTGTGCTTCCCGGTAATTTTGGGTCACTTCCGCCAAGCGGGCCTCGAGGTCGGCGAGGCGGCCGGCCTGCGAGGCGACGGCGGCTCGGTGGGACTCGGCCTCGGCGCGCGCGGCGCGCGCTTGCTCGGCGTCGTCTTGGAGTTGCCGTATCTCACGGGAGAGTTGATCCGCGCGCGCCTCCGCTGTACCGAGCGCTTCGGCGGTAGCTGCCAGCCGCTGACTCAGCGCCGAGACGATGTTTTCCGACTCTTCGAGCCGGGCTTGGCTCTGGGCCAACTCATCCTGGAGGGTGGCCTGACGTTCCGCTTCCCCGCGAAGGCGTTCTAACTCTTCTTCCCGCTGCCGGCTATTTCGCTGAAGTTCGTGGTGGAGGGCCTCGATTT
>JACQVH010000113.1 GCA_016209895.1 Candidatus Hydrogenedentota bacterium | reverse complement strand
TCGCGATGATGGTGAGCGACCCGCCGCCCTCGATGTTGCGCGCGGCGCCGAAGAACCGCGTGGGCTTCTGCAGCGCGTTCGCGTCCACGCCGCCGGAGAGGATCTTGCCCGAGTGCGGCACGGTCACGTTGTAGGCGCGCGCGAGGAGCGTGATCGAGTCGAGCAGCTCGACCACGTTGCGGCCGTGCTCGACCAGGCGCTTGGCCTTCTCGAGCACCATCTCGGCGACTTGGACGTGGCGTTCGGCCGGTTCGTCGAAGGTGGAAGCGATGACTTCGCCTTTGACCGAGCGAGTCATGTCGGTAACTTCTTCGGGCCGCTCGTCAATCAGCAATACGATGACGACCGCTTCCGGGTGGTTGGTGGTGATACTGTTGGCGATCTTCTGGAGCAGGACGGTCTTGCCCGTGAACGGCGCGGCGACGATCAAGCCGCGCTGGCCTCTCCCGATGGGCGAGATGAGGTCCATGACCCGCATGGCGACCTCCTCCTGGGTAGTCTCCAAGTGCAATCGCTTATCCGGATGCAGGGGGGTCAAATTGTCGAACAGAATACGTTCGCGGGCTACTTCCGGGGATTCGTAGTTGACGGCTTCGACCTTCAGCAGAGCGAAGTACCGCTCGCCTTCCTTCGGGGGACGCACGTGGCCCTGGATGGTGTCGCCGGTACGCAGGGCAAACTTACGAATCTGCGACGGCGAGACGTAGATATCGTCGGGACCGGGCAGATAGCTGTAGTCGCCGGAGCGCAGGAATCCGAATCCGTCCGGCAGAATCTCGAGCGTGCCTTCGCCGTAGAGGGAACCGGCCATCTCGATGCTTTTCTGCAAGACGCGAAAGATCAGGTCCTGCTTCTTGAGCCCGCTATAGCCGTCAATACCGACGCGCTTTGCGACTTCGGCCAGTTCGTGCATGCTCATGCGTTTTAGATCGCCGATGGCCAACTCCGGTCCGCTACGTTCGGTGTCGAGGGCGACATCGGCGTTTTCGCCGTTGCCGTTCTCGACGGCGGTAGCGACGCCGCCGCCTTGCTCCTTGGGCATGGGACGACGCCCTTCGCGCGGACCGCCCATGCGGCCGCGTCCAGGTCCGCCCATGTCACGCCGGCGCTGCGGGCGATGCCGTGCGCGGTTTTGATCTCGGTCGCTGGTTTGTCTGTCGTTCATGAATCTTCCTCACTTCTTTCTTGGGCTCCAAATGTGTTTGCATGGAAAGAAGAGCCGATGGCGGCTTCCCTTCGTTGGTCAGTGGAGCGCTGCCCAGTGGTCTCCTATACCGATGTCTACCTTGAGCGGCACGTCTAACGTCACCGCGTGTTCCATAATGTTTTTCATTATTTCGGCGATGCGGACCGCTTCTGCGGCCGGCCCCTCGACGAGAAGTTCGTCGTGCACTTGCAAGAGCAGGCGCGCCTCGGTCTCTTCGAGAGCCGCGTCCAAACGAACCATCGCCAACTTGATGATATCGGCGGCGCTGCCCTGTACCGGGGTGTTAACGGCAACTCGTTCCGCCGCTTTGCGCGCGTTCTGGTCCGAACTATCCAGGTCGGCGACGTATCGCCGCCGGTTCAGCAGCGTCATCACGTACCCGTCCGCGCGGGCGCGTTCGAGTGTCGCGTCAATCCACGCCCGCACCCCCGGGTACTGGGCGAAATACTGTTCAATAAAAGCGGCGGCCTCGGACGTTGAAATGCCGAGGTTACGCGACAATCCGAAGGCGCTGATGCCATACACGACGCCGAAATTGACCGCTTTGGCTCGGCGGCGCATTTCGGGGGTCACCATTTCCGGGAACACGCCGAAGACCCGAGCCGCGGTTTCGCGGTGCACGTCGGCATCTTCATAAAATGCTTCCTTCAGTGGTGCGTCTCCGGACAGATGCGCCAGGATGCGCAATTCAATTTGTGAATAATCGGCGGCAATTAGTTTCTGATCCTTGCCTCCCGGTATGAACCCTTCGCGTATCCGGCGGCCGATATCGGTCCGCACGGGAATGTTTTGCAGATTCGGATCGCTGCTGGACAACCGTCCCGTCGCGGCCACCGCCTGGTTAAACGAAGTATGGATGCGCCCCGTTTCCGGGTGGATCAGTTTCGGGAGCGCTTCCACATAAGTCCCGCGCAACTTTTCGAGCGTTCGATACTCGAGGATTTTCTCCGGGAGCGGATGCTCGAGCGCAAGCTGTTCCAGGACTTCGACGTCGGTGGAATATCCCGTCTTGGTCTTCCGCGTGGGTTTTAGCCCCAGCTTTCCAAACAAAATCTCCTGTAGTTGCTTGGGCGAGTTAATCTGAAACGGCCCACCGGCCGATGTATATATTTCCGCCTCCAGCGTGTCCAGGCGACGTTGGATTTCGTCCTTTAGACTTTCGAAAACCCGCCGATCAACGGCAATCCCCGTTTGCTCCATCCGCGCCAGCACGGACAGGAGCGGCAACTCGACCTCCCGGAATAACGTCTCCAAACCCCGTTCCCGGAGCAACGGCTGAAAGACACCCCTTAGCCGCCCCGTGATGTCCGCATCTTCACACGCGTAGGTGCAGGCACGCTCGACGGGGACTTTATCGAAGGTGATGGTTTTCGAACCCTTGCCGATCAAATCGGCTATCGGGATTGTTCTCCGCTTGAGGTAGTGGAGACAGACATCATTCAGATTATGCCTCAATCGGGACGGGTCTGTCAAATACGAGGCTACCATAGTGTCCAACACGATTCCAGTCAGACGAATTCCCGCCCGATCAAGGACGATGAGGTCGTATTTGATATTGTGACCGATTTTTCCGATGTCGCCGTCTTGTAATAGCGGCCGCACCATTTGCAACGCCTCTTCACGGGAGAGTCGTTCGGCCGGCGGGGGTGGTTGGTCGGGACCGGGCATTGCTTCCGGGGCATGACCGACGGGAATGTAGTAGCCGGTCTTTTCCCGGCAACTCAGTGAAACGCCGACGAGGTAGGCGCGCATGGGGTCGGTGGAAGTGGTTTCGGTGTCCACGGCGCACGAACCTGCGCGCCGCATTTCCTCGATGGCCTCGCGCAACTCGCCGGCCGTTAAGACCAAACGATAGTCGGTGGTCTCGGTTGGTTCCCTGTTGGGAACCAGTTCGTCCAATAGAGATTGAAACTCCAAGTCGGTCAGTACGGTCCGCAATTTTTCGCGGTCCATTTCTTTCCGGCACAGATCGTCGAGCTGGACCGGGACGTCAATCTCAGTGTTGATAGTGACGAGTTGTCGGCTCAGGAACGCGATTTCGCGGTCTTCGATGAGCCGTTCGCGTTGCTTGCCCTTGGTCTGGTCGAGGTGTTCGTACAGTCTTTCGAGACTGCCGTATTTTTCGAGCAGCGTGCGGGCCGTTTTCTCGCCAATTCCGCGCACGCCCGGTACGTTGTCCGTGGCGTCGCCCATGAGGGCCAGCACGTCAATCACGTGTTCGGGAGGGACGCCGAAGCGATCCTTGACCTCCTTGCCTCCGTACCAGACTCCCGCATCCCCTTTGTGGGGGTCATACACTTTGACGGCATCGGTCACGAGTTGGAGGGCGTCCTTGTCGCCGGTAACGAGGACCGCTTCGATACCGGCGGATTCGGCGCGGCGCGCCAAGGCGCCCATCACGTCGTCGGCCTCGACGCCCGGAATACGAATCAGCGGGATGTTGAAGGCCTCTACCAAAGCGTCAATGTACGGCATCTGGGCGATCAGTTCCGGCGGGGTCGGCGGCCGGTGGGCCTTGTACTCCGCGTACATCTCGTCCCGGAACGTCTTACCCGGCGCGTCAAAGACGACGGCAAGGTGGCTGGGGTCCTGCTCGCGCAGGATGCGAAGCAGGACGCGGACGAAACCGAAGACGGCGTTGGTGGGCAGACCTTTGGAATTGGTAAGGCCGCGAATCGCAAAGAAGGCGCGGTAGGCAAAAGCCGAGCCGTCAATCAAGTAAAGTCGCTCAAGCATGGGCGGCCTTCACGACCTCGAGGATTTCCTTCGCCGCGCGCCGTGAGGCCCCCGGCGCGCCCAGCGTAGCGCGAACGTCAGTCAAGTCGCGCAGCATCTGGTCGCGCGCGGGCGAATCGGCCAGCAGTTCCAGAGCTTTGGGCAAGACGCGGTCTCGGCAGGCTTCGTGTTGAACAAACTCCGGGACAATTCGCCGCCCCGCGAGAATGTTCACCATGCCGATGTGGTCCACTTGAACGAGCCGCCGGGCGATCCAGTAGTTCACGGGCGACAGCTTATACAGAATCACCATGGGCACGCCGAACAGCGCCGTTTCGAGCGTGGCGGTTCCCGACGCGACCAAGCAGAACCGAGCGGCGCGGAGGACGTCGTAGGTTTTGCCGATGGCGGTTTCCAGGGGAAGGTCGCCGGCCTCGGCTTTTATCTGAGAGGCGCGGTCCGCATCTACACACGGGGCCACGAACCGGGCGCGAGGGTAGTGCTCGCGGATGCCATGCGCCACGTCGAGCATTACGCCGAGCAGGCGATCGATCTCCTGCGCGCGACTGCCGGGGAGCAAACCGACCACACATTCATCACGGAAGTCGGTCGTGGTCGGCACCAAAGGTATATGGTCCAGCAAGGGGTGCCCGACATAGACGCAGTTCACACCGGCTTCCCGATACATCTTCTCCTCGAACGGCAGGATCACTAGCATCTTTCTTATGAGTTTGGCAATCGTTTTAATGCGGCCTCGTTTCCACGCCCAGACCTGCGGGCTGATGTAGTAGACCACGGGAATCCCCAGTTTCGTCGCTTGTTTCGCGAGTCGAAGATTGAATCCGGGATAGTCAATCGCTACCAGACAGTCCGGCCGAGTATCCTGCACGTAATCCACCGTTTCATTAAACACGCGCCGAATCCGGGGCAAAGCCCGGACCACTTCACTGAAACCCATAATCGCCTGCGCGGCGAGATCATAGCGCAACTCCATGCCGGCCGCGGCCATCTGTTTCCCACCCAGTCCCACACAATTTATAGAAGGTTCGAGTTCGTTTAAGGCCCGGATCAAGTTTGCCCCGTGGATGTCGCCGGAAGTTTCGCCGGCTACGAAGAAAACTCGGCTCACGCTGATTGCCGTATCCGGTCCACAATCTGTTGGGCCAATTGGAGCGCCGCCAGGCCGTCTTCGCCCGAGACTACGGGACGCCTTCGAGCGCGGACGGACTCGACGAAGGAGGCCAACTCGAGCTTGAGAGGCTCGTCGTGCTGCACGGCAAGCGGCTCCACGGAAATCATCTCCATGGGCGTCATGCCTTCCGGCAATGGCCCGGATTTCTTGCGATACACCATTACTTCCTGCTCCGAATAATCGGTCGAGACGTACGCGTCGGCTTCGAAGATGCGTATCTTGCGCATACGTTCCATCGAGACCCGGCTCGAAGTGAGGTTCGCGACGCAACCAGAGCGCATCCGCAAGCGCGCGTTGGCAATATCCTCCTGCGCGGAGAATACGGGTACGCCGACGGCGTCCACGGAAACCACCGCGGTGCCGTCCAGCGCGCGTACGATGTCGAGGTCGTGGATCATAAGGTCGAGTACGACACTCACGTCATCACTGCGATTGGGATACGGACTGAGGCGGTGGCACTCGATGAATCTTGGCTTCCGGATGGCGTCAAACAGGGCGATCACCGCGCCGTTGAACCGTTCGATGTGGCCCACCTGCAAGTTGACTCCGCTATCGGAGGCCCGGTTCACCAAGTCCGCTGCGTCACGCAGGTTCGTGGTGATCGGTTTCTCGACCAGCACATGCACGCCGGCATCGAGCAAAGCGGAAGCGACCTGATGATGTGCGGACGTGGGCACTGCGACCGAGGCCGCGTCAATGCCGGCTTCGAGCAATTCCTGGACCGCAGCGTAGCGCGGGACGCCGAAATCGAGCGAAGCTTTCCTGCCCCGCTCGTCGCTGGTATCCACTACGCCGGCGAGGGTTACGTCAGGCAATGAGGCGTAAATCCGGGCGTGGTGGTAGCCCAGATGTCCGACGCCGACTACGCCTACGCGCAATGAAGGCATTTTCGTATACTCAAAGACCCCTGTTCCAAGAGCCGCACATCGTCCAAATCGAAGGTTGTGCGTGGCGCCCCGTGAAGTATGGCGGCAATGCCGCCAATCACTATGTACTTAACCTGATTTTCGTGAAGGGACGCAAACACGTCCCGTAAGCGACCTAACATCCCTCTTTTCCGCGATCCCGGGATTGATTGCCAGGATCAGTTCAGTGAATTCACAAAACAAGTCCATGCGCTCCTCAACCGACAAGGACTGGAACCAACGGGCCTTGGCTTCGGGAGTCTCGTCATTGCGGTCGTGTGATACGTAGAACATTTCCCCGTTCTCCGGCGCCTGCGGACCAAATCCAATACTACTTTATAATACCGCGGATGGACTTTCGCACGAACTCGACGAACGTGGTTCGCTCGTCACTATCCTCGATCCTGGCCTCAATCTCGTGCAGCGCCTGGGTCGTATTCAAGTCGGACCGGAACATGATCTTGTACATGGCCTTGACGCGCGATCGGGCGGCCGGGTCGAGGCCGTTCCGACGCAGCCCCACGGAGTTCGGCCCGCAGCAGCGCCCCGGATTGCCGTCCACAATCATGTAGGGCGGCACGTCCTTTACCACCCGGGCCATCCCGCCCACGAAAGCTAAGGTGCCCACCGCGCACTCTTGATGGACGCCGCAAAGGCCCCCCAGTATGGCCTTGCTCTCGACCTCGACGTGTCCGGAGAGCGAGGCGCAGTTGGCCATGATTACGTGGTCGCCCACGTGGCAATCGTGCGCCACGTGCGAATACGCCATGAAGAGGCAGTTATTGCCGACCGTGGTGATACGGTGGTCGTCGTCGTAACTGGTCATCGTGCTGGCGCTGATGGTGACGTGCTCTCGAATCATGTTGTGGTTGCCGATTACCACCCGGCCGATGAGGCCCGCCTTGTGCTTCAAATCCTGAGACAGAATCCCGATCTGGGCCCCGCTGAAGATGCGGTTGCGCTCGCCGATGACCGTACGCCCCTCGATTACACAATGGGGACCCACGCACGTACCGGCGCCGATCTTCACGTGCGGCCCGATAAGTGTAAATGCCTGGACTTCCACGTCATCCGCGAACTCGGCTTTCGGATCAACGATGGCCGTCGGGTGGATTTTCATAGATTCGGCCCCATGGACAGGAACAATGATAAAAAGGGTACCTGAGAATTATCACACTCGTCGGACAAATTCAAGTACGACGTGCAAAGTGCAAGGCACAACGGGCAACGTGCAAGGTAAGACGTACGACATGCAAAGGAGCCAATTGCCGGCAATCCGGCGGTCGCTTGGTCACTTCGGGAACATGCGCACGTTGAGGTTTACGAAGGCGCCGGCCAAGGGGTCTTCGGGGCGGCGGGTACTGGCAATGAGCGCGACGCGTAGGGATTTCACGTGCAGGCCGTCCCAGGTGCCGGCGCCGTGGACTCGGTCGAGGTTTGCCCGCGGATTGGCGTCGAGATGCTGCCACGTCCCGGTCGGCCCGGTAAGGCGATGCTTGATCGCGTAGTGCCCAACCCACCACCAAAGGAAACCGGTGGCGCCGACGTTCCAGTCGGGCGTCACGTTATCGGCGCGATATCGGTCCGGCCAGTAGTTCCAGGCATTGCCCCATTGGTAGGTGCATTCGGCGACGCGATGGAAGTGGCGGTCGTAGGCCTCGACGCGCAGTCCGGCGAACGAACTCTCGCCGCCGGATTCCGGGAGAAAATCCAGCGAGATTTCCGCATCCGATCCTTGAACGGTCTGGAACAGATATAGCTGCCCACCGCTGCTGCCGGGCCACGTGCAAAATCGGAAAGCGGTTCCACCGTCGGGACCCGCACTGGGCTCGAACGAGAGCGTCATACGCCGGCTCGACAGCGACCCGCCATTCAGACCGTCGTGGAAATCGAGATTGGCCGGTTTGATTGCGGGCCGCGGCAAGTCGCCTTCGATCTCGCGGACTTGCGGCAGGATTTCTTCGATTCGGTGAATGGCCGACGACGCAGGCGCGCTCATTTGGACGCCTCCGTTCACCCATATCTGACCAAGGTCCCAGTACGTCTGCTCGAGATCACGGTCATCGGCCTGCGACCATGCCTCCGGGTCGGTAGCGACTAACTTGTCCCGCCAAGCCTTCAGGCGCGGCACGTAATACCCTTGAATCAACTCCGCCAAGTCATCGCGCCGGGCGTAGTCCAGGTTGGCGCTCCCTTCCCAGATAGACATGACGTTGCGGGTCTGCGCGACCCGTCGCAGGTTACCGAGCTCGGATACCAGGCCAAACGCATGGCGAGGTCGAAGTACAGATCATTGTGATGCAGCACTTCAGGAACGAGGTACAGCCCTACGCAGTTTCCGGCGCGCGGGTCCGTTGCCACGCGCTGCACATCCCGGACCAAGGCG
The DNA here is from genome assembly GCA_016209895.1 of Candidatus Hydrogenedentota bacterium. Taxonomy (GTDB): domain Bacteria; phylum Hydrogenedentota; class Hydrogenedentia; order Hydrogenedentales; family SLHB01; genus JACQVH01. Next base: position 12,594 of record JACQVH010000113.1, on the reverse strand, counting down.
CATAGATCGCCGTGCAGCGTGGTGTTACCGCCAAAACACTGGAGCACACCGAACGTCCAGTTCTTGCCCCAGTAGGCGTTGTGCAGCGTCCACATGGGCCGCTCTTCGCCCCACGTGTCGTAGATTCGAAAGCGGTCCGGGTCGGCAATGGCATCGCAGAAGGCTTTCACTTCCGCCAGCGGCCAGAAGTCGGCGGTCAGGAATGCCCAACTGTCCGCGAGCCAAATCATGTCGGGGCAGACTTCGTCGCGCGCCCGTTGCACCGCCGCCGCGAAGTCCAGCTTGATGCTATGCTTCTCTTCGGGACTTTCGCCGGGACTGGCCTCCGGATACGGCGGCACGAATTCCGCCGGAACCTCGCCAAGAAAGCCCGGCATAATCGTCGTCAGTCCCCGATCCCGCGCATAGTTGGCCATTTTGTGGTACAGATCGTCCTGTTCACGGTCCGTCTCCGTCGGTGTGTAAACTTGACCCGCCAATTCCGCGAATACCTGCTTCCAGACCAATTCGCCGCCGGGTCCCCAGAGCAGGTTCTGACGTTTGTGCACGCGCCAGTCAATCTCCCGTCGCCAATCGCACCAGTCCATATGTTCCGCGAGCGTGTACCCACCCGGCGGTGAGCAATAGCGTTCAGCAAAGCGTGGCACGTGCCGAAACGACACGGTCTCGAAGGGCAAATCAGAAAGCCGGCCGACATGGTCGGTGTCCCAAAAGAAGCCCACGTGGCAGAATTCTTCCAAATAGGTCCACACCGCGTTCGCGGCACCGCGCGACATTAAGCCCGCCAGCACCAACACCGAACCTTGACAGACAGCCCTACAACCGTCATTTCCCAGCGGTTCGAGCTCGGACCGGGAAAGCACTGGTGCCAATGTGGGCGGCACGTCGCTTTGAGAAGCGGGCGTGGCCAGAAGGATGGAACGGGTCAAACCGGAACGTGAGTCGAAATCCTGGATGAGCGGTACGGATGTATCGAGCAATTCGCCGAGATACCGCGCCAAGTCCTGGGCGGCCAATTGCACCGGCGCGGCTTCGTCCGGATAAACGATCACGACGACGGGGCTCAATGTCTGCGGCTTCGCGTCCGTGGCAGCGCTCTCCGCCCACGCAACCTCACCAAGGTTGGCGAGGACGAAACCGGCGCACACGCATGTCAATCGCAGATAGCTCACCATCGGACACCGAACTGCAAACGATCCCCGTCCCACAACGCTCCATTCTGAGTTCTCGCACAGTGAATTACAAATCCTCGCCAACCTCCTCAACTTTCCGCCGAAAGCTCTTTGGACTGCGCTCGCTTGCTACCGCTTTTCCCAAAGGAGCCTGCTCCCCGTCACGCTGCGCATGAAGGCTCCTTCCGGAACTTTCTTGAGAATCCGCGCTATGCAGGCACCCATTCGCTGCCATGGAGAAAGTGAAAATCGGCCTCCTAAGCCGGAGGTTCCGGGTGCCAACGGTCAAGGTGAGACGATCGCGGAAACCCAGAATAGTCTGCGACAGGCCATTGAATTAATTCTGGAAGACCGGAAGGCGGACATCCTTCGCGGGCTGCCCGAAGACGCCATTCAGGAAACGGTGTGAAAATGAAACCGAGCGACAATTACCACAAATGGGTCGAGTGGAGCGAGGAAGACCAAGCGTACCTTTGCGGGAAGTGGTGTAAATGGACCATCACCGCCAAACTTCGACTTTCTACGGGACAACTTGATAAGAGCCCCCCAGGCTTCTACGATGTGAAGCCTGGGGGGATTTTAGCTAGCGACAAGGCGTGTGAAGTTGGATATTGCCGCCATCCAAGAATTCTGACGCCTCGTAGCCGTTGGACAATCGGATCGTGAGCACGTCATTCCGGCCCGGTTCACCGTTGTCCGTTACTTCGACTTCATACGTAAACCCGCTACTCCGGTTAATGTCAGCCATACCTTCAATGAAGCGGGTAGTCGGGTCCAGTTCCGCGTAGCCGGTCACTTCCGTTCCCTTCACCTTCATACCGGTTTCGTGGTCAATGTACATGAGGTGGCCCCAGAATTGGCCATTCTTGATACCACCGGCGACCGCGAAGTTTGCCCTCGCACCGGAGGGAGTGGTAATCCACCCGCCGCCGGTCACGAAATCTTCGCCTTCACAAACGGGCTTTCCCACGCAGGCAATATCGGCATGGGCGGAAGAGATCGCAACGTCGGCGATGCCGGGCAAAACGACATGGAGCGCAGTCACCGTAATGTCGCCTGGTCCGTTGCTGGTTTGCTCATTAATGACGATTTCTCCATTTGGCAAGGGGATCGTCTGATTCGGTTCCGCGCCTACGGTAATGGGAGTCCCGTCAACGACGAGCTCCGCGATCTCTGAATCCCCGCTGATCGTTTCGCCCCGTGGGGTGCAGATCGCCTCGGCCCTGGCCAGAAGGAATCCCGCCGAGATTGTGTGTCCACCCGCGGTGAGGTTCAGAGTTGCAACCGAGGCCTCAGAACGAGTTCGATCTCCTTGGCCAACGGTGGAAGCGTGCAACACTTCGGCGGAGAGCAGCTCGGGAACCTCCACTTCAAGAAGAGATTCCTCAAGCGCGCCCCCTGAACTGGGCAGGGGCCCCGTGTCGGATAAGGTGACGGTCGCGAGTCCGAGAACATCCGCATCTACGACCGTTGCCTGACCACTATAAGTGGTACCTCCAGGACTACCACCCGAACCGGGTTGTCCGTTTGCGAATACCTGTGAATCAAGGGAGATGAGCCAACCCCCAACCGTTCCCACCAGCAACAAAGCCACTGCCCCCCTGAACAACATCTTTGAGCGTTTCATGAGTTTTCTCCTCTCGGTTTGGAACTTTCCGAAAGGGCGAGGGGTTATTGGGCGTAAGCACATTGTTACACGGAAGAGGCGCCACGGATGGGGCATCACAAACAGCTTGCCGGACAGGGTACTTCCGGGAGACGAATTCCGGCACAACACATCGTCCCCCCAAGTGAAAAAGGCAGCTATTCGCAGGCACTCCACGTTTTACCTCTTAGCGCAACGTGGCGTAGTGCATCGCTCCTGCAAAATCAAGTCTTCAATAACGTAGACCCTACCGAAAGGTCCCTCTCTATCCCTTAACGTTTTTACAATCCTACCGATTTCTAAAACAATGAAGGTCATCCACCCCATTCCCGCGAATGAATGAGTTGACACGGGGACACGTGGTGTTGATAATCCTCCGCGCGTATGTGGTACCGAGTCCATCCAGTCACACGTGTGACCGCGCTGCTCCTGGTGGCGGCGTTAGCTTTGGCGCTCGTGGCCCCGCATCAACATGGCGCGGGCGCGGCCGGCGGTGCGTCGCGCTGCGCGCTATGCCATTTCCAGCACCTGCTGGTGATGGGTCTAACGACGACCGTGGACGCCGGCCCCGCCATACTTCCGGAATTGCGTGGGCCTCGGGTGGATGTCCCTATCGTCAGCAGTGATTGTCCCGCCGACTATCATCACTTCCGCGCCCCACCCGCCGCTTAGTCCTTCCCCGATCTCCAAATTTTCCCCGTCACTGAGCGAATCTCCACGCTGAGTTCTCAGCGTTTGCGAGGAGTTGGACTATGCGAAATTCCATTGTATTGCTTTTCTTCGCGGTGCTTGCCGCGTGCCAGACCGTGCTCGGCGAAGAGCCAGGAAAACCTTCCCTGGGCCAAGTAGTGGAAGAACTGAAGGCCTTGCGGGAGACGGTGGACTCTCTCCAGGCGACCGTGCAAAACCAACAAACTCAAATCGAATCATTGAAACAAGAAAACGAGCGCTTGGAGACGCAAGCACCCGCCGCGCCACCCGCGCCTGCAGGGACTGGCGTCTCGCCCGTCACACCGTCCCGACCTGCTTCGGCGGCCCTGATGTCCGTTCCCGAAATTGGCGGGCTACTCGACGTAGTCGGCGCGTTGACCGAAAGCCGCGAGGATGAAGAAGGTAACGACAAATTCAGTCTCGAACTCGAACTGACCCTCGGTTACAACGTGGACCCGTATACTCGCCTGGACTCCACGATTTCTTTTTCCGATATCGAGGAAGCGCGGGTCGAGGAAGCTTACCTCACGTATCTTGGCCTGCCCTGGGAACTGCACGCGCGGGCCGGGCGGATACTTCCAAAAGTCGGCAAGATTCTGGTGATGCACCGCGACTCGATTGATACGGTGGACGAGCCGCTCGTCATCCAACGTTATTTCGGTGTCGAAGGTCTCTTCAAGACGGGCGTGGAATTATCCCGGTTCCTGCCGCAGTTCGAGGACTCGCTCACGCAAGAATTCACGCTGGGCGTCATCGAAGGCGGCGCCGATGAGGGCGGGGAGATGTTCGGCGAGACGCGCCGCCGCCCGACGTACTACGCGCATTTGAAGAACTTCTGGGAGATTTCGCCGGAATCGAATCTGGAATTGGGCCTGACCGGTTTGCGCGGCTCGGCCGATCCGGACGCGCGCGATGAGGTCAACGCGCTGGGCCTCGACCTGACGTATCTCTACTACGTCACCCCCGTAAACAAGCTGAAGTGGCAGACCGAGTTGTATTACCAGGATCGCCGTGAAACCGAAGTATTCGACCGAAACGCGGCCCTCGCCTATCTCGACGCCATCGAAACCGACCTTCCGACCCTTCTGGTCAGCCTCGTCGAGAACGGCCCCGTGGTAACGCGGTACAACGATCACCCCTGGGGCATGTACACGCTGCTGGACTACCGCCTCTCACCGCGATGGGGTATCGGCGGACGCTTCGATTACGTCGAGCCGGTGTTCGCATTGTCGTCCGACCCGCGAGACGCCGACACGGGGTTCTCCACGTACTTGACGTATTACCAGAGCGAATTTACGCGCCTGAGATTTCAATACGAGCACGTCGAGTTGGCTTCGGGCGGTGATGACAACCGGTTCTTTTTGCAAGGGACCTACGCATTTGGGATTCACAAGCACGCACTCAGATAACCATCGAGGAGCAAAGTCATGAAACATTGTATTCGATTTGTAACGGCGACGGCGCTCGCCGCCGCCATATTCACGCCCGCTTTTGCGGCGGGGCCGGTGAAGGTAGCGGCAACGCTGAGCACATTTGCCGACTTGGCCAGGACCGTCGGCGGCGATCACGTAGACGTGTCGGCCGTCGCGTCCCCCAAGTTCAACCCACACTTCATCGAACCCAAGCCTAGCGACGTCTTGAGAGTAAAGCGCGCCGGTCTGTTCATCCACGCCGGACTGGACCTGGAGGTCTGGCGCGGACCGTTGGTAGACGCGGCGGGCAACCCGGCCGTCCGGCCCGGTGGCGCCGGCGAATTGGATGTTTCTTTGGGTATTCCGTTGCTGGAGGTGCCGGCCCACAACGTCACGCGCGCCGAAGGAGACATCCACCTCTTCGGCAACCCGCATTACTGGTTGAATCCCGAAAACGCCCGGCGCATGGCGGAAACCATCGCCGAGAAGTTGGCAACGATAGACCCGGAGCACGCTGCCGATTACCGAAAGAACTTCGCCGACTTCAGCGCGCGCCTGGACGCCAAAATGGCGGAATGGCGCGAAAAAATGAAACCGTATGCGGGCACGGAATTGGTCGGTTATCACAACGAGTGGCCCTACCTGATGGAGTTCCTGGGCCTGAAGATAGAATATTTCCTGGAACCGAAGCCGGGCATTCCCCCCACACCCAAGCAAACGCAATTTCTGGAGAAGTACATCCCGGAAAAACACATCAAGGCCATCGTGCAGGCCTCGTATTTCCCGACCAGGGCGGCCCAAGCGTTGGCGGACCGTACCGGCGCGAAGCTGGTGATGCTCTGTCAAAGCGTGGGGGAGAATTCTGAGGCGGGCGATTACATCGGTACGATTGATTATGACGTGAACGCGCTGGTGCAGGCGCTGCAGTAGGAGCAATCCGATGAGTGACTTCTTGCAAATGATGTTCCTGCCCTTCGTGGCATGTCTGGTCGTCACGGGGATACACGCGTACTTAGGACTCCACGTTATCGAGCGGGGGATCATCTTCGTGGACCTCGCGCTAACGCAGGTAGCGGCATTCGGCGCCACGGTCGGCTTCCTGTTCGGCTACGCGCTCCACTCCGGACCGAATTATTTCGTGTCGCTGGGCTTCACGATGATCGGCGCCGCCACCTTCGCCCTGACCCGGCTCCGCACCCCGCTGGTGCCCCAGGAAGCCCTGATCGGGATCGTCTACGCGGTGGCCGCGGCGGCTTCCATCCTGGTCTTGAGTCAAGCGGCCGAGGGCGGTGAAGAACTCAAGAACGTGTTGGTCGGGCATCTTCTTTTCGTGCAGTGGTCAGAGGTCATTCGGATCACGGTGCTGTATGCCCTGATCGGATTGCTGCACTGGCTGGTACGCAAGCCGTTGCTGGAAATCTCGCGTGATTCGGACGCCGCGTTTGCCAAAGGGTGGCACGTCCGCTGGTGGGACTTCCTATTCTACGCGTCCTTCGGCGTAGTGGTGGCCAGTTCCGTCGAGTTGGCGGGAGTGCTGCTCGTGTTCTCCTTCCTGATCGTGCCGTCGGTGTGCGCCGTCCTCCTCGCACGAAGGATCAGCACGCGGCTCTGGTTCGGCTGGCTCACCAGCACCCTGACCAGCGTGGCCGGCATCGCCGCCTCCTACTACTGGGACCTGCCCACCGGCGCCACCGTCGTCTGCGCCTTCGGCCTGTGCCTACTCCTGTGCGCCGGCCTGCGCATTCTCCTCGGTCCAATCGTTGATACCCATGCGCCTCCTTAGACGCAACCGCGCGCCTTCGCCTCCGAACCCCTGGATCCCTGTCATTCTGAGCGGCCGCGAAGAATCTCACACACCCAAGTCTCGGTTGCGTGAGATTCGATTTCGGATGCTATAATGAGTTCGACGCTTGAGAATAGAGGCAAGTTATGCGAGCAAGCGATTTCCCCAATCTCGTCAACTTGAGCACGCCGGAGAAGATTCTGCTCGTTGAAGATCTGTGGGACAGCTTCGCGTCGGACCAATCGTCCGTGCCCGTCCTTCCGGAGCATTTGGAGGAACTGGACAGAAGGCTAAATCGCTGCACTTCAAACCCAGACAACATTTTGACCTTGGAGGAAACGCGAAGAAGAATGTCGGAAAGGATATGAGGTACACTTCCACTTCGTTCCGGAAGTTGAAGAGGCGGTCATGAGGCGCGATACATGAAGACTGTGGAAATCATTGGTACCGCAGTTGATCGCCTTTTGGAAGCGGCCCCCGGGTCAACCGTGATTCTCTTTGGTTCGTACGCGCGGGGCGATGCCGACCCAGAAAGCGACGTTGATTTTCTCGTCATTGAGCCGGAAGTCACCGACACCGTTGAAGAGATGGTCCGACTGCGTGAGGCCGTAGGGGATGTGCCTTTTGCCGCCGATGTACTGGTCGTTAGCCGCGAGAAGTTTAATTACTGGAGAGATACTCCCAACACGCTGGCGCGAAGAGCACTCCTGGAGGGGAAGCGCTTTGGACCACTCGACTGAATTTGCCTCCTCACACGATTGCAATGAGCTGCCGCACCACTTTAGAATTTCTTGTTAGAATGAAGTGTATCATTCCAGGTTGTAAGAATCCCGCCTAGAACAACATCGGTATTCGTTGCAGAAGACCGAGCACACGTGCGATTTGGGCACCAAACACCTCCGCATTCTTGTGCGATCAGCATGCACGGCAAGGGCTACGCGTCGGTATAACGTTGGAGGTTACCACGAAAAGGGAAATCGAGACCGTAGTTTCGGTACTCGGGGGACACGCAGCGAAGAGAACGACACCGATCACAAACAATCCTCGATAAATGCCGATTCGACGATCAGGTTTGATTGGAGCTGTCAGACGTCCTCCGCACTTTCGGAAACTTAGGGCGTTCAGTCCCACTAGCAAAGGCGACGAGTTTCTCCCAGTCAATAGCCCCATTTGAATCACAAAAATCGCGAACAAACTCTGCCGTAAATCGGTTCACAGCCTGATCCCAAAGCGCGCGGTACTTGGAACGATTCTTTGCGGGGACATCTTTCATCAGCCTTATAAGCTTAAGGTAAAAATCCGGATCTCCAGTTAATTCTTGCCAAAAAGCCTGTCCCGACCGCCTGCGAAAACGGGAATTCTCTGTCGATTCGCTGGACTGCCGGCCGTATGCTTGCCCGACAAGGGGGTCAAATTTCTTCTGGATCTTGTAAAGCCGACTTCTGAGAGAGTCGAAGTTAGTACTTTGACGTTTATGCTGGTCCCTATTCCCCCAAGCTGGTCCCGATTTGACTGCTACCGCCAGATAGCGGTCGGCAAATTCCACGGTGAAGTCCACCCCTTCCGCGTCAGAAACTTTGCCCCCTGAGGCAAGACGCGCGAGTGGTTCACAGAAGCAATCTCCGAACTTCGTTTCGTCAGAGGAAATGACAAACGCCACAAGGTTTTGCTCGACGATATCCGAGGCCTTTTCAACCCCGAGAGCCCGATACAGATAAGGATTCTTCTTCGAAAGGATACGTCGAAGACTGAGCTTTTCGAGCCCCTGCAACCGTCTGCTGTAGAAATTCTCCAGACATCGCGCGATTTCATGTTCAAGGTTCTTGGTTTCCATTTAAGCCAGAGAAAGTTCAGCTTGTATGTTGCCAATCAGGGACATATTGCGTCTTGCCAAATCGACGAACTCAGCATTTATTTCGATTCCGAGAAAACTACGGTGCAGTTTCGCTGCGGCCACGGCCGTAGTTCCAGAACCAACAAACGGATCAAGGACAACGTCACCAGGTTTAGTGAGAAGTTTGATGAACCAAGCAGGCAGAGCTTCAGGGAATGCCGCACTATGCTGCTTATTACCGCACTCGGTAGCGAGATGGAGAACATTGGTCGGATATGCTTTCTGGCGCCCAACCCAGTTTTCAATCTTCTTTCCGAATCCGCTTAAGACCCGTGACTCATCTCGCTTTCTATCCGTATCACTGAGGGTCCGAAGCCGAGCATGACGCCAGTCCCCCATAGGTACCATCACTGCTTCTTGGTACATGGAAAAATGTTTGGACTTGGTGAAATGCAAGCACCTTTCCCACGCATCACGGAACCGGTTGGGCCATTTGCCTGGATAGCAATTTTTCTTGTGCCATATGTATTCTTCAGTCCACAACCAACCGCGCTTCCTCAGCGCGAGGATGAGTTCGATGACGTAAGTATGTCGCTCTCCGTCAACCGTTTTTTCTTTGATGTTGAGTACGAAAGACCCTGAAGGCTTAAGTACGCGGTAGAATTGGTCTGCAAAAGGCAGCATCCACTCAACGTATCGGTCAGGATGAATTCCGCCGTATGTTCGCTTACGGCTGTCGGCGTAAGGTGGAGATGTAAATATGAGATCGACGCAAGAGTCCGGATATTCCGCCAAGACTGTCAATGCGTCTCCATAGACGATCTGGTCGAAAGAGGTGCCGTTGTCGTTTGATGTACTGACCCGTTCCTCCCGCCAGACGTATCCGGTCTTGGACCTTACTTCCACGTATCGTGTCGAATACTTCCGCTTCTTAATCATGTGCGTTAACTCCCGGTTGAATTATGGCGTGTCTAAGAATTCCCGTCAAGCACTGCTATTTTGTCCCGGGACAAGTCATAAGGTATTGGGGGGCCAACTTGCATGTGGTTTATTCCGACCGGCAACATGTTATGACTGATTTCAAACTGCGGAAGTCTTATGTATAAGTTGACGAAGTTCATCAAACTTGGGTCACTTACTCTCGTCGGAGTGCTCGGTGTCTGGCTGTTGCGGCCGCCGGTGGATGAGGCGGCGGTTCGGAAGACGGAACACGGGGAGAAACCTGCCGACGTTCGATTCAATATCCTCTTTTCGCCGGGCTGGGCGTATTTGCCGGGGTCCACGCCGTTTGGGATTGGGACGCCGCTGAAAGGGCTGACGGGCGCGATCGCGGAGTTCGAGGCGCGGTTTCCGGACACGCACATCGAGGTCGTGAACACGCCGGGGGTGCGCGAGTATCTGGTGACGCAACTGAGCAGCGGGCGCGCGCCGGACATCATCAACGTGAACGTCGAGGACGTTTGGATTGACGTGCAGAAGGGCTGGTACGTAGCGCTGGACCCGTGGCTCGACGAGCCCAACCGTTTCATCCGTGAGCAAGGCGACCCGACGCAACCGGGCTACGACCATTGGTGGGACATGTTCCGGTACCAGGCCATCAGCCGAGGGAAGGCCGCGCCGGACGGTCTCATGTACAACCTCAGCTACGACATGATCGAGACGGGTATCTTCTACAACAAGCGGATTTTCGAGAAAGTTGGCGTCCGCGTCCCGGCGAATTGGGAAGAGTTCTTCGCGGTCATGGAGAAATTGCAGGCCGCCGGCTATATGCCGTTGCTGATGAGCGTGGACATGTTCAGCGATTGGGGCGTGGATCTGGTGTTCGACCAACTCTACTACAATCTGCTGCCTGGGATTGATTTATTCAAAGACCCGATCCGCGAACCGTATTTGCAGGGATACCTGGACTGGGATGAAATCTGCTTCCTGCACGATCGAGGCTTTTTCACGCGTGACGACCCGCGCTACGTCGAGTTGTGGCAGCATCTCCGCCGGCTGCGCAAGTACGTGAACAAGAATCTAATCTCCACGGACTTGGTGCGCGAATTCGTGATCAAACGGGCGGCCATGGCCTGGTACGCCAGTCCGCTGGTCTACCGTCTCGAAGCCGACCGCGCGCTGGGCTTTGAGTGGGGTGTTTTCTATGTGCCTCAATTTACGGCGACGACCTCCCGGTTCACATCGAATACGCCGATGTGCGTGATCGGCGGCGCCGCGACCCAATTCGAGGTCACCAACTCCGCCTTCAAAGATACGGGAGACCCCAAAACCTCTCCGCGCTTGCGCCGCGTGATGGAGTTCCTGCAGTTCTTGTGCGTCCCGGAGTATTACGTGCGGATCGTGAACGAGTACCCATGCCTTATTTCCAATATCGTCGGTGTCCAATCGCTGCCGCCGCTCAAACCGTTCGCGGAAATCCTCGATCGCCGCTACACCACCACCAAGTGGGTATTCACGTTTGATCTGCGGTTCTCGGAAATCCAGCGCCGGATGCTGGAATTGTATTTGAACGACGGGATCGGGCTCGAAGGCTTTTTGGACTGGCAGGAGCGAAATCTGGCGGCAGCCTGTGCGAACGTCGTCTTGCGCAAGGGAATTGACGAGGCCCGGCTCCGCGCCGCTTGGGACGCGCAATCGGCTGCACGGGCCATGATGATGGAGTTACCCGATGGCGCAGGCTAGAAATCTCTTGTTCAATCACCGGTTGCGTTTCGCATTGACCTGCTATGCGTTCGTGCTGCCGACGGTGATGCTACTGGCCGTGTTCGTTTACCTGCCGGTAATTTGGGCCTTCACGAAATCGCTGTACGAGTTCGAGATCGGCGGCGACTCGCGCTGGGTCGGACTGCGCAATTATGTCGAATTCCTGACACAAGACCCGACCACTTTCCCTAGCATCGCGAACATGCTCTTCTTGACTTTCTTCGCGGTCGCGATGCGGCTGACCATTCCGTTGATCGTAGCCAAGTTGATCTACTCGTTGCCGGAGGAACGCGGACGACACTTCTATCGCATCATGTTTCTGATCCCGATCGTCGTGCCCGGGGTGGCCATCCAGCTCATCTGGCTGGGTCTGGTCTATGCTGACGCCGGCCTCGTCAATGAGACCCTGGCTGCCCTCGGACTCGACGCTTGGCAGCGCGGGTGGCTGAGCGATCCGAACACGGCTTTGGCGGCGATGGCCATGATCGGCTTCCCTTTCATCGGCGGCATTGACGTGCTCATCTACTACGCGGGCCTCGCGAGCATCCCGCAGAGCGTCCACGAGGCCGCCTGGCTGGAGGGCTGCGTCCGTCTGAGTAAGTTCTTCCGCATTGACATCCCGATGGTGATGAGCCAGCTTAAGCTGATTCTCATCCTCACGATCATCGGCGGCGTGCAATCGTTCGAAGGCGTGTTCATCGTCACGCGCGGCGGACCCGGATTCAAGACCACGGTGCCGGGACTCTGGATGTATTTCAACGCGTTCAGCTTCCAGCGCATGGGCTACGCCTGCGCCATCGGCGTGAGTCTCTTCATCGTCATCTTCGGCCTTACGCTGCTCAATTTGAAGTACTTCAAGTCGGCTGAGCAATTGGAGGGCCGATGAGGCTTCGCGCACGCCATATCACGATACACCTCCTGCTGCTCGCCCTTCTGGCGCTCACGATGGCCCCATTTATCTTTGTCGTCAACAATTCGTTCCGCAACAACCTCGAGACGTATCACAGTTTCTTCGGCTTTCCCGATGCGCTTCGCCCGGTGCCGCGCCTGTTATGGACCATGGCCACAGGACGCAACGAATCGCTCGAGGTCATGAACGATCACGGCGAGACGCTTAGAGTGGCGCCGCGCGCGGCAGTGATTCATTACTTGCGCGCGGCGACCAAGGGCTATCGTGAAGCCTGGACTGCCGTGCGCCCGTACATGCTGAATTCGTTCTTTGTGTGCGGGGTCACCGCCTTCGGCGTGTTGTGGCTGGGTTCCTTCGCGGCGTACGTATTGTCGCGCTACCGGTTCCCGGGGCGGATCGGGCTGCTGCTCGCCCTCCTCGGCAC
>JACQVH010000118.1 GCA_016209895.1 Candidatus Hydrogenedentota bacterium | reverse complement strand
CTGCCGCCGAGATACGTCGAGTACGCGAGGCCAAATACGGGGTCAATGGTCAATGCGAGAGCCGAATCATACGGTCCAACCTCGAACGCGACGCGGTTTCCTGGCAAGAGCGCAAAGCCCCCTTCGATGGGAACCCGCGCCCCTTGTTTCTCCTGGTAAAGGACGGGCCGCCGCACGACAAGTTGTCCTTCAGGAAGTTGAAGCTCCAAATTACCGGTATCATCCAACACGGTGTGTTCGACGCCGTCAAACGCCAAAGTGATATGGGTAGGATCGGCACCCGGGCTGACAACGAAGTCGTATTCCAATTGACGACCACATCCGTAGTAAACCAAGTCAATCCCCGGATAGATTTGGGCGAGCCTTACCTGACGGTAGACCGGAATGTCGGTATGCCACCGGTCGGGATGCGAACTCCGAAAGTAATGGACTCTGCCCGGCATTTCTTCCCCGCCGGTAGTGGACGCGTGGAGATTTCCATCCACACATCGCATACGAAGAACCGAGACCGTCCTCGCGCCTCCGCTCGACGGGCTGCAAAGCGACAGCACGGTTTCCCCAGGTGTTACGAATACCGTACACCCCTGCGCCCGGGCGAGGTATGCTACCGCCGGGTCGGTTTGACCACGGTTCGCTTCGAACGCAAGTGGCGATTGATCGAGGTTGATGGCGGCCAAAGTGTCTGGTTCCGAGGCGGATTCAACGCCATGTCCGGCATTCGCCAAGACCAGGAATGATAGTAGAAGTAGGGACAGCGCACGAATCGAGCGTCGTCCGGGCAGGCACACCCACATCAGCTTCCCTCCCAATTACAAAGGCGAACCAGACTATCCTGATCCCTGACCTGTCGCTTTCAGTTATACGGAAGGCAGGCCGGATTCGTTACGAACCGACATTCCCCTAGTCAGTGAGAGTATACCACGACCCGGAATCGCTGGAAAGCGATGCCGATACCCGAGGGGCCGAAAATGGTTGACCGACGGCTATCAAATTCGGTATCCTATGGGGCATGAAGGACCCGCGTGGGGTGGCGGGTCCCGGAAGAATGGTTGAACCGACACGAAGCCCAAGCGGGCGAAACGTGAAAGGGGGCTAAACATGCCTACTGCAAAGCTGATTCTCGACGGTAAAGAGTACGAATTCCCAGTAGTCGTCGGTACCGAACACGAAGTGGGAATTGACATCGCCCAACTCCGCGCCAAGACCGGTGCCATCACCTTGGACCCGGGCTACGGCAACACCGGGTCCTGCCAGAGCGCGATCACGTTCATTGATGGCGAACGCGGCATTCTGCGTTACCGCGGGTATCCGATCGAGGAAATCGCGGACAAGGCGGCCTTCTCCGAAGTCTGCTACCTGCTCATCTACGGGCACTTGCCCAATCAGAAAGAGCAAGAAGAATGGCGCCGCCAGCTCACTACGAACAGCTTCATCCACGAGGACATGCTCAAGTTCTTCGAAGGCTTTCCCACCAATGCGCACCCGATGGCCATCCTGTCCGCAATGGTCACGTCATTGTCGGCCTATTATCCGGACACCGGCAATGAGGACGACGCGAATCACAACATCATTCGATTGCTGGCCAAAGCCAAGACCATCGCCGCCTTTTCGTATAAGAAGCACGTCGGTGAACCGATGATCTATCCCCGCACCGACCTCAGCTACGCCGCGAACATCCTGCGCATGTTGTTCGCCACGCCGGCCGAGCATTATGACGTGCCGGAAGTGGCGGAAAACGCGCTGAATCTGCTGCTCAATCTCCACGCCGACCATGAACAGAATTGCAGCACCTCGGCGGTTCGAATGGTCGGCAGCAGTCGAGCCAACCTTTTCGCCTCCGTGGGCGCGGGCATCTGCGGACTATGGGGACCGCTGCATGGCGGCGCCAATCAGGAAGTTCTCGAGATGCTGGAGATGATCCAGAAAGACAATTGTGATTACAAGAAGTACGTGAAGATGGCCAAAGACAAGGCGTCCGGCTTCCGTCTGATGGGGTTTGGGCACCGCGTCTACAAGAATTTCGATCCGCGCGCCAAACTACTGAAAAAGGCCGCAGATGAGGTATTGAGCCAGTTGGGGGTCAACGACCCGTTGTTGGATATTGCCAAGAGCCTCGAGGAGATCGCCCTCCACGATGACTTTTTCGTCCAGAGGAAGCTCTATCCCAACGTAGACTTCTACAGCGGCATCATCTATCGCGCGCTAGGCATTCCCACGGACATGTTTACCGTGATGTTTGCTCTCGGCCGACTGCCCGGCTGGATCGCCCAGTGGAAGGAAATGCGTGACGATCCGAGCACGCGCATCCACCGCCCGCGGCAGATATACATTGGGGAATGCGAACGCCACTACGTGCCCATCGAGAAGCGTGGGGCTCATCGTCCGAACGAACCCCGCACCGAAGGTGCAGCGACGCTACGCGCCGTGGCGCAACAGTCGTAAACCGTTAAGGATAACCAGCAGCGACGCGCCCATATCGGCGGCAATGGCCATCCAGAGGGTCGCGAGTCCGCTCAGGGCAAGAATCACGAAACAGAGTTTTAGTCCCAGTGCGAACGTAATATTCTGTTTGATGATCCGTAAAGTTCGACGCGAGTGATGCACCAACCAGGCCAACTTGCTCAGGTCATCCGACATGAGCGCGACGTCAGCGGTCTCAATAGCCGTGTCCGATCCGGCGGCCCCCATCGCCACGCCTAACGTCGCCGCCGCCATGGCCGGTGCGTCATTGACTCCGTCCCCGACCATGGCCACGCGACCGTAGTCGCGAACGAGCCGACCTACGGCCTCCACTTTATCTTCCGGTAATAGTTCAGCGAAGTAACTTTCAACCTGGGCCGCCTCGGCGACGGCACGAGCAGTACCATCATTGTCGCCGGTAAGCATCACGACGTGTTCGATACCCGCGTCCTTCAGGGCGCGCACCGCCTCGGCGGCTCGTGGCCGGAGTTCATCCGCGACACTAATCAGGCCACATACGTGGTAATCGTTGCCGGTTACGACTACGGAATGTCCGGCATCCTCGAGTTCCAGGGCCTTCTCGTGCGTCACCGGCGTTTCCTGATCCCGCTCATGTACGAGGCGATGGCTGCCCACCCAGAATAGCCGTCCTTGGATGTACCCCTCGGCGCCTTTACCCCGGATAGCTTGAAAAGAATCCGCCGGCAAGAACGTGACGCCTTCCTTCCGGGCGCGGCGAAGAACTGCCTGGGCCAGCGGGTGGTTGCTGTGGGACTCGAGGGCCGCGGCGCGGGCCAGAAGCTCGTGTTCGCTGTGACCATTCATTGGCACGATTTGTTGCACCTCGGGACGGCCGGAAGTCAACGTACCGGTCTTATCGAGGGCCACGGCGCGGAGCCGCGCCGGAATTTCGAGATAAACGCCGCCCTTGATCAGCACACCCGCATGCGCGGCCGAGGTCAGACCCGCGATGATGCTGACCGGAGTCGAGATGACCAAGGCGCAGGGGCAGGCAATAACGAGAATCACCAACGCTTCGTAGAACCAATCAATCCAGGTGCCACGCCCGACCAACGGCAGGAAAATGGCGATGGCCAATGCCAGACCCATCATGGCCGGCGTATAGTAGCGCGCAAATCGCTCGACCCACCGTTCGCTGGGCGCACGGCGTGATTGTGCCTCTTCCACCATGCGGATGATACGGGCAAGCGTGCTGTCGGCCGCGGGTTTCGTGACGCAAAATTCGAAGGCCCCCTCGTTATTCAGCGTTCCGGCAAACACTTCGTCGCCCACCTCTTTCGCCACCGGTCGCGATTCGCCGGTAATCGGCGACTGATTCACCGTGGTAGCGCCCTTCGTCACTGCGCCATCCAATGGAATCTTTTCTCCCGGACGCACCACCACCGTCACGCCCACAGGAACCTCCTCGACGGGCTTCTCTTCGATGGCGCCGTCGGTCGGGCAGATGTACCGCGCCGTCTGTGGCGACAAGTCCATCAGCTTGTGGATCGCGTGGCGCGCCCGGCCAATGCTCCACGATTCCAGAAGCAGCGCCAGCGCAAACAGAAACGTAACGGTTGCGGCCTCCGACCATTGGCCGATCGCAACGGCGCCAATCACCGCCACGGTCATGAGCAAATTCATGTCCGGTTGCAGCCGGCGCACGGCGCGCAATGCTTTGGGAAAAATGAACCATCCGCCGGTAACAATTGCCAGGGCATAAAGCAGAATCGAGAACCAAGGAAAAGTGAAACCCGCTTCGTCGGCCATGCTGAAGATATGTTGCCACCCGTGCGCCCACGTGTGGACGACGAAACCAGAAAACGACAGCAGACCGCTGGCCGCGCAGGTCGCGAGCCGGCCATGGCGCGACCAGAACGAGTGCGGGCTGCCGGCGGCGTCCGAGACGTCGCCCGGCGTTACCCGAATGGCCTGCATACCCGTGCGCGCCACGGCCTGCTGGATATTCTCGGTGGTCACGTGCGCCGGCGCATCCCGCACCACCATGCGCCCATTCAAGAGGTCAAACGCCAAACTTTCCTCGCCCCCGACCAGCGGCGCGACTTCGCGCTTAAGCAGAGCAATCTCCTCCGCACAATCCATCCCCCGGATTTTGAAGGCGAGGTTACTCATTGCCAGCTCAAGACTGTTGATCTCGGAAGTTTGGCACGCGTGCTTTTGTGAAATTCATGGGTCGCCAGCGGTGAAACGATCCACCTGATCCCATTCTGAAACCTTGCACCGCAGGTGTCAAGC
The DNA here is from genome assembly GCA_016209895.1 of Candidatus Hydrogenedentota bacterium. GTDB lineage: Bacteria > Hydrogenedentota > Hydrogenedentia > Hydrogenedentales > SLHB01 > JACQVH01. The sequence continues at coordinate 16,146 of JACQVH010000118.1, read as the reverse complement.
GTGGAAGCGGGTGCAGCAACCGACGTCCGTCATTCATGATTGTACCCCAATCGCACGCTATAACATGGTGGAAAGGACGGCCCCTTGTGAACTCCAAACAGGACCGCAGTCATCAGGTCTACATCGAGGCGCTCCGGCGCTTGCCCCCGCAAGTTCGTTCGTGTGGTTCGTGTAATTCGTGGTTGGCGTTTTGTGGTTGCGGCCTCGGTCACGCTGAGTAATACGATGTTTCACAACCCGAAGTGGGCCATGAGGGTTTGGGCGACGAGGTTGATGCTGGCGCGGTCTTCGAGGGGAATGCCGAAGGCCTCGACCAAGGGCCCGATAGTCTTGCGCATGAAGTACAGCTCGTCTTCCGTCGAGTCGTAACCTTCAAAGGGGCCGGACAAATCCCGCGCGGAAATTTGAGACGTCAGTTCCACGAGATAATCCGAGAGCGCCGCCATCTTCGCGTAGTTAAGCTTCTCGGGCGTGTCCGTCGGCGCGTGATAGTGCGGCCAATGGGCGCAGGAAAGAAACAGGTAGGGTCGCCGGTCGAGACGGAACGCGTGGTGATCGCTCAGATCGCCGATGTAGCTGTTGAGGGTGGGCATGACGCGCACGCCGTCAATTCGTTCACAGGCGCGGATCGCGCCGGGCAAGTCGGGGTCGCTCTCCATGCCGGTAATGAACACCAAGTCCTCGAGGTCCGGCACGGTCACGTCGTGCCCGACCAGGTCCAAGACGATGGCGCAGTGAACAGGTCCCTTTCGTTGATGATGGTAAAAATACACGGAACCCATCGCCGGACTCAGGAAAAACGGCGGCTCTTCAGCGTCGAACGACGCGAAGAGAATCGTGCGTTCCAGGTTCTTCGCGCGCAACGGCTCAACCGCGTGCAGCATGATCGTGACCGCGGCCGCATTATCATCGGCGCCGGGAAAAGGTCCACAGGTGTCATAGTGCGCCGCGATCAATACCGGTGCGAGCGCGGGATTCGATCCCGGCAGCGCGCCCATCAGATTCGCGAAGTCGGTGCCGTCCAGATTATAGGGTAACTGAAGCGATTTCGAGCGATAACCCTTCAAACCCAAGGCGCGCATCCGTCCCAGGAGGTATTTGCGCGCCTGGGCATGGCCGGGCGAACCGACCATGCGGCCATGCTCGACAGCGAGACACTGGACATCTTCGCGCATCTGTTGAATTATGTGCGCTCCACGCACGCCGTTCTTCATCGTTTTTACTCGGCACTCGGTACTCGGTACTCGGAACTCATTACACACGACTTCCTTCCCGCTGGCAGCGGAATTTCGGCGTCCAGCCCAACTTTTCGCGGGCATGTGTGCAGTCTACGAAAGCCCCGAACCCGTCCGCCGCGTTCAGCTTTTCGTAGTCCAACCTGGCCGAAGGAAAGAGCCGTTCGGCCAATTCCCGGCTCGGCGTCGTGCTCCACTGGTCTTCGGCATTGAACAGGAACCGATCGAACCCGCCGTCCGGCTCATAGTCTAAGGCCCGTTCGATACCGTCTACCAAATCGCCAACGCCGACGTAGTCGTGCAAATGCGGGGTGTCCTGGGCCTTGCGGGCCGGGAAGGTCGGCTCGAGGTCGCGCGGGACGATATACGAAGGCCGAATCGCAACCACCGGTTTATGAAACCGCTCGACGTAGTTCTTGCACCAATACTCGGCCTGGAACTTACTGCACGCGTACACGTCAATGGCTTGCGAAGGATGCGCTTCATTCAGCGGAAGATAATGCGGCAATCTCCGATCCACCGGACCGAAATGCAGGCCGTGCCAGCATATGGACGAGATATAAATAAACTGTTCAACACGTTCTCGTTCACCCGCTTCTTCGAGCATATGAAACGTGCCCAGCACGTTGGTTTCGACGGTGCGCCGGTTCGGCTTCGAATTCCCCGGAATCGCCGCGCTGTGGATAACGGCGTCTACCCCGTCGTAGGCCCGGTGAATGACATCCGGGTCGAGAATCGAACCAACGAAGACTCGACCGACACCGCAAACCTCGGAACTCTTCGGTTCTTCGAGACTCAGTTGTACGATGTCGTGCTTTCCCGCCAGAGACGTCACTAACGCGGAACCCAAACGCCCGCTGGTACCGGTTATAAGAATGCAACGCCGACGCATATCGTCCTTTCTGAACAACGTATTCCTGCTTCCCCCGATGCTGGGGAGCGCCAAGAATACGTGGCGGTCGGGAAACCACGCAACTTATCCCCAACCGCAGCCGGCTAAGTTACCTCGCCGAGCGGTTCGACCAAACTCAAGAATCGGACTTGATATTAGACGATAAATCAGATATCATGTATCTTGTTTATGGAGAACGGCTCCGAGGAACCGACATGCTGACCAAAACCGCCGAAACGGCCATACTGACGGTGGTCTATCTCGCGGAACAGGCAAGCGACACGCCCGTTAAACCGCGCGACATTGCCCAGCAACTCGGCGCTTCCCCGACGTATCTGGCCAAGATCACCAACCTGCTGGTCAAGGCCAACGTGCTGCGGGCCCAGCGGGGCGTACGCGGCGGAGTCAGCTTAAGCATGCCGCCGGAACAGATTCGACTGCTCGATGTGATCGAGGCCTGCCAGGGGCGTATCCTCGGGAATTACTGCCAGGAGTTTGCCGAGGTGGAACTGACATGCGCCTTTCATCAGGCCATGTCCCAACTCCATCTCGCCATCGTAGGCGTGCTCAAGAGATGGACGCTGGCCGACTTGGTGGCGCGCAGCGAACCGGCCCCTTCACTCCGCAATCAAGTCTTTTGCCGCATGGCGTGCCTGCGCGCGCGGCGTGAAACTGCCGAAGTCGGTCATCTACCCGTGCCGCCGGCAGTACTGGGAGAGGCCCATGCGTCCAATTGATTGGCGGAAGCAACGGGCAGGGTCACGCTCTACTCGGATACATGAGGTTGGGAGGGCGCGCGTCCTCGCGCGCTGTCCGGACAGATAAGGAGCCGCAAGTGTCGGAACCGCCGCTGAACCGCGAATCCGTTTCCCAGGCGGACGCTTTAGAAGAAGCGCTGCGCCGACACGCTCTCTTCGCAGCAGAGCGCGCGCGCGCGAAGCTCGGGGGCCCGCTTAGCGCCGGAAATTTGTCCGTCTTTCTGAACGATCAAGATTGTGTGCGATATCCCACGTCCATCGTTTTCGATCGGGCCGGCCTGGAACCACACCAGTTCGGTTTCCCGAAGCAAGTGGGAACCGGAAAGCAGCGGCGGTGTATCGTGCATTTGGACCCGGTATATGAAACCCGTCCGGACGAGGTGCCGTGGCTGGTCGCATATTTGACGCCGGTGATCAACTACGGCGATATCGTCACCAGCGAGATTTGCGAATTATACGGCGCCACGCTAATGGGTACTGTCCCGCAGACCTTCGCGGACGAGGTGGCGCGCGCCGCCGAATCGTGCCGGACGCGGTAAAGTGCCGTCTCGAAACGGGAGGCGGCCGGATAAAACGGAGTAAGTGGGAAAGCGGAAGGAGAACCGAGCATGAGAACGATAGTTTGTTGTGTCTTGCTGGCCTTGACGGCAACGACCGTCTATGCCGAACTTCAAAACATGCAGGTCGGCGGCGAACTGCGCATCCGTGCGCGGTATTGGGATAATGTCTACTCGAACGGGATTAACGGCCCGGCGCAGCTTCGCATCCCGGCAGGTTTCTTGCCGGCGCGTCCGACCGGAGGCCCGGTCGTAAGTCGTTACGACTGGGACGATCGCGGCAACGACCTCAAGTTCGTCGAGCATCGAACGCGACTGAACGTGCGAGCCGACTACACCAATGACGTGTCAGCGTTCATCGAGTTGGAATCTTACGACTTGTGGGGCGAAGACTTCCGGTCCAACTACGTGACCGGAGCCGATGCGCGCGCGGCAACCGGAAACGATGTCGAGGTGTATCAGGCGTACATCGAGTCGCGGGAAATGTGGGGTTATCCGCTCCGGCTTCGGATCGGACGCCAGGAAATGAAGATGGGCAAGGGTTGGCTCGTGGATGACATCACGACGGCCCTGATTGGGCAGTCTCATGACGCCGTCCGTCTCACCTACGACACTAACGCGTTCTCGGTGGATGCGTGGTGGAGCAAGCTGGCCGAGAACTCGCCGCTTGAGGAAGACGGCGACGTAGATTTCTACGGCATTTACGCCACCTACAAAGCTCTCGAACCCGTGGACATCTCCTTGTACTGGATGTACCTCCGCGACGCGCGTTCGCTGAACGACACAAATTTTGTATGGCCCATCGAATGGGTCGAAGACCTGCTCGGTCTGGACGACTATGATCCGACCAACCTCCACACCGTCGGCCTGCGTGCGTTCGGCCAGTATGAAGCCTGGGACTACGATCTCGAAGTGGCCTACCAGACCGGCGATGCGGACCAGGTCGGCTTCCGGTTCAAGCCGTTTGGCTACGGCGATGACGACGCCGAGTATGATAGCTGGGCCGGCGATCTCGAAGTCGGTTACACCTTCGACATGCAGTGGTCGCCGCGCGTGTTTATCGGGGGCGCCTACTTCGAAGGTGAAGACAATCGCGACCTGAGTTTCTGGGATTGGCTGAATCCCTTCGACCGTTCCGACGCCAGTGTTTCCTTCAATCGGCTGTTTCCGGGCAAACCCTACAGCGCGATACTCGAAATCGGCCAGGATATGTCCAACTTCTACCAAATTCGCGGCGGAGTCGAGGCCCATCCGACCGAAACGGTCACCGCCGGTCTGACGGTTGCTTACTACGGAATCAACGAGCCGTTTGATTGGCCGCCGTATGTCACCCTCGGCCGGTTCCGGATTCCGATCGCACCGGCACTGAGCTTCTGGACCAAGGAAGCTGACAACGAGATTGGCTTCGTGACGCACCTCTACGCGAAGTACAACTACTCCGAGGATTTGTACTTCAAACTCGGTTGGGAACACTTATTCACGGGCGATGGTCTCGCCGAAGGAAGCTTCACGCACCGCTACGGCCTCGAGTTTTCCGGCGGCACCGACGACGAAAACGCCAATTATTTCTATTGCGAGACCGGTCTCAAATTCTGACCGAACGAATAAATGCCGATGCAACACTCGAGCGCACGGTTCCACGGGACCTTGCGCCCTTCATTATTTTCTTACCACAAAGAACGCAAAGAGTACAAGGAATGGAATCTCTGTGTCCTCCGTGCTCTCTGTGGTTAATTCAATGCTTACTCTTTTGATTTAGGGCAGGATCGCGAATACGCGGGCCGGGAAGCCGGAGCCCTTCTTGGGTTTCGGGAACGACACGATGGCAATGGCTCCGGCTTCCGGTACCTTATCCAAGTTGGTCAGCAACTCGATTTGGTAGTGATTCTGTTTCAGAATATACGTTTCCAGCGAGTAGTCGTCCTTGCTCGTTGCGATTCCGGGGTCGGTATCGGTAGGCTCATGGCCGGAAGCCGTGATCTTCCGCTCCTCATAGAGATATCGGAGCACTTCGAGGCTCCAACCGGGATAATGGGCCGCGTCCTGCGAGTCCGCGTTCCGCATCGCCGAGGCGTCCGGCCAGCGCGTGGACCAATCTGTCCGCATCGCTACAAACGCGCCCTTCGGAATTGGACCGTGTCTGACTTCCCAGGACTTCACATCGTCCATCATGATCGTGTAATCCGGATTCTTGGCCGCCTGCTCATGCACGTCAATCACGACCAACGGCAAGACCATCTCCTTCGGATCGATCTGGTCCACCGTACGCAGCCCTTTGACAAAATGCGCCGGCGGGTCCACATGCGTCCCCCACTGCCCCACGTGCGTAAACTGCTCCGCGAAGAACCCCGCCCCCTTGCTGCCTACGCCCGGCTCGTATCCATACAACGTCTCGCGCGACTCATTCGGAAACCCCGGCCAATGTGGAATCCCCGGCTCGAACGCATGCGTCAAGTCCACAAACTCCTTGGACTGGAGCGTGGCACAAATATCCCAGAGCGACGGCTGTGTCGGCGGCATCGCTGGGCCGGCCGCGGTCAACGCTGCCGCCAAGCCCGCCACAGTTAGCCCATACTTGAATACGCGTACTCCATACCCCGTCCATTTCTGTCTCATCACTTCGTCTCCACGATTCAGTTTTCGGAGCAATATACCTCATGCTCCGGTCTTGACACACCACGTGCGTCACGCTAGCCTACCGGTGCCACAGTTTTGGCTCAGTTCGGGTTGGACGGCTTGGCATTAACGGGGAGGGAGCCAAGATAAAGTACCAACGGAAGTTGTCGGAATTGGAATTCGCTCTTGCGGGCAGCGGCACGGAAGGGCAGAATACTTCACCCATCTCAGGCTTTCTACGGCGCGGGCCGTTGGGAACGAACATGAATGTCCGGCTGAAGGCGGAGTAAGCCATGAAAATCTACACGTATTCGCGAGCCCGACAAAAGCTGGCCGACCTGCTGCAAGAGTCCAAGAAAGAGGAAGTCGTAATACGACGTCGCAATGGTGAAATGTTCTCCGTGGTCCCCAAATCATCCTCACGCCGCTCACCCTTTGACGTGCTCTGTCTGAACACGAACATCACAAGAAAAGAAATCCTGGCGGCAATCCGCGAGCCCCGTCGGCGAGGGTAGCGGCGGTCTGGTGGAGATATGCAATCTTGAAGAGGAAGCTATTTGCTAGAAGGTCGTCGCCGGCAGTGATTTGTAGTCCTGCACCATTGATACTTGTGGCCGCAGTCCTACTGTTTCTGGCGTGGTTCGTAAGGCTCATCAACAGCGAGAAATGGGGTCTTTGGCTCATCATTCTTGAAATGGGAATGACCTTGAGCGCGTTCCTTCTTCTGATTGTCGCGTATCGTCGCCTAAACGCGCTGAAAACTAATGCCGAGGAATTCAGGCGCTGGATTGAAACCCAGCAGCCTAAAGAGCGACGTCGGCCGTCGCCGCCGACTCGCAGACAGAGGAAGGATACACAGGCTGCGATAGACTGGTTTAGCGAGCAGATTTCACGCGACCCGAACCAGTACAAGCCTTACGTGCTCCGGGGAGGCGGCTACGCCGTGCTACAGGATTACGAGCGCGCTTTGGAAGATTTGTCCATCGCCATCTCCCTCAATCCCGCGCCGGACAATGCCGCTTATTACGCCAAGTCGCAGGTCTTGTTTGATTGTGGGAGAATTGACGAGGGAATTCGGGTTTGTGAACACGCGATCGAACTTTCGACCCGACAAGCGATCATTTATGAAATTCTCGCCAAAGCACTGTACACCAAGCAGGACTATCAAAAGGCGTGGTCCGTGGTCGAGGCGTACCAACAAACGGGCGGACAGACGCCTTTAGATGCAAACTTCGTGGAGGAACTGCGGAAGCAGGTCTCTGCGACGTGATCGAAATAAGTGACTTCAACGATTTCGATAAATACTCCGAGATTGTCCATCGGCGCTAATCTTGACGGTAAATCCCGCTACTCACGCCACCTCAAGGAATGCCTTGGGGTTCTTGTTGGCGATCATCAGGAGCGTCCGGGCGGCGCCCGATGGCGCACGACGTCATTGTTCCCATTCCTGAAGCGTTCGAACGGAAACGCCCAATAACTGGGCAAATCGTGTCTGAGTAAGCCCCGTCTTCTTTCGGATGGCACCAACGGATGGAATGGTCGTCACACGGCCATGTTGGCCACGTTTGATCTCACGAATGCCTTCCAGAATCTCCGCGCCGATATTGCATTTGGAACTACGCATCTTCGATCTCTTTCTATGGCAATTTGTGATCTGGAAGTGCGTTTTCCCGACGCACGATTTCGAGGCCATTGAAGAGATGATCAGAAAGGATTCTGATGGCTTTGTCTTCCTTGAAAACTACGGCCACCCAATAACGCCTTTCATCCCAGTACAAATGCAGACCTCCATCCTTAGTTCTTAGCAACGACTCCACAGGGCCAAAAGCAAAAGTCGTCTCTGTATTCGAATTCATGCCAAACACCGGCTTACCGTATACGCTCTCGACTTGCGCGCGAGACATACCGGGCTTCACCTTGTCAGGAGTGAACTGCTTCGTCCACTTCTGATGCCGTAAATCACGCGCCGATGCGTCGAGCAGACCTTGTGGCACGAGAATCGGAGACAAAAGTAGGAACGCAGGCAGAGCGTTGTAGCTAGACCGTACACGTGGCCCGGGTTCCTCAAGTTCGCTAACGAATTGCTGTACGGACAGCCCGGAAGCACTCACGACAGCGGACACCTTGTCTTCAGTGTTCCAGGGAGCCTCTCTCTCCAATTTGTCGAAAGGTTCCGGAGTTTCCGGATAATCAACAACTTCAGAATGGTAGAAATCCCCAGCCTTGCTAATCGAAGTCAGCTTGTCGCCACAAAACACGAATAAATAGTCGCGATCGTAATACGGACGGGGAAGAACAAACGTGTAGCTGACGCATTCGTATAGAGCATCTTCGCGCAAAGCCGCAAATTGAAGCCACCCTGCGTGTCCGAATTTTTCGGCTACTTGGTTGCGCGAAAGGCCGAACCCCAGTTCGCGGGCATCCCGCGCACCCAGCCGTGGATTCGTGGCACACGATACCACGATCAGTGCACACAATCCTGTAAACAAGGCAAGGTAGCGTCTTACAAGTCCTCGGTTCTCCTTAGTCACGGTTAGACTCCCTCTCGGCCGGATTATTGTCCGAGAACATCCCGATTTGGAAATCGGGGTTACAGTGGTGGCGCTGTAAAGGCACCCGACAAGTAGCCCCGAGTTCCAATTCGGGAACTCGAAGTGTGGGGGCGAACCAATTTCTGACCTTCGATTCCTCGTGTCTTTCTCCGAAGCGATCCAGGTATTATCCTCGATGTTGGACGGAGTTTGACTGCATTGGGGTCCGGCGTGAGGGCGTGCGCCCTGCCGGCAAACAGATGGGGAGATGAAATATGACGGCGAAGCGGACAGTCGCAAAGTTAACGATTGTGTTTCTCATGACGGTTTCTGCCCCAGGTTGGGCGGAAAACGCTTTCGGCGAGCCACCAGGCGTGCGAGAAATCATGTGGGTCTGGGGCAATCCGGAAATGACCGTCGCGGGGCCGCATGGCGCGGACACGTTTGCGGAGGCGAGTCCCTCGCAGCGGGCCGAGTTGTTGGGCGTGCCCAATGTTATCTTGGCAGGTAAGGGACTTCCTCCTGACGACGCGGAGGCGGAAGCGCTGGTATCGAGTGTCGGCACCGCCAAAAATTTGGTATTGGAGATCGCCCCGGACGAAGGCCCGAGTTCGCTTCCATTTCAATACACGAATACGGCGGCCAGAGTCTGCCGGCTGGCGGAGAAGCATCCCAACATCACGGGCGTGCTGCTGGACGACATGAGCACCGTGGCCATCGATCACGGTCTGAAACCAGAACACATTCGCGCCGTCCGCGAGGCGCTCAGTCCAGTCCATGCTCGAGTGAAACTGTGGGGCGTGGTGTACACCATGAGTCTGGACCGCGCCGACATGGCGGACTACATCCGCGAGCTCGATGTCATCAACCTTTGGACGTGGCACGCGCGGGATGTGGTGGACATCGAGAAGAACGTGGCGTGGTGTGAAGAACGCTTCCCCGGAAAGCCGATCGTCCTGGGACTGTACCTCCACGACTACGGTGAAGGGCGACAAATGCCCCGGGATTTGCTCGAGAAGCAGTGTGCGTCCGCGTTGGGGCTCGCACGTTCCGGTCGGATTCAAGGGATGGTGTTTCTGACCATTGACAATGACCCCGAAGCGGTGGCGTGGACGGCGGATTGGATCAAGCGAGAGGGTTCGCTCCCGCCCGAAAGCGCCGCAGATACAACCTTGCGCCTGGGCGACGGCTCCGACTGGTTGTACTCCGGCGAACCGTGGACCGAAACCGCAGAAGGGATGATTCGTCCGCCGGACCGGCCCAATCTGCACAGTCGCGCCTTCTACAAGCCGCAAGCCTTCGGCGATCTCGATGCTGAGTTCGAGTTCAACGGCGACTATCGTGAAACGGGGACCGGCAGCGCAGGCCTTATCGTTGGCGCATCGGATGCTCAGCATTTTCACTACCTCTGGTTTCCCTGGGGTGGACAGCAGTTGCGGGCCAAGCACTTCTGGGCGGCACTCGCAACGGTCGGCGAGGACGGCTGGATACGTAACGTCCAAATGCGCTGGGTGCCCGGCGTGCCCAGCGAGACGGACCGCTGGTACAAGGTTCGGCTCAAAATCGAGGGGACTCGAATTCATGCGTGGGTAGACGGCCGCGAAGCGCTCGATGTCACCGACGAGACTTATCGCGGAGGCGCGGTCGGACTGGCAGGGTACGGCTGGTACGCGTTTCGTAATGTAACCCTCACAGAAACACAGACGCCGCCACCAAGCTGGGACGGCTCGGCGGCGCCGCCGAGTCATGCGATTGCCTTGGCTTTCACCAGCGAGAAGATGCCCAGCGGCTGCATAGCGCCGAATGGCGACGTATTGATTGCCCAGGGTAACCGGCTGGTGCGTTCGCACGACAAGGGCCGGACCTGGGAAGCGCCGGAAACCCTACCCGAATTGTTAGGTGAAATCACGGACTACGGCAGCACGATGTTCCGTGCCGGTGATCGCTTATGGGCGATGATTTATCGCACGCAGCAACAACTCGAGAAGCCGGTCCCCGAAATCTTGATGTCGGAGTCGTCGGATAGCGGAGTTACTTGGAGCGATCCTATACCGGCGCAAGTCGCTCCGGAATGGCCGCAACAACCCAAGAGCCTCGTCCCCTACGGACCGCTGGTACAGACGGCCGGCGGCGCGTGGTTGCGCTTTCTGCTGGGCGGCGCGACAGAAGAAAGCGCGACCTTCAAGGATGTGCGTACGTGGAGCGCAACTCACGCGAAGGCCTTCGCCATCCGCAGCACCGACCAAGGAAAGTCCTGGTCTGCACCTATCGAAATTGACCAGCCGTCATGGGTGGATAAGGCGCGCGGCACGATACCCGGCTCCTTGGATTTGACCGAGCCGACGGGCGTCGCCATGGGCGACCTTGTCACTGTGCTCGTGCGACCGGTCTACAGTCCCACGATGTGGCAGTGCTGGTCCAAAGACGGCGGCGCAACCTGGGACGCGGCGGCGCGCACCACGTTCCCTGGTTACGCGCAGTCCATGATCAAGACCGCCTCCGGAGCGATCCTCTGCGCCCACCGCTACCCGCATTACAGCGTGAACATCAGCCGCGACGGCGGCATCAACTGGGACGCAGGCACAGTGATTGATTATCCGGTATGGGCCATGGGCTGCATGGTCGAGGTCGAACCCGACGTCGTGCTTTGCTTCTACATGAACGCCCAACAGAAAGAAAACCTGCTGGCGCAACTGCTCCGGGTGACACACGAAGGCATTGCGCCGCTAAAAGAGAAGTCTGACCTCGCAAGACCTTGAAATGAAATACGATACAACAGACTGGTCACGAATTGCGACCGGTTCTCGTCCGAACCGATCACGGATTGTGATCGGTTCAATGAAGTTCAGCTCAGAGATTCAACCGTTCCACGGCCGCCCGCAGTATGCGCCCCAGCATGTCCGAGTATGATATGCTGACCAGACGGGCCATCTTGGCGAGGTGGCCGTCCCAGCACCAGCCGGGGTTGGGGTTGACGTCGAGCAGCTTCGGATTGCCCTCTGCGTCGAGGCGCCAGTCAAACCGCGCATAGTCGCGACACTCGAGCCGCTCGAACAGGATCAAGCACCAATCCACCAGCGCCTTTTCCGTCTCTTCCGACAGGTCCGCGGCGATGGATTGGATATTCCAGTAAGGCGAGTCCGGCGACCACTTGGCCTCATAACCACACAGTCGCGGCAGGCCTTCCGGCACGCTGGAATAATCTTCCTGGATGACCGGCAACACCGTGCACGAGGAAGGGGGGTTGCCGATAATTCCCACGCTCACGTCCTTGCCCGTCAAGAACTCCTCCACAATGATTGCGCCTTTGTAAATAAACCGATCGCGAATCTCCGACACCGCCGCGAAAAGCTCCTCCAGATTGTTAGCGACACTGCGCTGGGTGATGCCGTAACTGGAATCGCCGAAATTCGGCTTTACGATGGCCGGAAACCCAAACGGTAACTCGAAGGACGTATCGCCCGGGCGCACGAAGCAGGCTTCGGGCACCGGAAGACCCATTTCCTTGGCTACCCCGCGCGCCAGCGACTTATCGTAGCAGTAAGCGAGGCACTGCGGACCGGCACCGGTGTACGGCACCTCCAACTTCTCGAGAAGCGCCGGTACGTGGAGCTCTTTGCGCGCGTCATTGTTGTAACCCTCATCGCACAGGTTGAACGCAAAATCCACTTTACCGTTCAGCTTTCTCAGGTCCTCGATCAACGTGTCGTGGTTGTTCAGATAGGTAAATTGATAACCCTTTTGCTCGCGCAACGCCTCCTTGAGCTGGTCAATCGTGTAGAAATCGTCATCGTCAAAAACGGACGAAGGCTTCAGATGGTCCGGCTTGGTGGGGTCGCCCATGAGCACTACGCAGTTCCGTACTACCTCCGACGGTTTGCGCTTGATGGGCGTCCACTCCTTCCGAACCAGCGCCGTGAATATCATGCGCTGCTCCATCATCCCCAAATCCTGGTTGCGTTCCGACAGCGGCGTGATGTTTCCGTGAAATACGATGTCGCTGAATCCGGCGGCCTTCAACAGGTCGGTAACGCTTTCTCGCGTGTACAGCCGCTCGGCGTAGAACTGGTCGGCGATCACGCCCTTCTCCGTGTGGGTGATCACCTCCCGCGAAATCAAACGGTCTCCGTCCACCGATGTGCTGCGCTCCCGACAAACGAAGTACTTCTTGTCGATCCACTCCCAGGAACGCGGTTGATAATGCTCCTTGAGATATGCGCCGTCGGCCACGTCTATCAGGACACGCCCCCAGGGCTTGAGCACCCGGAATACCTCCTTTACGGCGCGCAGGTCGTCTTGCACGGTCTCGAAATACCCAAAGCTGTTGCCCAGGATCATGACCACGTCAAACGTGTCCGACAGATTCGACAACTTCCGCGCGTCACCTTCCTTGAATCGGACGGCCAGACCTTCCTTTCTCGCGAAGCCCTTCGCTCGTTTAATCAAATAATGGGACCGGTCCACGCCGTCCACGTATTTGAAGCCGCGCCGCGCCATTTCCAGCGAATGCCGGCCTTGGCCGCAGCACAAATCCAGCACGCGGTCATCCGGCGCCAATTTGAGAATGTCCGCGAACAGGTCCACCTCGCGCTTGGTAATGCGCTGATCGTCCACGACGTCGGCGTCCGTCTTGAGGTACAGTGAATTGAATACGCCGCGCCACCAGTCGGGCCGAACGTGTTCCTCCAAGTTTGGAACGGGTCCCAAAATAATCCGCTGAAACCGAGCCCGCTTGGTTCGTGGCAGTGGCTTTTCCGCTAATGACTTCTCACCCATCTTGATTCTCCTAACTTGCGCAGGAACTGAACTCATCTTTTTATCCGCCCTTGTAAGCCCAATGTTCTAATTGTAGTGTCGGGCAACTTCCGGAAGGTTCCAGGCCGCCCCACGGACTACCATTTCTTGAAAATAAATACGACCGCGCCCACGATCATGAGAAAGCCGACCACGTAATTCCATCGTAGTCCTTCTTTGAGATAAAGCCCGGAGAATATGCAAAAGACTGCGAGGCGGATGACCTCCTGAATCGTCCGTAGTTGCGCGGCTGAGAATTGATAGTGGCCGAGGCGGTTGGCCGGCACTTGAAGGCAATACTCGAGAAAGGCAATACCCCAACTGACAAGGACCGCTTGCCACAGAGGCGATCCCTTGTATTTCAGGTGGCCGTACCATGCGATGGTCATGAAAATATTGGATCGAGTGAGAAGAACGACCGTTCGCATCGTGAGCTATTGATAATCCCTGTTTGCATACCATAACGCTGCGCGCACAAAAGGTTGCATCCCTAGCGTCGTCAAAAGAGTGGAAAACAACCACCTCGAAAGGTAGGAACTGAAGACGGCGTAGACACACACCCGAACCTCGTGACAAAGGATTCGCCTCGCCCCTTGCACCATTCTTTATCACTCTATAGCAAATACTGTCGGGTTCGTCGTTCGGTTGAAGCATCTGGTCGTTATCGGGCCGATTTTGCCCGGATTCGTGACCTCCTTCGCGTCGGTTCTTGTCGAACTGCGATGCATATACAATACGACCACGTTCTTGTCAAGTGAAATTTTTGACCTCGCTGGTTTCTGGTTCCTGGTTTCCGGTTTGGAATCGCTCGGTGCTCCCTAGATATTGTCGGTGAGCACGTCGACCTTCCCAGGATACGGTCGGCGAGGACGCCAACCCTCCCACTCGTTGCTCGTTGCTCGTTACTCGTTGCTCGTTGCTGACTTTATGAACTCGCGGTGAGATTCTGCGACACGGGCTTGTTGCGCGGTGCCGCGATGGATGTAAAGGCGATACCTGAGTTCAACGGACTCGCTAGGATTCAATACTACGGTTTCGAGGTGAGGCCACGAGGCGCCGAGGAAGCCGTAATAACGGAGAATCCAGCCGGAGTGCGGATAGCCGGGATTCTCGGGATGCTGGAAAATCGCTACGCCGGAATAAGGCCCGTTCGGTGAGATACGCGATGAGAAATCTGCCCACCGAGTGTTAATCTTCAGCGCGTCCTTCTTGCGAACACCGAGCTCGGTCGAGATAACCGGGTCTTTGCGGGTGGCGTCCGGCCGAAAGCAGAACCCGCCGTAGCCCTTCCCGGCCGCGCCGAGAAAACTCACCGGCTCCTGGCCGCGGTTGGTGAAGCGGAGGCGGACGTCTATTGCGCGGCCGCGTTCATCAGCGGGACGCACCACGAATCGGACTTCCTCGATGACATAGGGCTCCGGGTCGTCGCTGAATACCCACGCGTTGGCCACCTCGATCTCTGCCCGGCCTGCACCAGCTTGTTTTGTGGTCCAATGCAGAAAGCGCTGGCGTATGTCCTTGTGCACCCAAATGTCGGCGGCGCGTTCACCGATTTGGCATTTGGGCCACGCCCAGTACACGCCCCGGTGGTGCAGATGGTCGGGAGGATAGTCTTGGGTCAAGACGTCGCCATCCAGCCCGTATAACGGATGAATGTAGCAACTCCGCCACCAACGGTCCTTGTCAATTCCTGCCGGCGGGTCCACGCGTCCATAATTGTAGCAGAGGACGGGCTTCTCATTGTCCAGCACCGTGAGAACCGTGCCGTCGTCTTTCAACGAAAACTCGGCCGGGCTTGCAGCCGGAACGAACGAAATCAGAAAACACACAAAGTTGAGTGGACGACTTTTCTTCATAGTAGCGGCGATGCCTCCAATCAAAAAGCGGCGTCTTCCATTAGTACCCGCACCTTATTTTCATCAACGTCAACGCCCAGTCCAGACCCGTGAGGTACTCTCAGTTTCCCCCCTTCGGGTAGCAAGGATTTGGTAAGTACGCTCTGTCCGAGAAATTGCGGTCCGTTCAATGCCGCCGGATATTTCAGACCAAACGAACTGTACAAAATCAACGAGGCCGCGAGGGAGATGTCCGGGTCGGTCAAGCCGCTTCCGAGGAACATCAGGCCGTCTTCTTCCAGCATTTCTATCTGCTTTCGCGCCGACATCAACCCGCCGCATCGTGCCGGCTTCATCGCCACCCCATCGCAGCACCCCAGCGCGATGAACTCCTCGAGGTCCTGCGGCGACACCACGCCTTCGTCCATGACGATGGGCAGCGCGCCTTGTTTCCGCAGTTCCTGATACCCCCGCAACTGATTTGCCATCAGCGGCTGTTCGAGCACCGGTACACCCAAGTCGGCAAGCTTCGGAGCGACTTCGAGCGCCGTGGCCAAGTCGTAGCCGCCGTTCGCGTCGCACCACAGAAAACCGTCCGGAACGAGATTCTTTGCCATCCGGCAGAGTTGCAAATCGAACTTGGGGTCCGGCGCGACTTTCACGTTGAAATGTTGGTAGCCGCGTTGCCGGCCTATCTCGATAAGCGGCTCCACCTCCTCAAGGCTCATCGGGTTCAGCGTCCAACTTAACACCAAATCATTCTGAAGAAGCGTACGTCCCCATAATTCTGCGACGTTCTTGCCGGTCGCTTGGCCCACCAAATCGTGAAGCGCCAGGTCAATGCCCGCCTTAGTAATCGGCGCACCCGTAGAAAAAGAGCCGGCAATTTCCGTGTTCATCGCGCGATGGAGGCCCTCCAGATCGAGCG
>JACQVH010000117.1 GCA_016209895.1 Candidatus Hydrogenedentota bacterium | reverse complement strand
TTCTTCAACCCGCCGCGCTATATGCGCCTGCTCGAAATCATTCCCATCGCGGACACGCGGCCGGAAGTGGTCGAGACCCTCGCCGACTTTGCCGACCGCCGCCTGGGCAAGGTCGTCGTGCGCGCCAAGGACACGCCCAACTTCATCGCCAACCGCATCGGCACCTTCGCCATGCTGAACACCCTGCGCCTGATGCAGGAGGAAGACCTCACCCTCGAGCAAGTGGACGAGCTCACCGGCCCCATCTTGGGCTTTCCCCGCAGCGCCACCTTCCGCACCGCCGACATCGTCGGGCTGGACACCTTCGTGCACGTCGTGGCCAATGTCTACAACGGCTGCCCGAATGACGAGCACCGCGACCTCATGGTGACACCCGACTGGATGAAGAAGATGGTCGAGAAAGGCTATCTCGGCCAGAAGACCGGCTCCGGGTTCTACAAAAAGACCGACCAGCGGGACGAAAAAGGCCGACCGGTCATTCTCGCCTTGGACCTGAACACGCTCGAATATCGGCCGCAGGCCAAAACACGCTTCGATTGCGTTGGCGCCGCTCGCAACGCCGAGACCATCGAGGAAAAAATCAAGGCGATGCATACCGGCGAGGACAACGGCTCGAAGTTCCTCTGGAAACTCTTCGCGAATACCGCCATTTACGCCTCGAACCGAATGCCCGAGATCGTGGACGACATCGTCAACGTTGACAATGCCTGCAAGTGGGGGTTCGCACAGGAGCGCGGCATTTACGAGACCTGGGACATCCTCGGCGTCAGATACGTGTGCGAGCGCATGCAGGCCGAAGGCATGACGCTCCCGGCCATCGCACAGGCCCTGCTCGAATCCGGCGACGGTTCGTTCTACCGGACCGATGAAAAGGGCAAGAAGCTTTATTTCGACCTGGCCACCAAGAGCTACAAGGAACTCCCACAGAACAAGAACATCATCGTGCTGGCCGACCTCAAGAAGGCCGGGAAAGTCGTTAAGGAAAACGAAGGGTGCAGCCTCGTTGACCTCGGCGACGGCATCGTATGCGCCGAGTTCCACACCAAGATGAATACCATAGATGCCGTCATGATTCAGATGGTGCAGCAAGGCGTGGATATGCTCAACGAAGGCAAGTTCGCGGGCATGGTCCTTGCCAATCAGGGCGAACACTTCTCGGCCGGCGCCAACATCTTCCTCGTCCTGGGCGAAATCATGCAAGGCAACTGGGAGAACGTGGACCTCGCGATTCGCGGCTTCCAGCAGGTGAATATGGCCATGCGTTTCTGCCGCCGGCCCATCGTCGCCGCGCCGCATCATTACACCTTCGGCGGCGGCATCGAGATGGCGCAGCACTGCGCCCGCGCCGTGATCGCCGGAGAGACGTACGGCGGCCTCGTCGAGGTGGGCGTCGGGATTATCCCGGCCGGCGGCGGAACCAAGGAAATGTTGCGGCGCGCCTTGGCCTACGTGCCGGACAATGTCCCCGGCGCCGAGCCCTTTCCCTACGTGCGGCGCGCGTTCGAAGCCATCGGCATGGCCAAAGTCAGCACCAGCGGCGCGGAACTGATCGAACTGGGACATTTCACCGCCAACGACGCGATCTGCGTGAGCTTCGATCAACAAGTGAAACGGGCTAAGGACGTGTGCCGCGGTCTAGTCGTCGCGGGTTACAACCCGCCGAAACCCGCCGTGTTAACCGCGCTCGGCGAACCGGCCCGCGCCGTCTTCCGCAGCGCGGTGTATCAGATGCGCCTGGGCGGGTATGTCTCGGACCACGACGCGGCCATCGCGGAAGAGTTGGCCCGCATCCTGACCGGCGGCGACCGCGTACCCGGATCAAAGATGACCGAGCAGGACGTTCTTGACCTCGAACGCGAAGCCATGCTTAAACTCTGCGGCACCGAAAAGACCCAACAGCGAATGCAGCACATGCTCCAAACCGGCAAACCATTGCGAAACTGAAACATTAAGTAGCGCCGCCTTCCAGGCGGCAGTACACGAATCTATCTGGCAAGCAGGAGGACGAACTCATGCGTGACGTATTTGTGGTTTCAGCAACACGGACCGCCGTCGGCAAGGCGCCCCGTGGAACTCTGGCAAAATTCCGGCCCGAAGAGATGGCCGCGACCGTACTGAAGGAGGCCGTCGCCCGCGCCAAAATCGCCCCAGAGAAAGTGCAGGACGTGGTTTTGGGCTGCGCCTTTCCCGAAGGCGAGCAAGGGATGAACGTCGCGCGGATTGCCGTCGCCCGCGCCGGACTCCCCGACCAAACCAGCGCCATGACGATTAACCGCTTCTGCTCCTCCGGACTCGAGGCGATCTCGATCGCCGCGGCGAAAATCCATTCCGGACTATTTGATATCGCCGTAGCCGGCGGGGTCGAATCCATGAGCCTGATCCCCATGGGCGGAATCAAATACGCGCCAAACCCCCAACTCACGCGCGAGCGTCCCGAAGTCTACATCAGCATGGGCAACTGCGGCGATAACGTCGCGCGCGAGTTCAAGATTTCCCGTCAACAACTCGACGAATGGGCGCTGGGCAGCCATCAGAAAGCCGTCGCCGCGATTGACAGCGGGAAGTTCAAAGACGAAATCGTCCCGCTCGAAGTGTCCAACGGCGGCGGCAAGATAGTGTTCGATACGGACGAAGGCCCCCGCCGCGACTCGACCATCGAAGCCCTGGCCAAACTGAAACCCGCGTTCGCCGCCAACCCCACCCTCGGCTTTTGCACCGCCGGCAACTCCAGCCAGACCAGCGATGGCGCCGCCGCCGTGTGCCTGATGAGCGAACGGGCCGTCAGCGAGACCGGCGCGAAGCCCCTGGCACGTTTCCTGGGTTACAACGTCGCGGCCGACTCGCCGATGTTCCTCGGTCCGGCGCAGTTGAGGGCGATACCAAAGGCGTGCGAACTGGCGGGTATCAAGGTCAGTGACGTGGGCCTGTTCGAGATCAACGAAGCCTTCGCCTCCGTGGCGGTCTACGTGGTGCGCGAACTCGGCCTGGACCCGGCCAAAGTCAACGTCAACGGCGGCGCCGTCGCGCTCGGCCACCCGCTCGGCTGCACCGGCGGCAAGCTCTCCGTCCAGGTCATCAACGAAATGAAACGCCGCGGCGAGAAATACGGCCTGGTCACCATGTGCATCGGCGGCGGCATGGGCGCCGCCGGCGTCTACGAACTCTGCGAGTGAGAAATAGAACGCGCATGCCGCAGAGATAACGGATTTACGCGGATCGATCGGGACTATTGGGACTGATCACTATTCCCATCGGAAGCCATTTTCAATAATGCCCTGAAGGGGCAACACACGCCAGCCCAGGGCAGAGCGAAGCGGCGCCCTGGGTTTCAGTGAGATAATTCAAGGAAGCCCTGAAAGGGCGAAACATGGGCGCATCGTTCCGTGCCCCAACAAGATCGCGCTTGCCGTCTCGAATCCAATTACCATAGAATGGAATCTCAGCCATGCATGATCGCATTTCCATCAATCCGAACATCTGTCACGGTCAAGCCTGCGTCAAAGGCACGCGCATCCCAGTGAGCCAAATCGTCACAATGCTGGCCAATGGCGACACCGTCGAGGCACTACTCGAAGACTATCCGACTTTGACACGGGAGGATATACTGGCCTGCCTCAACTACCGCAAACACAACTCACGCTGAGTGGGTGGCGAAGGTACAAAACCCGGCATCTCATCCCAGAGCTGGCCGTCGAGCTGACGCCCGTTCCGGCTCTTAATGATACCGCCCCACTGTTTGAAGAAGAAGGGTGTCCCCGTTCTCTGGCACTGATCACGAATCTCGCGGGCCCACTCCACGCGCATCGGCCTCGCTCCGGGCCCCGATTCCCCACCTACAATTACCCAGTCAATCCGTTCCAGATCCAAAGATGACAACCTCCCCAACAGCGGTTCGAGCGAAAGGAATTTGATTTGTGCCCCGGTCTCTCTTAGATCGTTGATTCGGAACTGATATTTTTCATGCTCGACGCTCACCCCCATCCAGATGTTCGGTTGCCACGATAGCATCGGACTTAGATCAAGAAGGCGTCGGGACCGTTTCGTAAGGATTTGAAACGTGTGCCAAGACGCTTTATACATGACTTCAAACACCGCCCGGATAAAGTCTACCGGGACGGCCTCATGGAAAAGGTCGCTCATCGAGTTGACGAAGACACGTCTCGGCTCCCTCCATCGAAATGGAAGACTTAACATCTGCTCGTGGACCGTCAATTCGAAACCGTTTACGTAATTGGGCTGCCCCATGGCCTGAAGGCGCTTGGCCAGACGCTCCGCATAACAGTGTTTGCATCCCGGACTGACCTTTGAGCATCCGGTAATCGGATTCCAAGTCGCTTCTGTCCACTCTATCGCCGATGCTAACGCCATTAGCGAACGCCTCGTCCCCTATATACGTCGCAACCGTGAGCGAAAGGCTTCCGCTATAGCATCGTTGTCCACCTTTTCTTCCAAAGTTTCCCAAAGTCCGGGGGTCGTCCGATACACATCATCATACCAAGAATGGTCGCCCCAAACCGCATCCATTCTTGCGACCTGCCCCGGCGCAACCTTCTCCGGATGGCGCCAGAATATGTTCCTGTTCGCATCCATGATCATGAAACTGCAGAAGTTGTCTATGGTTTTCAAATCCGCTGCGGCCGCGAGCACTTTCCAATGGACATTCAGGCCGTAAGGGTCTAAAACACAGAGGGCGCGCCGATAATCCTTATAGCGGGCTTCCCGGAACGAAGTCCCCACTTGTTTTGGATACGTGCATTCCCGCACCTGCGAAGCCGTCGATATAGATGCTCCGGAATTTTCGCTGCGCCGAAATGATGGTGACATAGGCCGACGCGTATTTCTTGATGATCTCGAGCTTGATCTCAGACCAATAGCCGATTTCGTCCAGTCTGAGTTCGGGCATCTGGCTCCCCCTCGCCTCTCTGAACGGAGACAATTCCTATCATGGACATAGCTCCCCACGCAACTTAACTTGGTTTCGAGATGACCTGAATAGCTGGCCGTTCGCGGAAATCTAACGTTAGGAGCATGATTCATCCATCACCAGCACCGCCCAGAAACTGATCGCAACTCTCGTCACCCTGTCCGAAGTAGAATAGCGCGAAGTTCTGGCAAAGTTGCTTCATCGTGTCCTTGGCTCGCCTTACGTACCATTGTCCGACGAGGAATTCACAAATGCCTCCGACATGGCCTTCCACCAATTCGACCGTAGCGAACTGGTGGAGGCGTGAGGGGCCACTCGAGATGCAAAAGCACAGCCTCTACATTCCCCTTGCCTTTTCAGCTTGCGCCGCTTTTTCTTTCCGCCGGGGGCAGTCGGGGCACGTTACGAGTTCGCCATCGGGGCCGATGACGCCTTCGCCGCCGCACGAGCCGTGCAGACAGCGACGACTGAACATCACGCCAATCGCCATGATCAGCATGGCGATTCCGAAGACGATCAGTGTAATTATGAATATCGTCAACATGCCAACTGAATCTAACGAAACCGATCTGCTTTCTCTGAGTTCTTTGCGCTCTTTGTGGTTAAATAATCACTTTCCGAGATCAATTCATTCGTGTGGTTCGTGTGATTCGAGGTAAGCACTCTTCAGTGTTCAGCCTCGGCCGCCCTGGGCCGATTTCAGGATTTCCTCGAAGGCCGGCGTGCTTCGTTCCGTAAACCCGCCATCCTTTTCGCGGACGATGAAGTAGGCGGCCAAGTTCTGTTCCACCGCTAGATTATAGCCCTTTTCCGGGCCGAGCACGATCAAAGCCGTCGCAAACCCATCGGCCCAGGAGCACTCCCTATGAATAACACTTACCGACGCCAAATTATGCGTAATCGGCCGCCCCGTGCTCGGGTCAATCTCATGCGAGTAGCGCACGCCGTGTTTCTCAAAATAATTGCGATAGTCGCCGGAAGTCGCCAGCGCCCGATTCTCCAAAGGCACCACCAACTGGACGGAACGTCCCTGTTCGTCCGGCTTTTCAATCGCGATCTGCCAGGGCGCACCCTCCGCATTGTGCCCGCTCGCGCGGACCTCACCCCCTACCTCGACCATGTAGTCGTGGAATCCATCGTGTTCCAGCGCTCCGGCCACTTCGTCCACGCCGTACCCCTTCGCGATCGCCGATAAGTCGCAATACACGTCGGGTTGCGTCTTCCGGACCGTCTTCGCCTCCACGTCCACCTCGATCTTCCGATAGCCGACGCGCTGCCGCAAGACGGCCAGTTCCTCCTCGGTCGGCCCGCCTTCTCGGGCCTTCTCCGGACCGAATCCCCAAGCGTTCACGATCGGCCCGACCGTGATATCAAACGCTCCGCCGGATATCCGGCTGATTTCCAACGCCTGGCGAAAGACCTCGGCGGTTTCCGCCGAAACGGAAAACGGAGTAGCATCCGTGGACGCGTTGAAACGCGATAATTCCGAATCGGGCCGATACGTGGACATCTTTTGATTGACCGCCTCCAATTCCGCCTCGATGGCCCGTTCCACTTCGCCCTTCTCGACCGGCCGCATGCTCATCGCCATAACCTTGACCGTATACGTCGTTCCCATGGTCTGACCGGTAAAGGATATGATTTGCGGCTTGGGCTCCGGCGGCCCACAGCTCGAGAGAAAGAGAAGGATACAAAGCAAAAGGGACAGTGTGGCCCCAATCACACCTTCCCTTGTCAATCGCGTATATTTCGGGCGCATGGGGCCCGGCTTAGCCGCCGAAGTCGTCGAACAGGATGTTCTCATCGAGAACACCGAGATCCTTCAGCATGTTGACGCAGGCCGTCAACATCATCGGCGGTCCGCAGATGTAATACTCAACGTCCTCTGGCGCAGGGTGACTCTTCAGATAGTTCTCGTACAAGACTTGGTGGATGAAGCCTTTGAGCCCCGTCCAGTTGTCTTCCGGCAAAGGTTCGGAGAGCGCCAAGCACCACTTGAAATTCGGATGTTCGGCCTGAATCTTATCGAAGTCCTCGTTGTAGAACGACTCCCGCAGGCTGCGCGCGCCGTACCAGTACGAAATCTTACGGTTGGATTTCAACCGGTAGACCTGATCAAAGATGTGCGAGCGCATCGGCGCCATCCCCGCGCCGCCGCCGATAAACACCATTTCATGGTTCGTTTCTTTCGCAAAAAACTCTCCAAACGGCCCGGAAATGGTCACCGCGTCTCCCGGCTTCAGCCCGAAGATGTACGACGACATCAGCCCGGGCGGCGTGCCCGGCGGCGTGCGGGGCGGCGGTGTAGCGATGCGCACGTTGAGCATGATGATGTCTTTCTCTTCCGGATAGCTGGCCATCGAATAGGCGCGCTCGACCGGCTCATCGCATTTGGAAACCAGGTCCCAGAGCTTGAACTTGTCCCAATCGCCGCGGTATTCGGGCCCGATATCGAAATCCTTATAAGGCACGATTCCCGTGGGACGCTTAATCTGGATGTACCCGCCGGCGCGGAACGGGACTTCCTCGCCCTTGGGCAGCTCCAGCACCAGTTCTTTGATGAACGTCGCCACGTTCCGGTTGGACCGCACCTTACACTGCCAAGTCCGCACGTGGAAAATCTCGGCGGGCACCTCAATCTTAAGATTGTTCTTGACTTTGACCTGACACGACAGCCGCAGACCTTCGCGCGCCTGGCCGCGGTTGATGTGGCTCAGTTCAGTCGGCAACATGGCGCCGCCGCCGTCCTTAACCTTCACTTTGCACACGCCGCAACTACCCTTGCCGCCGCACGCGGACGGAATGAAAATCTTTTGATTGGCCAGCGTGCCGAGCAACGTGCCGCCGGACGGCACGGTAAGCGTGTTCGCGGGGTCGTCATTGATCATAATGGAAACGTTGCCGCTGGCCACCATTTGGGCCTTGGCGACCATCAGCAAGACCACCAGGCACAAGATGACCCCCGTGAACATGGCCACGCCCAGGACAATAACGAGCATACTCAGGTTTCCTTCTTCCCGGTATAAATCCGCCGCATCAAAGCTGAATGCCCGAAAAACACATGAACGCGATGGACATCAGCCCGGCGGTGATAAACGTAATGCCCAGCCCTCGCAACGCAGGCGGCACGTTGCTGTATTGCATCTTCTCGCGCACGGCGGCGAGTCCCACGATCGCCAGCGCCCAACCCACACCCGAACCGACACCGTACACCACGCTCTCGCCGAATTGGTAGTCGCGCTGTTCCATGAAAAGCGACCCGGCCAGAATAACGCAATTCACGGCAATCAGCGGCAGGAACACCCCGAGCGCCGCATACAATTTGGGAACAAAGCGGTCCACCGCCATTTCCACGATCTGCACCATCGCGGCGATGGTCCCAATGTAACAGATGAAGGAAAGGAACGTGAGGTCCACGTTTTTCAATGCTGGGCTAATCCACGCCAACGCCCCTTCCTTGAGCAGGTGATTCAGAATTAGGTTGTTCATGGGTACGGTGATGACTTGCACAAAGATCACCGCAATCCCCAAGCCGATCGAGGTTTCAACCTTTTTCGAGCAGGCCAGAAACGAGCACATGCCCAGAAAAAAGGCCAACGCCATGTTCTCGATGAAGATGGACTTGACGGCCAAGTTCAAATAATGCTCGAGCATCTTATTCTTTCTCCTGCAATTGCGGCAGCCAGGCGCGGAGTACCCAGATAAAACACGCGATAATGAACAGGGCCCCCGGCGCAATCACCATCAATCCGTTGCCGATGTACCAACCGCCTTCGGTATCGAGCCGCAGGAGGCTGTAGCCGAAGAGCTTCCCGGAACCGAAAAACTCCCGGATGACGGCCGTGGTCATCAGCACCGCGCTGTAGCCCAGACCGTTGCCGATGCCGTCCAGAAAGCTGAGGATGGGACCGTTCTGCATCGCGTAGCCTTCGGCCCGACCCATCACAATGCAGTTCGTGATGATCAGGCCGACGAACACCGACAGCCGCAAGCTGATCTCAAAAAGATATGCCTTCAAAATCTGGTCCACCATGATCACCAACGACGCGATGATGGACAACTGCACAATGATGCGGATCGCGCTGGGCGTCCCGTTTCGGACAAAGCTGACGCTGACGTTGGACAGCCCCGTCACCGTCGTGAGCGCGACGCACATCACCAGCGCCGTGTTCATTTGCGTGGTCACCGCTAGCGCCGAGCAGATGCCTAAGACCTGCACCCCAATCGGGTTATTACGGAAGACGGGTTCGAATAGCGTCTGTTTCTCTTTCTTGCCCCAAAACCCAGCCATGGTCACGCGCTCCTGTTTTGCCGAAGCTTTTCGAGATACGGCTCAAACCCGTTCTCGCCCAGCCAAAACTTCATCATATAAGTGACGCCCTTGCTCGTAATCGTGGCGCCCGACAGCCCGTCCACCTTGTGCGGGTCCTGTTCCGGGGAACCCGCCGCGCCTTTAATGACTTGGATCGCGGGCTGCCCGGCCTGATCAAAAGCCTTCCGGCCTTTCCAGAGCGCCGTCCACCGCGGATTCTCGACCTCGCCGCCCAGCCCGGGCGTCTCGGCCTGATCGTAATACGTAATGCCGCGAATCGTGTTGGTGTCCTTGTCCAGCGCCAGGAAACCGTACATGGTGGACCACAATCCCTTGCCCTCGACGGGTAGCGCCACCATGCGGAACTGGTCGTCCTTCACGTATTCGTACACCAGCGCATGATTCGGAATGCGCTTAATCTGCGCCGGATTATCGGGGGCTTCCTGACTCTGGCCGGGGTCTTCCCGTTCACGCCGCTGATCGTAAGTCTCCGGACGGATGCTATCGTCGTATTCGCCCGTCTTGAGATTGATCACGCGCGGACGGATGTTCTGCTTAAACAACCTCTGGATTTCGCTCGCGGGCACCGACTGTTTCGGCTCGATGAGCCCGCACGCGATGAGCACGTTCTTTTGCCGGTACAGGAGCCGGTTCTCGGTCTGTTTGTTCTTCAGACTTACGGCCGAGGCCGCCACCATGATCGAACAGACCACACAAATCAGGGCGGCGAAACCAATCGTATATAAAACCCCACTACGCTGCATTGCGAACCAACCTTCTCTGGATGTTCGCCTTGACGACGTAATAGTCAATCAAGGGCGCAAACATATTCATGAACAAAATCGAGAGCATCATCGCTTCCGGGTACGCGGGGTTCACCACCCGGATAAGCGTCACCATCAGGCCGATGCAGAACCCGTAAATCCATTTGCCTTTCTCGGTAAACGCCGACGAGACCGGGTCGGTCGCCATGAAAACCGTACCGAAGGCCCACCCGCCCAGCACCATGTGCCACCAGAACGGCACCCGGAAAAACAGATTCGTCTCGGAGCCGATCATGTTGAAGAAAACGGACATGAGGACCGTACCCAGCGCCACGCCCGCCATGGTGCGCCACGAACCCACTTGCGTCAGAATAAGCAGCGCCGCGCCTAAGACGCACATCAGCACCGAGGTCTCGCCCATCGAGCCCGGTTCGAAGCCCAGGAAGCCGTTCCACCAGTTGTTCCAAGTAAGAGCTTGATTCAC
The DNA here is from genome assembly GCA_016209895.1 of Candidatus Hydrogenedentota bacterium. GTDB lineage: Bacteria > Hydrogenedentota > Hydrogenedentia > Hydrogenedentales > SLHB01 > JACQVH01. The sequence continues at coordinate 9,363 of JACQVH010000117.1, read as the reverse complement.
GGCGTCGGCGCTCTCGGCCATACGTATGTGGGCCAGGTTCGTGGCCCCGCTAAACCCGTCCACCGCCTGGCCGTTCGTGACCGCCGTCCATACCTTGTCGCCGCTGATCTGAGCCGGGTATGCAAAGAACAGAAAAGCCCGCGAGACCAGGGCCGGGTTCAGGAAATTCATGCCCGTACCACCGAATACCTCTTTGCCAAACACCACCCCGAAACTGATCCCCAGCGCCACTTGCCACAACGGGATGGTCGGCGGCAGGACCAGCGGGAAAAGCATGCCGGTCACCAAGAAACCTTCATTGACCTCGTGCTTGCGGACACACGCAAACAGCACTTCCCACGCGCCACCCACCACGAACGTAACGATCAAGACCGGCAGAAAGTACAGTGCGCCGTGGACCATGCAGGCCAGTATGTTGTGAGCGGAATACCCGACGCCGAGATCCTGGAGAATCGCGTGCCGCCAACCCACCAATTCGCTCACTTTAGCCGGGTCAATCGCGCGATTCGCCTGGTACCCCGTGTTGTACATGGCCCAGAAAATACAAGGAATTAGCGCAATTACGACCACGATCATCATTCGTTTGAGGTCGATCGCATCGCGAATATGTGACGCCGCTTTGGTGACGTGGCCCGGCGTGAACACGAACGTATCACTGGCCTCGTAGAGCGGATAGAGCTTCTCCAGCGGCCCGCCCTTCTCAAAGTATTTCTTCTGTTTGTCCAGTATCGCCCTTACGAACTTCATCCGCTTTAACCTTCGCTCTCGATTCGCTCCAGATTCCGCCGGAGAATGGGGCCGTAATCAATCTTGCCCGGACAGACGAACGTGCACAGCGCCAAATCTTCTTCGTCCAGTTCGAGGCACCCCAATTGCTCGGCCCGTTCCACGTCATTCATGACCAACGACCGCAGCAGGAACGTGGGCAGAATATCCATGGGCATGACCCGCTCGTAAACGCCGATGGGCACGATGGCCCGCTCCGAGCCATTGGCACAGGTAGTAAAGTCGAACTTCTTGCCCGGGGTAAGCTTCGAAATACACACGTTGATGGCCGAAAACATGTTTTTGCCTAAGGACAGCCACCCCAGGAACTCCCGTTCGCGGCCTTCACGAATCACCGAAATCTGTTGACAATAGCGGCCTAAATAGCCGAAGACTTGGCCGGTGGCCGCCCGACCGGACAAGACCGACCCCGAAATGACCCGGTTTTCGCCGTCCTTGAGTTCGCCCGCCACCAACTCATCCATCGCCGCGCCCAACCGCGTCCGCAGCAACCGGGGCTTCTTCACTTGCGGTCCGGCCAGTGAGACCACCCGCCTCACGTCCAACTTACCGGTCGCAAACAAATGGCCGATGGCCATCACGTCCTGATAACCCAAGTGCCATACGGCCTTGTCGCGGTGCACCGGATCCAAGAAGTGGATGTGCACACCTACGGTCCCCGCCGGATGGACACCCTCGAATTCTTCCACGACGACGCCATTATAAGGCTGGCTTTGGGCCGACGAACCGGGCGCCTTGCAGAGATACGTCTTGCCTTCGGTCAGTTTGGCAACGCAAATCAGCCCCCGTTCAAAATCCGCTTCCCGACCCTTCATCACCACGTCCACCGACGGGGCCAACGGATGGGTGTCCATGGCCGTGATGAAGATGGAATGCGGCGTTGTCTCCGGATTGGCAACCTTGCTGAACGGGCGCGCGCGAATCGCCGTCCACAGGCCGGATTCCAACAGCAACGCCTTGATCTCTGCGTTGCTCAATCCCGCAGGATCTTTCCCAGTGTACGACGCGAACACGGCTTCGTCGTCCGGCGACAGCTTGCCGCCGCGTTCGTTCTCGTTCAGGTCAATCACCACCGACTGCAACGCCCGCCGTTCCCCACGATTCACCGCCACCACCGTTCCGGCGCCCGGCGCCGTGAACCGCACGCCGGGGATCTTCTTATCTTCAAACAGCGCTTGGCCGCGCCGTACCGTGTCGCCCACGGCGACAAACATGGTGGGCCGTATCCCCAAGTAGTCTTCGGCGACCAACCCCACGCGCGTCAAGCGATTCGCCGGTTGTATGGTCTGTTCCGGTTCTCCCGCTATCGGTAAATTCAAACCTTTGTTGATCTTATGTAGCGCCATCTGCTTTACCTGTCTTTCATCGGGAATCGCCTTGCGTCAGCCTCTGGGCGCATTTCACCCCGTGCGAAACACCGGTGAAGAAATCACGTTCACGAGAAGTGTCCGCCCGAACGAGATACAACTACGCACCCCTTCTGGCGAAAAACGGAAAGAATTTTGCCACAAGTGCGCCGGCAAAAGCAACTTCGTTCCCGGATCCGGGAAAATCGCATCACAGTGCCCGGCAAAAAACGCATCAATCTCCCGGTTCTCACAACCGCCACCCTGACCCTCCCGACCTGTCATGCGGAGTCCCGCGCCACGCGGGAAAGCATCCCTTACACGTGAGACTTTGGTGCGCGCTTGGCATGTGCGGGCACCAAAGACGTATATTCACGGCACCGTTCCTGAGGACGAATATCGGAGGAAATCGGCAATGAATGCGAAGGTCAAATTGGGTTTGCTCGGATTGAATTTCGGGAGCACCGTCTGCCGGCAGTTGCAGGCCCAGCCCGATTTGCCCGTCCGGCTTACGAAGATTTGCGACCTCGATGCCGAGAAAGCCCGCGCCGCGTCCCACGAATTCGGCCTTCCCTGGACTCAGCATTTGGAGGACCTGCTGAACGACCCGGACTTGGACGCGATCGGTCTTTACACCCGGCCATCCGGTCGCGCGGCACTAATCCAACAGACCATCCGCGCGGGGAAACACGTGATGACCACGAAACCGTTCGAATTAGACGCCGGCGCCGCCTTGGCCGTCTTGCGGGAAGCCGAAAATGTGGGACGCGTCGTGCATCTCAATTCGCCCAATGCGCGTCCCTACGGCGAAATGGCCATCATCCGCGAGTGGCTCGACGCGGGCGCCATCGGCCGACCGACCGTGGCCGCCATTCGTGTCGTCCAAGCCATGTCCGAAGCCGAACAAACCGGAAACACAATCCTTCTCAAATGACGAAGTGCAAACTACAAAGTCGGTTCAACTCTTCACTCGGTCCTCGGCACTCGGTACTCGGCACTCGCCACTCGCCACTCGGAACTCGGAACTCGGAACTCATTTCTTGACTGGCTGAATCGCGGTCTTGTAGTATCCCGGATTGGTGTGGAAGGGCGGTTACACGGGTAGTTGCGGCAGCGTAAGACGCCGTTGTGGGAGGCAACAGAGTCCATGGCGAAGGTCGAGCTAAAGAGTGTAAAAAAGATTTATCCGGGCGGAGTGGAAGCGGTCAAGAACGCGAGCCTGGTGGTCGAAGACAAAGAATTCGTGGTGCTGGTAGGCCCGTCGGGCTGCGGGAAGTCCACGACGTTGCGGATGATCGCCGGGCTGGAAGAAATCAGCGAAGGCGAAATCTACATCGGCGACGCGCTCGTCAACGACGTGCCCCCCAAGAACCGCGATATCGCCATGGTATTCCAGAATTACGCCCTGTATCCCCACATGACCGTCTACAAGAACATGGCTTTCGGCCTGATGCTGCGGAAATATCCGAAAAAGGAAATACTGAAGCGCGTCCACGAGGCCGCCCAGATTCTCAGCATCGAACACTTGCTCGATCGCAAGCCCAAGGCGCTGTCCGGCGGCGAGCGGCAGCGCGTGGCGGTCGGCCGGGCCATCGTGCGCCAGCCCAAGGTCTTCCTGTTCGACGAGCCGCTCTCGAACCTCGACGCGAAGTTGCGTGTCCAGATGCGCGCCGAGATCAGCAAGCTCCACACGCGGCTGCAATCCACCATGATCTACGTCACGCACGATCAAGTCGAGGCCATGACCATGGGCGACCGGATCGTCGTGATGCTGAACGGCGAAATCCAACAGATCGCGTCGCCGCTGGAATTGTACCATCACCCGGTAAATAAGTTCGTCGCCGGTTTCATCGGTAGCCCGCCTATGAACCTGGTGGAAGGCGCGATCGTATCGGACAACGGCGGTCTGCGATTTCGGGATGGCAAGAATGGCATGGATTTAGCCGTAGACCGCGCGCACCAGACGGCCTTGGAACACTATGCCGGAAAGCCGGTGATATTCGGCATCCGACCGGAAGACATCAACGAGAATCCGACCCAGCAACTTGTTCCGGGTAGAAGCGTCTCGGCCACCGTCGAGGTGGTCGAGCCAATGGGTTCGGAAATCTATCTCTATCTGAATATTCTCGGCCAGTCCGTCACCGCCCGAATTCACTCCAATCGCGAGCCGGAAGTCAACCGCGCCTATGTCGTGGACGTGGGCATGGAGAAGGCACACTACTTCGACCCGGCAACCGAAAAAGCGATTAGATAGCGGCAACGTAGCGCCGGCATCCTTGCCGGCCCCTGCCGCCTGGAAGGCGGCGCTATTTGACGTTAACGCGGCGCGCTCGAGCGCGCCGTTTTGATATCGGCCGGAACGGCCCAGGGGAAAGTCAATGGCGGTATTAATCACCGGAGGCGCCGGATACATTGGCAGTGTCGCAGCCGAACAACTCCTCGAACTCGGGGAACCGGTCGTCATCCTGGATAACCTTTCCACCGGCCATCGCGCGGCCGTTCCGGCGGGTGCCGAGTTTATCCATGGCTCCGTCCTCGATGACTCGCTTCTAGGGAAACTGCTTTCCGATCACGGCGTGGACACGGTCATGCATTTCGCCGCCTCGAGCCTCGTCGGCGAATCCTGCGCCAACCCGCTCAAGTATTTCGAGAACAACGTGGCCGGAGCGCTCTCTTTGCTGAAAGCCATGCGCCGCGCTAACGTCGAGCGGATCATTCTCAGCTCCACGGCCGCCGTGTACGGGAATCCGGACCGCGTCCCCATCTCCGAAGAAATGCCCGACCGGCCGCTCAATCCCTATGGACTCTCCAAACGCATGATCGAACAGACGCTCGAATGGTGCGATACCGCCTACGGGTTGCGCTACGTTTCCCTGCGCTATTTCAACGCCGCCGGCGCCACCTCTCAGCGAGGCGAGGACCACCGGCCCGAAACCCACCTCATCCCCAACGTGCTCGACGTCGCCGCCGGAGCGCGGCAATCGGTGACCATCTTCGGAAACGACTACGACACCCCGGACGGCACCTGCGTGCGCGACTACATCCATGTAAGCGACCTCACCGATGCCCACGTGAAGGCGATGCATTATCTCCGCGAAGGTGGCCGATCCGAAATAATCAATCTCGGCAATTCGGTCGGTCATTCCGTGCTCCAGGTCGTCGAATCGGCCCGGCGTGTCACCGGCCGCGAAATCCCCACCGTTTACAGCGCGCGTCGTCCCGGAGACGCTGACCGTCTGGTAGCGTCTTCCGAGAAGGCCCGAAGTGTTCTGGGCTGGAAGCCACGGAAGGCCGCGATCGACGACATCGTAAGCGATGCTTGGGAATGGCGGCGGCGGCATCCGGAAGGTTACCCGGATTGACGGTTATGAAAAGCGAAAATCAGGGTCTGATACCGGCCGACCTCAATAACGCCCGCGAAGTATTCGGTAAGGAGTTCGGCAAGCCACCTGAAATCGTAGTGCGCGCCCCGGGTCGCGTCAACCTCATCGGCGAGCACACCGATTACAACCACGGCTTCGTCCTCCCGATGGCGATTGACCGCGAAACCCGGATACTCGCAAGCCGCCGTCCGGACCGTTCCCTGCGAGTCTATGCGGCCAATCTTGACCGCACTGCCCAAGTCGGCTTGGACCGTCTCGAACGAAACGTGGAAGAGCCCTGGATAGACTACGTTGTCGGTGTTGCCCGGGAACTTGCGAGGCTGCGCCAACCACTTTCCGGGGCTGACTTGGTCATCGGCGGAAACGTGCCCGTGGGGGCGGGTCTCAGCAGTTCCGCGAGCCTGGAGATGGCCGCCTTGACGCTGTTCGAAACCTTAGGCGAATTTCAACTCGACGGCGCCGAGGCGGCCCGTTTGGGCCAACGCGTCGAGAACGAGTTCCTCGGCCTCAAGACCGGGATTATGGACCAGTTCATCATCCGCATGGCCAAGTCCGACCAGGCCTTGTTGCTCGACTGCCGAAGCCTGGCTTGCGAATGGACGCCGATCACGATGCGGGACGTTTCTTTTGTGATCGCCGATACGTCGGTCGCGCGCGGGCTGGCCGCTTCCAAGTATAACGAGCGGGTGGCCGAATGCGGCGAGGCCGTGAAGCGGATGCAAGAACCTTTGGGCAAACCGAACGCAACCCATTTGCGGGACTTCACCAGCGAAGACCTCGAGACCTGTCGTACCGTATTGTCCGACACGGTCTTCCGCCGCGCCCGGCACATCATCACGGAAAACGCGCGAACCCGGGCGGCAGCACAGGCCATGCGCAATGGCAACGTCCACGAATTAGGACCGCTTATGAACGCTTCCGGCGACAGCCTGCGTGCGGATTACGAGGTTACCTGCCCGGAATTGGATGCCATGACGGAGACCGCGCGCGAGTTGCCGGGATGTCACGGCGCACGCATGACCGGCGCCGGATTCGGCGGTTGCACCGTCAACCTGGTCGCTTCCGGAAGCGTGCAGAACTTCTGCGAGGAGCTTTCGTCCGAGTATCGCCGGAGGACCGGCCTGTCTGCAAAAATGATAGTAACCTCGGCCGCCCCGGGCGCCGGCGTGCTCGAATAGCCCATCCCATCCCCGTCTCGATCCTCATAATCGTAATCGAGAATCGTGCTCGTAATCGCAGGTTCGTAATCGTAAATCGAGATTCGTAATCGAGGCTCGTGTCCCGCGCCTCGCAGAATTCCTAGTCAAAATCGAGTAGTCGAGATGGGTCGTCGAGACTTGCCCACCGTCACACCAGCAATCCCAAAAGGCTCGCCAGCGCGATAACCGCCAATGAAGCCAGATACAACCCCCTCGCTGAATTCTGTTCCCCCGCGCGCCCCTTCTTAGCGGCGATGCCGAAAAACGCCCCCAACGCGATCAAGAGCAGCAGTTTTACCGCAATAAGCAGCGAACTGGTGTCGAATACGGGCACCCCGGCCCGCAGCGCACCCTGGAACCGCACATACGTCAACAGCGCTCCCGTCAAAAGCAGAAACCCTACCGCGCTGTTTAGCAGCTTACCGCTCGCGCCGCCGTTCTCTCCGGACATCACGAGCGCAAGCGTCACCCCCAACGCGGTTCCCATGGCCAGAAGGTGAATCCACACCATAGCGATATGCAACCAAGGGAGCATGGTCTAGTCCTCGAACTGGGGTTGATCCTGCCACGAACTTGCCGATGGATACTACGCGAGCTTGATGACTGGCACAAGCCGTCCGACCGATCAGACTGGTCGGACACATCTCTGGAGGCGACCATCCCAAGTCGCGGCGGGGTCGCCTCTTGGCATAAGCCGCGAAAACTCGTTGTTGTAATCATGAAGTCCCAACAATGCGAGCCCTGTGGGTCGCCAAACTCTCAAGGGTCCTATAGAAACCGCAAGTAGCATAGACGTAAAATCGGACAATTGACTCGACTAATGCAAGCTGCTATAGTTCCGCCCTCGTTCCGGGCTGAATGATCGAGATTCCATGGAAAATGCATCGCTGAAAAGCGCGGATATCCGTTCCGAACGCGGACTCGCGGACACCAGCCCAGCCGCGCCGAGCGCGGCCCCGCGCTCGACCGTGGCGGTGATCGTGCATTCGTTCTTCGTGGTACCGTTTTTGATCGCCGTGTTCAGCGCCCTCTTATATGTGGCGGTGCGACTCTTGACTCGGGGCGAAGACACCGCCTATGACTATCTGAACGATATCAAGGCGGGCGGCTTCACCCAACGCTGGCAGGCCGCGTTTGAGCTGGCTAAACTGATGTCCAATCCGGCGGCGATGCCGAAGGAAGAACGATTCATTGCGGAGATGACTGCGGCATTCGAGCAGTCCCAACACGACCCCAGCCCCATGGTGAGGCAGTACCTGGCCTTGGCGATGGGGCGTTCCGGAGACCAAGCATATGTTTCGCCCCTGGTCGCGGCGCTTGGCCGCGAGACCGACGACAACCGGCCCTATCTTCTACACGCGCTGGGTATGTTGCGCGACCCACAGTCAGTGGACGGGATCAAACCTTACGTCGCTGACCGGGACGCGCGCGTCCGGCTCCAGGCCGTCATGGCCCTGGGTAACTTGGGAGACCCCGGGGTCGTGGACCAATTGAAACTCGCGTTGCAAGACCCTGAACCCAACGTACAATGGGAATCGGCCGTAGCTCTGGCCAAACTGGGCGATGCTTCGGGCCGAGCGGTATTGCTGAATCTGTTGGACCGTGATTACTGGTCGCGGTATCCGGAAGTGGACAATTACGAGCGGAATCAGGCGATCTTGACCGCAATGCAGGCCGGGGCATTACTGCACGATCCGGAATTGGACACGGCCATCCGAGCCTTGAGCCAGAACGATCCGAACATGAATGTGCGCCGGACTGCGACAGCTTTGCTTAAAGACGTGTCGTGATGCGAACGTTTAAGGGCAGGTGGGAGATGATTGACGGGAAACGAAAGAAGACCACGTCGAGCGGCATGACTCACGAGAAACTACCGCGGTGGGCGGCTTCGAACACGCCCTCGACCGGCGCCGCCGAGAAGCCGGCGGCGAAAAATCCTGGGCCGGCAGTCGAGCGACGCGCCTTCTTTTGGATGGTCCTGGGCTGGGGTTCCTTCACCGCCGCAATGGCTTGGGCGGGCGGCCTGGTCGGTCGCTTCATGTTTCCCAACGTGCTTTTCGAGCCACCCCAGAGTTTTAAGGCGGGGACACCGGAAGAGTACACGGTTAACGACGTGTCGGAACGCTGGAAAGACCGGTTCGGGGTATGGCTGGTGCGCGACACGGAGAAAATGTACGCGCTGTCCACGGTCTGTACGCACTTGGGCTGCACGCCGAACTGGCTCCCAAACGAGCGCAAGTTCAAGTGTCCATGCCACGGCAGCGGTTTTTTCACCACGGGTATCAATTTTGAAGGGCCCGCTCCGCGCCCACTCGAACGTTTCAAAATCGCGCTGGCAGACGACGGCCAGATTCTGATTGACAAATCGAAGAAGTTTCAGCAGGAGAAAGGTGAATGGAATGACCCGGATTCCTTTTTGGTGGTCTGAACGCACCGAGCTGCCGGCACATCTTCCGGCACTCGGCCCGTTTGTCATACCGAACCCGACCACCTCCAAAATACCCTCCCTTTCTGTCATGCTGAGCGAAGTCGAAGCATCTCTTGTACCCAGGACTTTGGTACGCAAGATTCTTCGCTGCGCTCAGAATGACAAAGGGGGGACTGTCATGCTGAGCGAAGTCGGAACATCTCTCGTACCCAGGACTTTGG
>JACQVH010000006.1 GCA_016209895.1 Candidatus Hydrogenedentota bacterium | reverse complement strand
GTTGGTAATTGTCCGATGCGTCCCAATAATAATCGCCACTAGACCTCGTACTTGACGTCAATAACCGCCGGAGCCCATCCGCCGATGAACCACACTGAAAGGGCTATCGGCGTGATATATGGCATAAGTCCGGATTGAGGAGGGGATGGTGTCAACCGTTAGAAATATCAATTCTCCCGTTGAAGCCTATCTTGCACGGATCGAGCCGGACCAGATTGATCCCGGTTTTCTGGGCTATCTGTCCAATCTGACGGCCGTGGCACAGGTTGCTCCCACGGTCGCGAAAGCTATCGTGAAAGAACTGGCCGACCAGCGCAGCAACCTCAAGTTGATTGCCAGCGAGAACTACAGTTCCCTCGCCACGCAACTGGCCATGGGGAATCTCCTGACGGACAAATACGCCGAAGGCTTCCCGGGCCACCGCTTCTATGCCGGCTGCGACAACGTGGACACGGTCGAGGCCTATGCCTGCGAGCAGGCGTGTAAACTCTTCGGCTGCGAGCACGCGTATGTGCAGCCGCACAGCGGCGCTGACGCCAACCTGATCGCCTATTGGGCCATTCTGCAGGCCCGCGTGGGCACGCCGAACCTCGCCGAACTCGGCATCACCGACCCCTCGAAAGCGTCCCGCGAAGACTGGAACAAATTACGCCAAGCCATGGGCAACCAGCGTCTCCTGGGTATGGACTACTATTCGGGCGGACACCTCACCCACGGCTATCGGCACAACGTCTCTGCGCAAATGTTCGACGTGTACAGCTATGGTGTCAATAGGGAGACGCGCTTGCTCGACTACGACGGGCTCGAACGGATGGTCCAGGAAATCAAGCCGTTGATCCTGCTGGCCGGATACAGCGCCTATCCGCGCGCGATTAATTTCCGGCTCATACGCGAAATGGCCGACAAAGTCAACGCCGTGTTTATGGTGGACATGGCGCACTTCGCGGGGCTGGTCGCGGGCGGCGTGTTCGAAGGCGATTTCAATCCGGTCAGACATGCTCATGTCGTCACCTCTACCACGCACAAGACCCTGCGCGGCCCGCGCGGAGGGATTATATTGTGCACGTCCGAATTCGCGGAGCAGGTAGACAAAGGGTGTCCGCTGGTTATCGGCGGGCCGTTGCCTCACATCATCGCGTCCAAGGCGGTCGCGCTCACCGAAGCCAACCGACCGGAGTTCAAGACCTATGCGCGCCGGATCGTCGAGAACGCGCGTGCGCTTGCCCGCGCCTGTATGGACGAGGGCCTCGACGTGGTTACCGGCGGCACCGACAACCACCTGATGCTGATCAACGTGACGGGGTTCGGACTCACGGGCCGCCAAGCGGAAAGCGCCCTGCGCGAATGCGGCATCACCCTCAACCGCAACTCCCTACCCTACGACCCGAACGGCCCCTGGTACACGAGCGGTCTGCGCCTCGGCACTCCCGCCGTTACCACCCTGGGCATGGGCGAACCCGAAATGCGCGAAATCGCTGTGATTATCAAAATGGTTCTGGCCAACACGAAACCAACCATCGTGGATTCCGGCCCCAATACCGGCCAACCCAGTAAGGCCAAATACGCCATTGACCCCCCGGCCCACAGAGAAGCGCGAACCCGAATCAAGAAACTCCTCGACCGCTTCCCCGTCTATCCCGAATTAGACCTCGCCGTCCTTCAGGAACACTTCGGCACGTAGACGCAACGTCCCCGTCGCTTCTATGGCGGTCCCCGCGGCGGAAACGCCGCTTGTGGGTTGTGATTCTAATCTTTTCTATTCTCCTCAATTAGGCCAAGCGCTGGTGGATCACATGCGAGCCGCGACAGTGGCCGAACGGCTAGCCCGGGAGCGTGCTCGTTTCCGCGGACCAACACCACGCCCCCTGTTCGCCGAACACCGACTATGATATAATCAAAATGACTTTGGGGAGGGATTCGATCATGGATCACCATTCTCGCACACCATCCGAAGAAAAGTGCCAACTTTTCCTGCTGATCACGGGGTTCATTCTACTCTTGTTTGCCTTTAGTACCGCCGATGCTGTTCAGGTCTTGTACGTGGACCAGGACAACGCATCGGATCTTGAGAACGGCCTTGTTTGGGATACGGCCTTTCGCACCATTCAGGCCGCCATCGAGACCGGGAAGACATACGGCGAGGCCGAAGTCTGGGTAGCGGAAGGGACCTATACGAACACCGAGTACGCCGTAGTCAAACTGGAAGCCGGCGTCCACCTGTATGGTGGTTTTATCGGTATCGGCGAGGGTGGCCACGAAACGACGCGCGACCAGCGCGATTGGACTACACACGCCGCAACAATTGATGGTGAAGGCGCGCGGGTGGGAGTCCTTGGAGCAGACGCGGCGACGCTGGACGGTTTCACCGTAACTCGTGGCCGCGGCAAATACGGCGGCGGAATATACAATCTCAACAGTTCCCCAACCGTGGCCCACTGCACGTTCACCAACAATACGGCCACGGAAGGCGGCGGCGGAATGCACAACGATCATTCCTCACCGACGGTAACCGACTGCGTGTTTGCGGACAACTCGGGTAACTGGGGCGCAGCTCTCTACAATCAGAACGGCGCGCCGATGGTCAGCAATTGCGCGTTTACACATAACACCGCAGATCGCAGCGGCGGCGCCATATACAATGACCGATCCTCGCCTGCCGTAAGCAATTGTACGTTTGCAAGCAACAATGCGAATGACTATGGCGGAGGGATGTCCAACTACTATTCTTCGGCTGCGGTGACCGGCTGCAATTTCTCCGGCAACTCGGCTAGGTTAGGCGGGGGCGGGATGCACAATGACGGCCTCTCGCCAAACGTCAGCGACTGTACTTTCAACGGCAATACCGCGCTAAACGGTGGTACGAGTTACGGTGGAGGAATGTTGAACCACGAGTCCTCGCCGATGCTCAATCGTTGCACGTTCTACAATAATACTTCCGACGTGGGCGGTGGCATAAACAACGGTGTTAACAATGAGTCCTCTTCACCGTCCTTGACCCGCTGCGCCTTTGTTAACAACACAGCTAACAACACTGGCGGAGGAATGTTTAATTATCGTGCCTCGCCCACAGTGAGCAGCAGCACGTTGCTCAACAACTATGGTGGTTATGAAGGCGGGGGCGTAGGTAATACTTACGCTTCAATAGTAGCAACCAACTGTGTGCTTGCCGGAAATAGCGCTTATGTCGGCGGCGCGATTCATAATGTCACCTCGACGGCTACGCTGGTCAACTGTGTCGTTACCGGCAATATCGCGACGTATAATGGGGGACTGTTGAGCGTGTACGGATCAAGCGTGACTGTCAAGAACTGCATTATCTGGGGAAACGGCGGCGAAATTGCTAGCTTCGGCAATGGTGTGCGTACCACCGTCACTTATTCCGACGTAGAAGGCGGGTATCCCGGTGAAGGAAATATTGATCAGGGCCCTCGTTTTGTGAGCTATCTTCGTGGCGATTACCGGCTATGGGGTGATTCGCCGTGTGTAGATGCCGGGACGGCCGAAGGCGCGCCGCCTACCGACATCCTGGGTCTGCCACGACCCCAAGGCAATGGAGTGGACATGGGTGCATATGAGTTTCCAGAGAGTCCCGATTCGGATGGAGACCAAATTCCGGACGATTGGGAGGGAACGGCCGACACGGATAACGACGGTGTTCCTAACTATCTCGATCTGGACAGCGACGGTGACGACCTGACCGACACCGATGAGGCAAGTCGTGGCTGGGACCCCTACGATGCGGATATGGACGACGACGGTATCACCGATAATGCAGAACTCGTGAACGGCCTTGATCCACTAAACCCGGACGACGCCGGGCAGGACCCGGATGGTGACGGACTGGCATCTAGTGACGAGGTGCTGACCCACCATAGCAATCCGCTGAGTTCCGACACGGACGGCGATACCATGACGGACAACTGGGAGATAATGCGTCTTCTCAACCCGCTGGTAGACGACACCGCGGAAGACGCGGATGGCGACCTTTTTTCAAATCTGGCTGAATTCCAAATCAACACCGATCCACAGAACGCGGCCGACCCACCGGACGATGTCTTCGTGTCAAATACTGGAAGTAACGAGTCTGGAGACGGGACCGAAGCGAATCCTTGGTTAACCATCAGGTTCGCCATGAATGACATTGCGCGCCACGCCAAAGATTTCCATCCTGTGATCATTTACTTGGCCGCTGGCTTGTACGAGGAACCCGTGGTGTTCATACCACATGTTACCGTCCAAGGTGCAGACCCTGAAAAGCCGGCAGCTACCGTGATCCGTTGGTTCGGGAGCGCGCTCGATAACGTGGTGGTCCGAGCCGCCGAAAACACGCGTCTGCAAGACCTCAAACTCACGTTTCCGCCCGTACCGATTTCATCGGTGGTAACGCTCGTTTCCATTGACAACGTGACGATGGAGATTGACAACGTAATCCTGGATGGCGGATTCAAACAGAACTCGACGGGCGTGCTGGTATCGGGTCTACAGTCGTCGGAATCCAACCTGCACGACTCTCAGATCGTTAACCTTACCGACGGGGTTTGGGCGACGGATTCCGCGTTGCTCATCACCCGCAACGAATTCGACCAGATTTTCAACGACGCGATTTTTGTGATTTTGCCGAAGGACGGCGAGGCGTCCGCGACCCCGCAGATGGGCGAGCTGGCGCGTGTGGAAACCACCGGGCTCAATCGGTTTCGATATGTCGAGCGCCGATGCATCCTGAACGCCACCGGCTTGCCCATGGCGGCCGAAGCGAATGATTGGGGCGTATACAGCGAGGCAGATATCAGCCACAAAATCTACGGACCCGTTGATTTCTATCCGTACATCGGAAGAGAGATGATGGCCGGCACACTCGGAGTGAATCTGCTCAACCGAGAGACGGGCGAACAAATCCCGGCCGCGGCAAACCCCATCGTTGCCATCGGTTCCCTGTCCTTACTGGCCGAACGCGACGGCATCAGCGGGGTATTCTTCTTCGGTCCCCTTGAAACAGGTACCTGGATTGTGAATGGGCAAGCCGACGGTTTTTCCCCATCTCAATTACAGGCAACCATAGATGACGGCGTGACCGTAGTGGGGTTGTCCCTGACACCGGGTTTCGCGGCCCGAATCGGCGACGTGGACAGTTCCGGCTCCGTCAACGCCGTAGACGTCCAGACCGTTATCAACTCCGCGTTGGGACTACAAAGTCAATACGATTGCGACCTCGACCGGAACGGTGATGTCAACGCCGTAGACGTGCAGATGGTCATCAACGCCGCCCTCGGACTACCGTGACGGGCGTCTACTCCGGAAACAAAACGCTGATACTCTCGCGATTGTGGATGCGGCGGATGGCTTCGCCGAAGAGGGGGGCGACGGACACGATCTCGACCTTGTCGCAGAGGCTTACGGGCTGAGTCTCGACGGTATCGGTCACGAACATGCGGGTGATGGCGCTGCGCGCGATGCGTTCCATCGAGCCTTCCGAGAACACGCCGTGAGTGACGGCGGCATAAACCGCCTTCGCGCCGCGCTCGACGAGTTTTTCGGCCACGTCCACTAAGGTGCCGCCGGAGATCGTGAAATCATCCACGACCAGCGCCGTCTTGCCCCGCACGTGACCGATAATCTCGAGCACTTCCGCTTTCTCGTCATGGGCTACCCGTTGTTTATCCCCGATGGCCAACGTCGAGCCAAGATAGGACGCGTACTGCCGCGCCTTGCGGGCAAACCCTGTATCGGGCGACACCACGATCAGGTCCTGTAACTCATGGCTTTTGATGGCTTCGCAGAGGACCGGCAACGCGTACAGGTCGTCCACCGGAATGCGGAAGAAGCCTTGAATCTGGGCGGCATGTAGGTCCATGGTGACGACCCGGTCCGCTCCCGCCGCCTCGATGGCGTCCGCGCATACTCGGGCGCGGATGGATACCCGCGGCTCGTCCTTCTTGTCGCCCTTCGCGTAGCTGAAGTAAGGCATGACCACGGTGACCGACTCGGCGCTCGAACGCTTGAAGGCATCAATCCAGAACAGGAGTTCCATGAAGTTATCGTTGGCCGGGAAGGCCGTGGACTGTACAATATAGACGTGCCGGCCACGCACGTTCTCCCGGATGCGTACAAAAAGGTTTCCTTCCGAGAAACGATGGACCTCTCCCTGGCCCGGCGCGATATCCAAGTACACACAGATTCGCTGCGTCAACTGCTGACTACCCGATCCGCCGAAAACCAGAATCTCACCCACCGGCATGTGCCCACTTCCTCCCTACCACAAAAATTACCCGAATGCTATTAGGACGCGATATTGGCCTACAAGAAGACCATATGATAATTCCCCGCACCATTGACTGGCAAGTTACGAGGGGGGGCGCGCACGTCCTCGCGCGCCTGGTTTGGCTAACGGCTCCGTGCTAACCCTTCGTAACACTTCGGATCGAGGGCCTGCAGCAGCGTCCAGACACACGGGTTCGAATAGTAGTTGATGCCCCATTTCAGGGCCCCGGTTTTCCGGTCAAGGCTCCACGAGATGTTCCACGGCGTGCGCTGGGCGAGGACCAGGTTCTCGTAGCTGCGCACGAACAAATCCGTCGCTTCCTGCTCGCGTCCCGCGAATGCCGCCATCGCACAGAAATTCCATACTTCGCCGATGGTAATCACCGCAGAGTGATCTGGAAAAGACTCGTCCGCGGCGCCATTTGGTCCGACACCATTTACGGCTCCGTACGGAGTCGCCCGGACGTTCAGCCGCAGCACCGTGTCAATCACGAAGTCAATTCGTTCTTCTGGCAAGATTCCATCCAGTCCGCAGCAGTAGGCAAACCATTGTCCGCACAGCGCGTTCGTCAGAGAAGTCTCGCTGACACGCTTGCGCACGGGGTCGTTGTAAAGGCGGTAGTACTGTCCCGTCCACAGCTTTTCCTCGAAGGCCCTTGTTGCCCTTTCGAGCCACATGTGCAGTTCCTCAGCAAAGGGCGCATCCTTTTGTTTTTTCGCCGCCGCCGCCCCCGCTTTCAGCGCGGCCAGCCAGATGCTGCCGGTGTAGGCGCTGGTGCCCCACCACGGCCAGATGTCGTAATACTGATTCGCGGGAAAACCTTTTTCGCTGCCTGGATCTTCGTTGATTACGCCGTCGTTGTCGGTATCCAGGGTCATGGCGAACCGCAGCGCCTTTTTAATGTGGGGATACATTTCTGCCAGGTAGTTCTCATCGCGCCACAGGACGTAATTACGCCAAGTCACCAGCACGAACTCCGAGGAAACGATTGGGTGTTGTAAGTGGAACATGGGCGAGTGCGAGCCCATGGGTGTGCCCAAGCCAAACGGGATTTCACCGCTTTCGGCCTGAGCAGATGCAACCGCGCGCATCGTGGCCTTTTCGCATTCCGGAAACAGGACGGCCAGGGGAAACGAACCGTTGAACCGGCACACGAATGTTTCCGTGATGGCGCAGCCGGTGAACGACTCGCTCTGGAAAAAACGCCAGTCGTCCAGCCACCACGAATTTCGCGCGAGGATGTACAAGCCATTGATGACCGCGTCCTTGAGAGCGTTTGGAACCTTGCTGCGATAAATGCGTTCTTGCCACGCGATAATCTTCCGTTCGATCGCCAGAGCTTCCGGAAGCGACGCGGCCAACACCGCGCCGCCATCGGCGTATTCGGAGGCATACCGATGGCGCAAGACTTCGCCGTCGCTCGAAGTCCATTCCGGGAAATACCAAGCCAACGCGAGGACAAGGTCGCGTTCTTCGCCCGGCTTCAGTGTCACGCTGGCTTCGATGCGAGCCGTGTTCGCGTGGGGAGAGGAATTCGCGAGCGCCCAACCGGTGCCGGTTCCGCCCACGGCATACGAACCGTGCTCACCCTTCAACAGACTTACGTCCCCATCTTCGGAATACTCGCCGCCGGATGCGGCTTCCCATTGCAGCGCGATCCGCACGGGCGAATCCTCGGCGCCCTTATTCTTGACCGTGAAATGAAAGAACGCGATCGGCCGACTCGAGTGCTCGTAGTCATGCGCGACTACCGGCGCAAACGCGCGCAAGTACATTTCGACTGGAGAGAAGTCGTCGTGGAAATCTACGTCCGCCATTGGGAAATGTCCACAGAAGCGTGCGGAAGTCGGCGCGGCGCTGGTATCCGGATAGAGTCCGAAAGACTTGCCCGCAACGCTGATTTCGATTCCACATTTCGTGCCCACAGACTGCGGTTTCAACCAAGTGTTTTCGGTCGTCGTATTGCCGAAAGTTAGGCGCGAAGTGAAATCCACAAAGCCGGTGCCCAATGCGCCGAGCGGCAACGCGCTGGTCGCCTCTCCCGGCGCATACCAGACGCCCGCGACAGGCGCGCCGAAACCCGGAGCGGTGAATTGCTCAATCTGTGCGGCGGCGTGAAAAAACAAGGCAGCAGGCAACATCAACATAAAGCTTCTCCCCTCGGGACGAGACCCTTTCGTGTGCGGAAATCTTACCCCCGCTCGCGAGAGGATACAACGTCGGCTTTCTCTCTGGAAATGCACCGTCTTTATCTTCAGTAGCGCCGACATCCTTGCCGGCATGTGCCGCCCGGAAGGCGGCGCTATTCGCTGTGAACCGAAGAAAAAAAGAGCGCCGGGAGTGACTTACTGCTCCCAGCGCGTTGAGGAACTCTGACGGGCTGCTCTTGAATTACAATTACTTCCCAAACAGCGCGGCGATCTGGTCCATGATCTCGTTGATGAATGCCTTGATGTCGTCAAGGACATCCGCCTTCGCCGGAATCTGTCTGGACACTGCCTTCACATGTTTCACGCGTTATCAACCTCCTTTCTGCGACATATTACCGCCCTCTTGCGTGTTCGTTACGCTTGCACGCGGGCGCGTCACCGGACGCGCGAACAAGTCGGTTGACTATTCGACGACTTCCAGCAGGAGTTATTCATCGCAAACAAGTTCCGAGTGACGAGTACCGAGTGACGAGTACCGGGTACCGAGTGTCGGTCGGCCGATCTCTCATCCCTGACCACTGACCACTGATTACTGACCACTAGCACCTAACTACCCCCACCGATCTGACGTGTAATTGCGCGCTTCCTCGTACATAGCCAACACGTGCTCGATAGGCGTGTCGTAGCCGATCACGTTGGATGAGCTGAGGACGAAGCCGCCGTTGCACGCGAGGCGGTCAACACGCTCACGCACGGTTTGCCGGATGCGTTCGATGGGCCCGTTTGGCAGGAGGTCTACGACGGACATCGTGCCATGGAGGGTGACGCGGTTGCCGTAACGTTGTTTGATCGCGTAGCAATCCATGCATTCGGGCTGAATCGGGTTGATGATGTCGAATTCCAACTCCTCGATGAAGTCCGGCAGCAATTCGGTCAAGTTCCCGTCGCAGTGATAGAAGAAATACAGATGCGGTAACGGCGATGCCGCTCGCGCCGTCGTCACCAGCTTCTTTAAGCGCGGCTTCAGGTACTCATTGAATACGTCGTGTGAAAAAAGCAGCCGGTCCTGCGTAGCGATGTCGCCGACCACGGTGATGATCTCCACTCCCGCGGCGGCCATCCGACGTGCGCGTTCGGTCTCCCATCCAAAAATCCGGTCCATCGCCGCGTGCGCGAAATCGGCGTGGATGAGAAAATCGCAGAGCAGGTTCGCCATGCCGCGCTGATACCACGCGGTCTTGAAAGGCAACGCTACGCCGCCAATGGCGACTTTTCCCGCCGCTTGTTTCTCTCGCACTCGTTCGAGAATGGACGCCGGCTCTTCGAGGCGATACGGCGGAATCAAGCGCTCAATGGCTTCAAATGCCTCGCTGCTTTCCGGATCAACGTTGGCCAACGGACCGCTGACCCATTGCAGGTACTTGCCAGTACTGCCGATCCGTTGAATTACGCCCCACAGGTCTTCAAGCGTGTTCCCGTCGTGCCAGAGATACGCGCCGCCCGCGCCCGGCCAGTCGCCCCGTTTGACCGCCAAGTCCGTTCGCCGACTCCATTCCGGCCACTCGACACGGCATTCACAGCCGCCCTCCCAGTCCAGTCCGAGTACGGCTCGCCACTCCGTCCCCAGCTTCTCGGCCAGCTTCTGCTCGATCTCCGGACGGAACCAGCCGTCCAACGGCACTCGGTCGGGCTGCTGGTGCCGCAGAGTCAACAGTATCCGTTCTCGTGATGTCATTCGTTGAAGCGAACCCCCGCCTAACAGTAAGGATCACTGCACGGCGTGTCAACATGTATAATGAAGGCACAACAAAGGAGGGGGCTCGGTCATGAGTGACTGGCGCAAAGTTGCGGTCCTGGAAAACGAGGTTGAGGCGCGGTTGCTGGAGGCTATCCTGAAGGAGCAAGGCATTCCGCATATTATCCAGTCGTATTACGATGCCGCCCTCGACGGGATTTTCCAATTGCAGAAGGGCTGGGGGTGTGTTCAGGCGGCGGTCTCGGATGAAGCGGAGCTGCTCCGTATCTTGACAGAGATTCGCGAACAGGCGGCAGGGCCGTTCGAAGAACTCACCGAAGCCGAAGAAGGTGACCCCGAGTGAAGAGAGCGCCCGCCGCAGCGGGCGGGCGCTACTGATTCGCAAGAATGGGTTTATCTCCCGCGGGATTTTAATCTTCGGGAAGCGGCGCATTGGGGTCTATGGACGGTACCGGTTCTCCGAAATCGTCGCCGACTGGCTCCGGGATTTCCTCCGAAGCGATGTCTTCCGGCGAGGGTTCGCCTTCGAACACGTGCACCAACACAAACACTTCGTCGCGCGCGAAGTCACCACATTCGAGAAGCGGAACAATCTCTTCCGTGTCGCCTGAGACTACGCGCTCGACCGGCACCGCCCGCGTCCGGATTATTCCCCGCACGAGGTAATCGCCGGGTTGCTCAAACAGGTGACCAATGCCGACCTTGGCCCGACCGATGCTCGGACCGCAGCGCACGTCTTCGGCGCCGTCTTGACCTAAGAAGACCCAACTATCCTCAGCGGCATCGCGCTCGCGCATAAAGACCGCCAGGTGCGTGCTTAAACGTCCGCACGCGCCATCATACCAGACCCCTTCGCTTTCCCGGCCCAACAGGAAGACGACGCGCGCCCCCGTTCTTACCGCCATCCGGCCGTGTTTGCGTGCGAAATTGTAGGCCGCCCCAATGGTGGCGCACTGCGTCAGCGTCTCCTCGATCAGTGCCGAACCGACCGTAACGGGAGGCGGCTCTTCGGCATCCGGCTTCGCGGGCGCCAGGGACGCCCTCGGCGCGGCCATTACGTAACGCCGGAACGGGTGTTTAACGGCGTCGGTCGCAGTGCGCTGAATACCCAATGCGCCGTTGATAACCTGCTGAACATCGGTGGCGTTGACCGAGCCGTCCTGATCCGTATCGGTCACCACGCCTTCATCATTACCCCACAGACTGTCATCCTGCGCGATAGCGGTGACGGGACCAAACAGACCAATGCAGCACAGCACTGCCACCGCGGCAGAACAAAATGGTTTAGATCTCATAGCGAATTCCTCCTCCAATTCAACGACCCTTGCCAGGCCTCAAAACCTCTTGCCCAGTTAAACACCGGCTGACGAGACCCGTTCCCTCAGAATGCGCCTAACCCCAGTGCCGTACTTGGCACGCTTTGATCCACGGAATTCGCCAGATGTCAGATAAGTGAAGTCTCGGCGGGCTTCGCGGGAACATTCCGCATGATCGGCGAGGCGAAAGATAGGATAGACAATGAAAAGGTGTTTCCCGTGCCTGACGCTGCGCAACGTCAATCCATGTCAATCAGGATATCGTTGCCTTCGGTTCGCGTCGGATAACTGGCGACACTATCATCCGCCGGCGGGCCTAACACCTTACCCGAGGTCACATCGAATTCGGCCCCGTGCCATGGACAGGTGACCGTACAACCTTGCAAGTCGCCTTCGGCCAACGGACCGCCCACATGGGTACAGACACCATCAATGGCGTAAAACTTACCGTCCACGTTGAACACGGCAATAGTCTTGCCCTCGACCTCGATCTCCTTCGCTTTCCCTGGGGCAATCTCAGAGACTTGCGCTACTTTTACGCTCTTTGCCATGGCTTCCTTCCTTTCTTGCTCACGTCACCCCAAATGAGTCACTTCATTCCGCGAGGCGGATTCTGAGCTGCTTTTGTCTCATTCCCACTACGATAACAACAACACGCGCCGTCCCCCGGATCATCCCCGCCTCATTTGAAATATCATGCCCTGACCGACTCGTAATCGAGACTCGTGCTCGTAATCGAAGTTCGTAATCGAGACTCGTAATCGCCAATCATAATCGAGATTTGTCCGACACGGATGGGCTTGTCCGCCTCTTAAGCGCTTCTGGTGCCCAGGCGAGTTCGAGCTCGTGCTGCCGTTCTCAATACCGGGTGAGCCAGACCTCGGCGACCTGGGAGCCGCGGCCGCCGAAGAGTTCCCAAGCCAATTCCAGCGTGCCGCCGCTGGTGACGAAGGCCGGTAGGTTATAGGAGAGAACTTGCGGCGGATTGGGCTGGGCGAGCGGGCCATGGATCTCGTAAGAACCGTTCGCCGTCAATCGCATCGTCGGCTGGAACCGACCCGTATACACCACGCTCAGGCGATACGACGCCGAAAGGTTCAGTCCGTCGTATCGCAGTCGCAGCGGCGTTCCATACAGTGTTTGTGCCTGGTCCTGCCACGAAAGTCGCTGACGCCACCGGTTCCAGGAGTACTCGCACTGGGTGGACTCGACCCGCCCCGGGTCCTCGTTCCACGCTTTTTGTTGCACCACATGCGGTTGACGGAGTGGGTTTCCCA
Organism: Candidatus Hydrogenedentota bacterium; assembly: GCA_016209895.1. Classification (GTDB taxonomy): domain Bacteria; phylum Hydrogenedentota; class Hydrogenedentia; order Hydrogenedentales; family SLHB01; genus JACQVH01. The sequence goes on along the minus strand of JACQVH010000006.1, from coordinate 280 downwards.
AATCATCATAGAATCCACCGGGACCGGGATTCTCCCAGTTGCGCAGCCGCTCCAATTCAGAGACCTTCTCCGATTCTGTCGTGAGCGCGCGGATGCGCGCGAACTCGTCCTCGAACCACCAACGATTGTCTAGCGGATGGTCCACGAAATCGAGCACCGCGCCACGTTCCGACCCGCTGGCGAGATATGGTGCGGCGACACTGGTCTGCAATCCGATGGATTCAAACAAATCCGCGCACAATTCGACGATCCGCGTGCGCAGATCCGTTCGCACGGGACT